>JBDTVX010000117.1:0-14068 GCA_040007015.1 Ferruginibacter sp. | reverse complement strand
TAAATAATCCCTACGGGCTTGGCCCGGTAATGAGATATTTATATAAGTCAATCAATGATTTTCATGGAACTTTTTTTTACAAAGACAGCATATTTCAATGGCAACGTGAAGAAACTAAAATTTCGGACAGCATAATGAATGAGTGGAAAAAAGGAGTACAAAGTATAACACGTGTTCTTGATAAAAATATCGGTTATTTAAGAATACCATCAATGCCGGTTGCGACACAGGATGATTTTAATACAAAAGCACAGAAATTAAATGACAGCCTGTGCTCATTGTTGCAAAAACAAGTGAAAGGTATCATACTGGATTTAAGGCTGGACGGGGGAGGTGCTATGCATCCGATGATTTTAGGCGTGGAACAATTATTAACACAAGGATATATTGGTTCATTCAGGGGTAAGAAAAAACAAGACTGGTTTATAAAAAACGATGGCTTTTTCGTTGACACTTCCATTCATTCAAAAATAACTCCAACATGTAATATTAACGCTCGCGAAGTTCCTGTTGTTATGCTTATAAGCCCTCATACAGGAAGTGCAGCAGAATGTTTTATTATTGCTTTCAAAGGAAGAAAGAATACTGTTTTATTAGGCTCAAAAACAGCGGGATATGTAACGGTCAATACAGGTATTCCAATTAATGATACGGCGTTTATGAACCTTGCAGTTGGATATAGTGCTGACAGAAATGGGAAAATATACAAAGACGCAATTGAACCAGACATTCCCTTTACGGCAGTTGACAAATTCAACGATATTGAAAATGACGAAAAAGTAAAAGCCGCGATAAAATGGCTTAAACTACATATACATTAGGCGAATTTGTTTTATTAAAAAGATCTACTGAAAAATATAAAGATGCCAATGAGAAGCATATAAACATAAGTCTTACTATTGAAAATAATAAGGGGATTATGAAAGAAGTGATTAGTAATTTAAAACGAATGAAAGAGAATGTAAAATTGTCGTTGGATTCAAATTATAAGCCTAACATAGACAAATTCATATCTGACTTATGGTATATTGAAAGAGATTTTTCAACATTCAAAATAAAGGAAACACAAAAGCTGGATGAAATGGTTTACTGCTTGATAAACCTGTTGAAAGAGAAATACAATAAGATAAAATATAATATTGCCGCCATTAACAAAAAGACAGTGTTTTTGGTTAAAAAAGATGAGATTTATAATGAAATAAAACCTAAAGGGTTGCTTAAAATTAAACAAATTGATAATGAAATAGACAGGTTTCGTATTCAATACCCTGATTCAAAATAAACTGCTTCTTAGACCACAAGTAATACCAAAGACAAGGTACATGCAGCCAACAATGCTTGCCAAAAGTTAGGGCATGACATTGGGACACCGGCTACAAATCACTGTCAGCCGTGGTTCTGGCTGGGCGGATTTCAATTAAGCTTTTGTTCTTACCTTGTACTTTATATTTTCAATTTGGCATCTGTCCGGGCGGGACAAGCATCAGTTCCCTGTCCTTCGGCAATGCAAAACGTTGGCAGCAAGCAGGCCGTCGATTTTAATTTCTCAATCTTTTTTTGCATTGAGTAGTAAAAACAAGGTATGATGGGCTTCAATTGTAATGACACATTTATTATCTCGCAAATCACAATATTTTGCTGACAAATCAAAAAAACAATATTATGAACACTTTGATTTATTAAAGCACCTCTTCTTCTTTGTTTTCAAATGAAGAAATTATTGACATTTTGAATACAAGTCGGTCAAATAACCTCAGACTTAATATCACTGGATTGCTGCTATATCATGAAGGATCTATCATCCAAATATTAGAAGGGGAAAAAGAGGTGATTCATGCACTCTATAATAAAATATGTATGGATAGAAGGCATAAGCGTATAATAAAACTGCTTGACAATAATATTAAGGAAAGAAGTTTCGCGGATTGGTCAATGGGATTTAAACAGATATCAAATCATGACTGGTCCGAACTTAAAGGATACTTAGATATCGATAATGACAAGAAACTTCCACAAATCACCGATTCCGCAAGTCCCGATGTAATCACTTTGATAACATCATTCTCTAATGTAAATCGGTTGAATATGTAATTTTTTCTGGCCTGAAAGCCGGGTGAACCATTTTTATTTCTCGAAACATATTCTTGTACCAGTGGGCAAAAGCTTTAAACCAGTTGGAACTAGCAACGACAAAAAGTAGCTAGAAAAAAATGCCTGCCGCCAACAATGCCAAAAGTCAGGGCTGGACATTGAAGTGCGACCTGAAAAGGTCTTGGTCGGATAGTTTGATACGGGTAAAACCGTAAGGTAAACCTACTCTTCCACGAATAGTAGCTTACCGGGACTGCGGCTCGAGTAATTGGGCGGTAGGTAGCAACCGTCACAATGTACCGAGCAGTCGAAAGACTGGATTTTGAAATCCGTGAGGATTTTGAAAGAACCGATAGACATAATCGGTGTAGGGCTAAGCTGAATGGTATGCGCAAATTAAATGAATGAGCGTTAGAATCACCGTCACCAGCAAGGAGCTTAATTAACTTACCATTTTACAGGAAAAGACCTGGAATCTTGATTGATTGCGCCATTTCTGCATTGTATTTGTAGCTGCTTTCAATCGATATCTCATTTTTTGAATGATACTAATTTCCCCGGCTATTTCAGGCAACGTGCAGGAAAATTTTGTGACGCTATCAAATGTATAGATCATCTTTCCACCTTTTGAACCCTCAAAAAGGACTGTCACATTAATGAGTGGCATAGCAGAAATTATTTTTCCAGGGTACTATTTATTTTAAAATACTCCATTTTTTTTATCCCGATTTTGCCGGGAGACTCCACTTTAATTTTATTATACGGCTTACCAGGAAAAAACACCGCTGACATTACGGTTAATCCATCATCAGCAAATAACTCTACAGAGCTGACATCTATAAATAAGGACATGTTTATTTTTTTGCTATCAGACAGGCGTGGCGCCACATTCCTGGAAGCAAAGTCTTTTTGAAAATCTACTTTGCCTGATTTAGTACGATCAATGAAATACTGGTTCATGGATTTATTATAACCGATCAGCAATTCTTCACCCGATTCATTGGCAATGGTCAAAGAAAAATCAACCACATTTTCCATATCCAGGTTAATACGGCAAGGAAGGCTGATGTTGGGGAGCCTTTTAGAAAAATCCATACTTTTGTTAACATTCAGATTTTTAAACACTACAGGCGTTGACTGGATGGTAGCTACCTGCGGAACCACCTCAGATGTTATGAACACATCTTTTCCAACGTGTTTTAACTTTAGCTCACGGGGAAGTGTCATTGCGCCTTTCCACGTTTTGGTGGGTAAATCTCCCGCATATAACCAGTTGCTCATCCACCCCAAAAATATTTTTTTATTTCCCGTATTCGACCAGGTGATCCCTGCATATTCATCCGGGCCATAATCTAACCAGCGTGTATCCGTATGCGAAGATCGAAAACTGCTGCCATCAAAATCGCCCAGGAAATATTGTGTGGCAGATCCTTTGTTGGGGCCACCGGGATTAATATTTACCAGTAATACCCAAATCTTTTTTCCATTGTTATCAAATGAAATTAAATCAGGGCATTCCCACACGCCGCCATGGGCGCCGGCATCTTTTCCAAACTCACTTTCCTTGTTCCATTTTTTTAAATCAGGGGAAGAATAAAATGTTACCCGGTCTTTTGTAGCGAGGGTCATGATCCATTTTTTGCCGGGTTCGTACCAACATACTTTGGGATCGCGAAAGTCTGAAATACCCGGGTTATGCAATACAGGATTACCGGCATACTTTGTCCAGCTCATTCCTTCGTCGAGGCTATATGCAAGACTTTGATTTTGGAAATCATTCGTGGTACTTTCTAATTTGGAATTATGGTGTGTAAAGATGGCTACCAGTGGGGTCTTTCCATTTTTACCAAAACCTGATGTATTATTTATATCAACGACAGCGCTCCCTGAAAAAATAGCACCCAGGCTATCCGGGTATAATGCGATTGGCTCTTCTTTCCAATGCATCAGATCCCTGCTGATCGCATGGCCCCAATGCATCGGCCCCCATGATGTACTAAAGGGATGATATTGAAAAAACAAATGCCAGGTGCCTTTGTGATAAACCATTCCATTGGGATCATTTATCCAGTTTGCCTTTGTGGAAAAATGAAATTGAAGCCGATATTCCTCCATATTATTCTTACCTGCAGACTGTGCACCGATGTGCGTTGTAATGACCTGCACAGCGAGGAAAGAGAGTACCGATAACAAAGTTTTCCATTTCATAATAATATATTTAAGATTTCATTTATTTCCTTTTGATAAGATTTTTCATGCCGGTAATAAAATTAATCAATGAGTTTCTGTTGTTCAGCTTTACCGTAAAGTAAAGGCATTGCCAGATTATAACGTTATTGATTCTATTCTGAATGTACTGACATAAAAATCCAAATACGGGATGAATGAGGGTGATTTACTGTGTCTGAAATAGCCTAACAGGCAGGTTTTGCATCACCTTATTATTTTTCACGGTCATCAAAAGCAGGATCGGTGACTGAGTTTTAAAAAAACCGGGATATTTTTCTTTTAAAATTTGTCTTTACAGTGTTACAGCCTGGCCCATACTGGCCGACCTGTAAATTGCTTCCACGATCCGGATATCCCTTAATCCTTCCTCACCGGGTACCAGCATTGGCTTTCCCTGTTTGATCGACAGTGCATCATCATCCATCTGTTTTGCCTGTTGCCAGGGAACCTCGTACGGATGATAAATTTCGCCCAGTGGGCTCTGCCCCTTTAAGCCATTGTACCCCGAATAGGGAGCCATATGAATGGACCCTTTTTCACAGGTGATATCAAGGAAGTTAATATTTTCGCCAAAGCTTGTTTTAATATCAGCAAGCAAACCGCCAGGGTACTCAAGCGTGGCAACCGTAGTTTCGTCCAGGCCATTTTTATAAATTTCAGGACGGGTGGTGGAGGTCTTTGCGGATATGATCCTTACAGGTTCCATGCCCGTACCGCACCTGGAGCCCTGGATGGCATACACGCCCATGTCGTATAGCACGCCCCCGCCCATGGCTTTTATTTGTTTCCAGTGGTTGGTGCGGTTCTCGCGGTAACCGGCTGCGCAATTTAGCTTCTGAACTTTCCCCAGCAAATGCTGATTCACTATCCGCCGGTACTCCTGTGTATTGGGTTCGTGGTGAAGGCGATAACCAATTGCCAGCGATCGCTTATTTTTTTTGCAGGCATCAATCATTTCCTGGCATTCCTGCGCTGTCATCGCCATCGGTTTTTCGCACCATACGTGTTTGCCGGCATTGGCTGCCCTCACAACATATTCGCGGTGCATAGAAGGTGGAAGTACCACATACACAATGTCGATATCCGGGTTATTGGCAATTTGATCAAAGTTTTGATAATTATAAATGTTTTTGCCGGGGATATTATACTTTACCTTCCAGGATTCAGCCTTAGACGGTGTGCCCGTAACTATGCCAGCAAGGTAACAGCCCCTGGTCTGTTGCAGGGCCGGGGCCAGCAGATCGGTACTGTAGTAACCCAATCCTACCAATGCCACTCCCAGCTTATCTTTCGCGGGGCGGCCAAAAGAAAACAATGTATTAGGGGAATAAAGAATAGCGGCCCCGCCCAATGCAAGGTTTTTGATAGTTTTTCTGCGTGATATCTTATTCATTGTGTGGGTTTTAAATTAAGCGACAAAATTTGCAGGTTGTATTTTTGCGCCATTTGTCTTTCCACGACAATATAATAAAATTTCATCAATTTTTTTCAGAGACAGGGTAGGAAGCACCCTGTTCTCCAAATTGTACCGGCTTTCAAAGGGTAGAATAATTTTTATATCCGGATACCTGGATTGTTGGTTAAAACAAGCCATTGATTGAAAAATATTACTCGCCTCAAATTCGAAAAAGTCCCTGCTTTATTCTTCCGTCGGCCGGCGGATGGCAGAAGATATAAAATTTTTTATGTTTGCCACGCGTAATCCAGTGGCATAAATGAAATGTTACAGATACCAATAACTGTCGTTCCGGGAAAAGATAGTGCGTATATTCGGTACTGTTACCAAGGCATATTTTATACTCATTTTTTAACCTGTGAAAAATATTGGGCAATCGAAGGATAATTCATGATCCTTTTACATGCTGCATCAGAAATAGGTTTTTCCAAAATGTCAATCACCATGCTATATGATCTCGCTTTTTCATGCTCCACCCAGTCAACAGACGAAGTTACTACTACAATATGAACCCGGCTGTGGTAGCTTTTATCACTTATTGCATCCATAATATCCCAGCCGTTCATACCGGGCATATTGATATCCAACAGGATCAGGAAATTATCGGCTTCGTCGCTATTTTTATCCAGGTATTCCAGTAACTCCTCACCATAGCCAAAGCTTAAAGGCTCGGCACATAATTCGCTCTGTGAAACAATAATCCTATGAAAAAACCGAACCCCTTCATCATCATCTACAATTATCACAATTACACTCATTTTTTATATGTCATTTTTTATTTTGGTAAATAGATAGAAGTGCACGCCAGGTAATGCATATGTTCGTAATCATTAAACAGGGAAAATTATTGATAGTACGCAACCGTTGCCCGGACTGGATTCCAGCAACACCTTCCCGTTATGGATCTCCGACCTCGTATTTATATTTTGCAATCCAACACCCTTCGTGGCCTTTGAAGTGTCAAACCCAATCCCATCATCTTTTATCAGTAACTGCAGGGTATCTTTTGTTTGCTCAAGGGATATATATACATTTTGTGCATTTGAGTATTTAATGGTATTATTGAGTTGCTCCTGTACAATCCGGTAAATAGTAAGCTGTAATTTGTCGCTCGTTACCCGGTCATTGAAATTTTTCCATTCTGTGATAAAATTCATTTTGTTTTGTTGCTGCTTAAATTCGATCCAGTTTTTTACAGAGTCGATCAACCCGATTACTTCAAAGGTGGGCGGCATTATCACCTGCGACAATTTTTTTATTTCATCAATGGCCAGCAAAATGTATTTCTTACTGTTTTGCATAAACAGCATGCGCTTATCTTCTTCACCGATGGCGCAGTCGATATATAGATTGGATGCTGCTAAAATCTGGTTGATGTTTTCAAGCAGTTCATAGGCCATCTGGCTCCTTTCAAGTTCATGCGCCACCAAAACTGCATTTGTTTTTTCTTTTATTTTAAGCGCCTTTTCATTTTCAAGGTTAATTTCCAATTCAATTTTTTCGAGCGAATTAATAATTGCCTCGGGTAGCTTTTCAAGGCGGTCCTTTAAAACATAGTCATTTGCCCCCGCCTTTATTACCGATACTGCATACTCCTCGGATATGGTGGCGGTGACCAATATAAACGGTATTTTTATCCCCGTTTGCAGAAAAATATTTAATGCCTCAGCTGAATTTAATGAAGGAAGCGTATGATCTGAAAGAATAATATCCGGTACAAATTCAATCATAGCCTTCATATAGGTCTCCTTATTATCCACCACCAGTATTTCTGCTTCGATATTCGCTTTTTTTAAAGCCCTCTTTACAAGATCCGCATCGCTTTCTGCGTCTTCCAGGTGTAATATTTTTATTTTTTTTCTCATCTTATTAGTTTTATCGGGTAACTAATTTTATGCAATAAGGGAGGATTTCCCGGGCCCGGGCAGTATTCATTTTTCGCAAGCTTTAATATGTTTATTGAAGTGTAAAATAAAAAGTAGCTCCTTCATTCACAACTGATTCGGCCCAAACCTGGCCGCCATGTTTTAATATGATCTTTTGTACAATCGCCAACCCTATTCCTGTTCCTTCAAATTCTTCCTGCCGGTGAAGACGTTGAAACACATCAAACAATTTATCATAATAAGTCATGTCGAAACCCGCCCCATTATCTTTTACAAAATAAGCAGTGCCTCTATCCGTTTCAGTTTTGCCAACTTCAACAGCAGGATTTCCTTTTTTAGAAGAATACTTCGTAGCATTCAGCAATAAATTTTGAAAAACAAGCTGGATAGTTTCTTCATCCACAATCGCCGTACCCAATTGCCCAACAGTGATATTCTGGTGATATTTATTAGACTGGCCTAATTCACCAATTACATCTTTTACAATTTTATTGATATTAATATTGGTTTTTTTCAAACATGTTTTTCCCAACTTGGAAAATTCAAGCAGGTGATGAATGAGCCGCTCCATTTTTTGCACATTAAACATTATCCTGTTGAGGACCTTATTTCCATCGTCATCCATGTTGGTTTTATAGCCTTCCAGCAATATCTGCGAATAACTATGAATGGCTCTCAAAGGCGCCCTTAAGTCGTGTGATACCGAATAAGAAAAAGATTCCAGCTCCTTGTTTGCCGCACACAATTCCTTTGTCCTTGCCTGCACCCTTTCCTCTAACTCATTGCTCAGTTTACGAATCTCTTCTTCGGCCTGTTTATGTTTCGTAATATCTATCACGGTCCCAAGCATTAATGGCTTCTCTTTATTATCACGGTTAACTTTTCCTGTTATCAAAACCCAGTGAATGGAATGATCCTTCCGGGTAATTCTTGTTTCAACTGCCAAGGTTTGGGTTTGTAATGCTTCTTTAAATGAATCTTCTACCCATATTACGTCTTCGGAGTGAATGTGTGCCAGTAGATCCTTAATACCCCAGCAAGGTATTATTTCTTCATAACCAAATACCTGGTCGTGCCGTAAATTTCGCACAGAAGTATCATTGATAATGTCCAGTTCCCAAACTCCAATCTGTCCTGCTTCCAGCGCAAGCTCCAGTCTTTCGGCTGCTTTTTTTCTTTCCGAAACATCGGTGCTAAGAACCAGTCTGGCGCTTAACTGGCCGAGATTCATTTCATGCGAATTTACTTCTGCATAGATAATGGAACCATCTTTTTTCAGGTGTTTCCAAACACCTGAATGCCTCGTTCCAGCCGAAGCGGAAAGATCAAGCTCAAGAAACCTTTTTTTTTCCTCATCGGGCCGGATATCCAAAGTTGACATAGAAAGAAATTCCTGGCGCGTATATCCATAATTCCTTATAGCAGCTTCGTTTACATCAATAAATTTCAACGTAGCCAGGTCGAGCACCCACATTGGCACCGGGCTGTTTTCAAAAAGCCTGTAATACTTATTTTCACTTTGCTGTAATTCTCTTGTTCTTTCAATAACACGCTGCTCCAGCGATGCATTCAATTGTTTGATCTGCTCCTGCGCTTTTTTCTGTTCCGTATTGTCGCGCGTTATTTTAGAAAAACCGATGACCATGCCATCCTGTTTCAAGGCGGTGATAATTACATTTGCCCAAAAAAGAACCCCGTCTTTTTTTACACGCCATCCTTCATTTTCATGGCGGCCTTCTCTTGTAGCAATTGCCAGTTCTTCCAGGGGAAAATTATTTTCAATTGCTTCTTTGGTATAAAAAATAGAAAAATGCTTTCCCATAATTTCATTTTCGGTATACCCTTTAATTCTTTGCGCCCCTTCATTCCAGCTGCTTATATTCCCTTCCGGCGAAAGCATAATGATGGCATAATCATACACTTCACTGGTTAAAAGCCGGTATCGCTCCGCGCCTTGCTTTAAAGCTAACTCTGCCGCCCTTCTTTCGGTAGCATCTCTTACAAATCCTATAAATAAATAATCATTTTTTACTTTTACCGGTGAAACGGTGAAGTCTGCTACGATGGCTGAATTATTTTTGCGCAACACCGTCTGCATCGTAGTTCTGTTAAAAACCTCGCTCTCGCCTGTTTTCAAAAATTTTTTCATTTCTGAAATATGCACCTGCCGGAATTCTTCCGGAACAATAATTTCATTTAATATTTTCCCTGTAACTTCTTCTTCCTTCCATCCAAACATTTTTTCAGCAGCCGGGTTCCATTTTATGATATTTCCTTTACTGTTGATAACTATTACAGCGTCAGGTGCATTTTTATAAATGGTTTGCAATTGTATTTCATTTTCCCATTCTTCCTCTTTTATTCTTTCCTGCAGCTCGTTTGCAGGTTCCAATATATTTTGTGGGCCCGGCGAAAACGCCCGGTAAAATTTAGCAATATAGAAAACAGCTATCCAGCCGACAATACCGGTTAGTAAAACTACGATCGTATTAAACCGGTAAATAGGATACCAGAATGAAAGGGCATCTAAAAAATGAGTAACTCCACCTGCGAGAAAAAATGCGGTAAAAAAGTAATGTATTCTGGTGATTTTTAAACCGTTTTTTTGGCTTTCCTTTTTAATGATTAATATTGGAATGGTACAATACGCGGTGCCTATAAGTATGTCGCTTATAATATAGATCCAGCCCTGTAAATGGCTCCAGTTGCCACTATTCCATCGCACCGGCCAGTCTGAATAATCAAATAGCTTTAAAAAAAATTCTGTCAAATGGTTCATTGGTAATTTTTATACTTCTTCTACAGTTTATCAAATGTTTTTATTTACGCAACAGGTTCTTTTAACTTCCCCGGAAACAGCCGGTAGATTTATTATTGTTTGACATTGAACCGATAGAATAATTACAGTATATATTAAAGGTAGATAAGTATAATCGGGTACCCAACTAATTTCAAAACTGGTAGTGTTGTAATGGGAGCTGGTTAGATAAAAATAAGACAGAATCGGGGAAATGTCGTATAAACTAAATAGTAATTCGTAGTTAGCTGGTTTACAACATCTGCGGGCAAAAATAAAATCAAGTTAAGTGTATTTGAAAGGAGGCTAAATTATAGCTAAGCGCGTTTGATTTTTATGGGAACGGGTGAATCGCTGTTATTCAGTTTCATTAGCACTGGGCCTGCAACAACATCGATGTGGATCGCAATTTGTATTTTTTCACTATTGCGCAAAACAAAGATCATTGGTTTATCATTCGGTAGTATAGGCATAAAATTTCCCAACTACTATTTTGACTAAATTTGATCATTCACCTTTTAATAAACGACATTGAATAAGATCCTGGTTATAGATGACGAAGAAAAACTTCGCTCCCTTTTAAGCCGCATCATCAGGCTTGAAGGGTTTACCGTTCTGGAAGCCGGAACAATAAAGGCCGGAACAAAATTATTGGAAAAAGAGAAGGTGGATGTTGTATTATGCGATGTAAAATTACCGGATGGCAATGGTGTTGATTTTGTAAAAGAAATAAAGCCGCATTTTCCGGCTGTCGAATTTATCCTGCTTACGGCCTACGGTAATATTGGCGATGGGGTGCAGGCCATGAAGAACGGCGCTTTTGATTATATTACCAAGGGTGATGATAATGATAAAATCATTCCCCTGCTCAACAGGGCAATGGAAAAAGTGCAGATGCAGAAACGTATCGGCCAACTGGAACAGCAGGTTGGTAAGCGATACAGCTTTGATAGTATTCTTGGCGACTCAGCCCAAATAAAGGAAGCTGTTGCAATGGCAAAAAAAGTAGCTCCTACCAATGCTTCGGTTTTGCTATTGGGCGAAACGGGTACCGGCAAAGAGGTATTTGCGCAATCCATTCACAATAGCAGTAAAAGATTTGGCAATCCTTTTGTGGCGCTTAATTGCAGTGCTTTTGGTAAAGATTTGCTGGAAAGTGAAATATTTGGACATAAAGCCGGAGCGTTTACGGGTGCAGTAAAAGACAAAAAGGGCCTGATAGAAGAAGCATCTGCAGGCACGCTGTTTTTAGATGAGATCGGTGAAATGCATTTTGACCTGCAGGCTAAATTGTTGCGTGTATTGGAAACCAGTGAGTTTATAAAAGTAGGGGATACCAAGCCTTCAACAGTTGATGTAAGGATCATTACCGCTACCAACCGCAATCTGCAACAGGAAGTAAAAGATGGAAAATTCCGGGAAGATCTTTTTTACCGCATCAATGTTTTTACGATTTCACTTCCTTCTTTGAAAGACAGGAAAAATGACATCCCTGTTTTGGCTGAATATTTTCTGAAATTGTTTGCGCAAAAATCAAATACGAAAATTGATTCGATGAGTAATGATTTCAAGGCGCGGTTACAGCAACACGAATGGAAAGGAAATATACGGGAATTGAAGAATGTTATAGAACGTGCCGTCATATTATCTGGTGGCAACGAATTAACGATAGATAGTTTACCACTGGAAATGCAGCAGCTTCATTATGGGAAACAGGTATTATCTGCATTTGATCTTGCCAGTGTGGAAAAATTACATATACAAAGGGTATTGATCCATACGCGGGGCAATAAAACCGAAACGGCGAAATTGCTGAATATAGGGTTAACCACTTTATACAGGAAAATTGAGGAATATGGATTGGGCCTGTAAGAACCGGCCGCGGCCGGTTCCTACGAATACGCCCCAAAATGATAATCACCCTTCCAAAACGGAAGGGTTTTTTAATTTTCCAATATCGCTCAGAATTTCTTTCTATGCCGCGAAGGCTTATCCATCGTATGTTTGAGCGCTCACTATTTCAAAAGCCAAAAAAGTGGTATATCATTTGGCATCTGGGTGAAAACTTTCATCATGATAACAAAAACTAAAACAAGACCTGGTTACCGCCTGAACTTACACATCATGATTCCCGCGGTATATATTTTAACGCTATCCATTGCATTCATGCTTCAATCAATTCATTAGTACCATGCTTACAATCTTCCTGATCCTTGCCGGCATATTATGCTTTGCATTATTTTACAAATCAATCAGTTTTTTCGACAAAATTTAATGCCATGTTATTACTATTTATTTTAGCCATCCTGGTTTTTTGTTACATCTGTTATGTACTCGTAAAACCGGAAAATTTTTAAAACCGGTGTAAGGCAAAAAGGAGTAAGGTGCAGGGTAAAACCCGCGGCATCTTCTTCCTTCAAACTTTTACCTTTTACCTTCAACCTTTTAAATATGAATACAGAAATTTTAGGAGTTATTGCCATGTTTGTTATTATGGTGTTGCTGGCTATTCCATTGGGCCGGTACATTGGTAAAATTTATAATGGGGAAAGAACCTGGCTCGATCCGGTTCTTAATCCTTTGGATAAGCTATTTTATAAAATTGGCGGAATAAAACCCGGGAAGGAAATGACCTGGCAGCAGAACCTGGGGGCCCTGTTGGTTATTAACTTTGTTTGGTTTTTATTTTCCATGTTGGTATTAATGAACATGAGCTGGCTGCCACTTAACCCCGATGGGAATCCATCTATGACCGCCGACCTTGCATTTAATACCACCATCAGCTTTGTATCCAACACCAATCTGCAGCATTATTCGGGTGAAAGCGGTGTGTCTTACCTTGGCCAGCTATTATTAATGTTATTTCAATTCATCAGCGCTGGTACCGGGATGGCTGCATGTGCCGTTGTGTTTAAAGCCATGAAGGAAAAAAATGCCGAAAAGTTGGGTAATTTTTATTCCTTGTTTATAAGATCATGTACCAGGATATTATTACCCCTGTCGATTATTGTGGCCATCGTACTGGTTTTCAATGGCACCCCTATGAACTTCCAGGGGAAAGACCAGTTTATTTCCATGCAGGGAGATACCGTGAATGTAACAAGAGGCCCTTCGGCGGCGATGATTGCCATCAAGCAATTAGGCACTAACGGCGGAGGGTACTTTGGCGTAAATAGCGCCCATCCGCTGGAAAATCCCAGCTACTTTACCAATATGATGGAGAATATATGCATCATCCTGATACCTGTCGCCATGGTATTTGCATTAGGTTATATGATAAAAAGAAAACGATTGGCCTGGATGATATTTGGAGTAATGACGATCGGGTTTTTATTGCTCGTGGTTCCATCCATCTACCAGGAAATGAAAGGGAGCAATGCCATTCATAAAATGGGCCTGCTTCAAAACCTGGGTAGTATGGAAGGTAAGGAAGTTCGCTTTGGCCCTGCCGCATCTGCCTATTGGGGGATCTCAACCACGGTCACTTCCAACGGCTCTGTAAATGCCATGCACGACAGCTTTACACCACTTACAGGTATGTTTGCGATGCTCGGAATGATGATCAATTCTTTTTTCGGAGGTGTTGGAGTAGGATTCTTAAATTTTTAC
>JBDTVX010000116.1:0-14085 GCA_040007015.1 Ferruginibacter sp. | reverse complement strand
CCAAAAATTACTGCAATGTTTTTTATCATTTGTTTTTACTAAATGTTTTCAGGAGTACTGTTTACTGTTTACCATTTACTGTTTTCTGTTTACCGTTTACAGTTACAGTTTTTAGATGCGAAGTTCACCCGTTATTGGTTATTGTTTAATGGCAATTACTTTTTACCTTTAAAAATATCGTTTGATAATAAATGATCCTCCAATGAAAACGTGAAACGGAAAACCGTAAACAGTAAACGCTATACGGCTACTGCTTTGGAATGCGCCTTTGCCAAAGCATTCAGATCGTCTTCAATTACCTCTTTTTTTCTATCCGCTACCAATAAAAATTCCTGGTACAACAGATCGATATCGTTCCGGTCAAACTGGTAGCCCAACTTGTGAAAACGATGTGCCAACGCGCTTCTCCCGCTCCTGGCCGTTAGTACGATCTTTGAAGCTTCTGCTCCTACATCAACAGGATCAATTATTTCATAGGTCAGCGCATCCTTCAAAAATCCGTCCTGGTGAATCCCCGATGAATGTGAAAATGCATTGGTCCCTACAATCGCCTTATTGCATTGCACGGGCATACGCATCGTTTCGGCAACCAGTTGGCTGACTGGATTCAACAACCTGGCATTTACACCCGTATAAAAATCAAGCTCCTTATGCTGCTTAATAATCATCACCACTTCTTCCAGTGAAGTATTTCCTGCCCTTTCTCCCAGGCCATTGATGGTACATTCAATTTGCCTTGCACCATGGATGACACCGGCAATAGAGTTCGCCGTCGCCAATCCAAGGTCATTATGACAATGACAGGATAGGATCGCCTTGTCTATATTGGGAACATTATTTATAAGAAAAGCGATCTTTTCGCCATATTGATGAGGAAGGCAATACCCGGTGGTATCAGGAATATTTACTACGGTGGCGCCGGCCTTTATTACTGCTTCCACCACTTTTGCCAGGTATTTATTGTCCGTACGGCCTGCGTCTTCCGCATAAAACTCTACATCATCCACAAAGTTCTTTGCCCATTTTACAGATTGGATGGCTCTTTTCAAAATTTCTTCCCTTGTGGAATTAAATTTCGCTTTAATATGCAGGTCCGACGTACCGATACCTGTGTGTATCCGTGGCCGCCTGGCATATTTTAATGCCTCTGCTGCCACTTCGATGTCCTTTTGCACGGCTCTCGTTAATCCGCAAACGCTGGCATTGGTTATAATCTTTGAAATTTCGTTTACAGAGCTAAAATCGCCTGGTGAAGAAATGGGGAAACCGGCTTCTATGATGTCTACCCCTAATTCTTCCAGTTTTAATGCCAGTTCAACCTTTTCATTGGTGTTTAGCTTACAACCGGGAACCTGCTCTCCGTCCCTGAGAGTGGTATCAAAAATGTGTATCTTGTTAGCTGACATAGAAATTAGTATATTTAGATAAAAAGAGGTTAAATTAATTTCATATAAAGTGCCGGTTAATTTTTCTATTAAACTTTGAGTTACGAATATAATCGCATAAAACTGCTTTACATTATTAAATTGTTACTCTTATTACGTTATATAAACTACCCATTTTGGGCTAAAATGTAGTACCAGTAAGGAATTTAACGAAATCATATTACGATGCCCAACAGGAGTACAGACCCATTATTTCAGCTCATTAAATCCCTTGAAAAAAGCGAAAAGCGCAATTTTAAGCTGTATGCCACCCGTAATTCCTCTTCCGACGAGTTGAAAAGCGTGCAGTTGTTTGATGCGCTGGATAAAATGGATGAATATGATGAAGCAGGTTTACTGAAGAAAAACGAGGGCATTAAAAAGCAGCAGCTGAGTAATCTGAAGGCTCATTTATATAAACAGATCCTGAGCAGCCTGCGACTGATCAATGATGAAAGTATCGACATCGCATTACATGAGCAAATGGATTACGCCCGCATATTGTACAATAAAGGTTTGTATCATCAAAGCCTGAAAGTGCTGGACCGGATGAAAGAGCAGGCAAAAACCCATCACCAGCTTACTTACCTGCAGCAGGTTCTTTTTTTTGAAAAAACAATAGAGGCCCTGTATATTACCCGAAGTATGCAGGACAGGGCGGATCAATTAAGCATGGAAGCGGATGAAGTAAGTAAAAGCCTTGCACTTGTCTCGCAGCTTTCAAATTTATCCCTGCAGTTATATAGCTGGTATATTAAAAACGGTCATAGCAGGAATGAAGAAGAAACAATGGCCGTTCAACAATTCTTCGCCAGCAGATTAGGCGATAAAACTACTGAATGCAAAAGTTTTTACGAGCGGCTGTACCTCTACCAGAGTTATTGCTGGAACGCTTTCATACGGCAGGATTTTCTGCAATATTACCGATATACGCAAAAATGGGTGAACCTCTTTGAAGAAGAACCCTTTATGCTTGAAATAGAAACGGCACACTATATTAAAGGGATGCATAACCTGATGGGGTCGCATTTTGATCTTGGTAATCACAAAAAACTGATCGAAACCTTAGCAATATTTGACCACTTTTGCAAAAGCGATCTTGTTCAAAAAAATGTAAATAACCGTATCCAGTGTTTTGTATACAGTACGATCTCCTTATTTAATAAACATTTTTTAGAAGGCAGCTTTACGGAAGGATTGACGCTGATCCCCGGTATTGAAGAAAAACTAAAGGAATATGAATTATATCTGGACAGGCACCGTATACTGGTTTTTTATTATAAGATCGCCTGTCTTTATTTTGGCAGTGGCGACTACGAAAAAGGGATTGATTATTTAAATAAGATCATTAACTGGAAGGTAGATCTCCGGACCGACCTGCAATGCTACAGCCGCCTGCTGCACCTGATCGCGCATTATGAATTGGGTAATGAAGATATCCTGGACCACCTGATAAAATCAGTGTACCGCTTTATGTCAAAGATGCAAAACCTTAGCGTGGTAGAAGAAGAGATCTTTAGATTTATACGCATCTCCTTTCATGTATCGGTAAAGGATATTAAACCAGAGCTGGAAAAATTACTTGTAAAATTAAAAGCATTACAAAATGATCATTTTGAAACAAGGGCCTTTATTTACCTGGATATTATTTCCTGGCTGGAAAGTAAGCTGGAAAATATACCGGTACAGGATATAATGAAGCGGAAGTTTATGGAGAAGCGTAAGCCGCATTCCTCCACATGATAGGTGATTGTGAACTCAAAATTGGCTGAGCTGCAGTTTGTTTATCACAGATGATATATTTGAAGGACAACAATTAAATCATTTACAAAAAGTAAAAAATAATTTGCGCCCGTTATTCCAAAGGGTAAATGCGATCATAAAAAATGAATCTGGTAAGATGCTGACAATAGAATCAATCGAAATATATAAATCCCCCATCCGGTTAAAGGAGCCCTTTAAAATTTCTTTGGGAATATTAACCCATGCGGAAAATGTGATCGTAAAAATTAATACCAACACAGGACCAACCGGTTATGGTGAGTGCAGCCCCTTCCTGATGATCAACGGTGAGAGCATGGATACCTGCTTTATAGTGGGACAATATTTAGCCCTGGTTTTAAAAGGGAAAAATCCGCTCGATATAGACGCGTGCACCCTTGCTATGGACGCCGTAATTTATGCCAACAACAGCATTAAAAGCGCCTTTGATATTGCATTGTATGATATTTCGGCGCAGGAGGCCGGAGTGCCCTTATACGTTTTTTTGGGTGGCAGCAAAACCAAGGAGATCATCACAGATTATACAGTTAGTATGGATGATCCGCAAAAAATGGCGGATGATGCGGTTAAAATAAAGGCGAATGGTTTCCAGGTGATAAAAGTAAAACTGGGCCAACCCGAAAAAGATGTTGAGCGCATACGGATGATAAGAGCGGCGGCAGGTATGGAAATACCCTTACGCATAGACGCAAACCAGGGATGGGATGTGCCCGCCGCAATTAGCATCCTGGATGAACTGGCCCCTTACAATATCCAGCATTGTGAAGAACCCATACCACGCTGGAACTATATGGAACTGGCCAATATTCGCAAGCAAAGCCCGATCAAAATAATGGCGGATGAATCCTGTTGCGACCACCATGATGCAAAACGGCTGATCGACCTGGAAGCATGCGATTATTTTAATATAAAGCTTGGAAAATCCGGGGGGATTTTTAAAGCATTAAAGATCATTCAGCTGGCCGGGGCCGGAGGAATAAAAATACAGTTGGGTGGATTTTTAGAATCCAGGCTGGCATTTACTGCCGCTGCCCACCTGGCACTAGCAAGTGATGCGATTATTTACTACGATTTTGACACCCCGTTAATGTTTGTCGAAGATCCCGTAACGGAAGGTATTACTTATGACGGTAGAGGGGTGGTAACCGTACCGGATACAACGGGTTTAGGGGCTTGTATTGATGAGGGGTATTTGAAGGAACTGGTAAAGGTTATTGTTTAGCCGTGGTTAACTTGCTGCCGGAAGGTCTGGGAATACCCTGTTTTGCCCCCGGCCCCTGAAGGGGAGGCCCTCAAACAGCCTGCTTTTTCATGAACACTTTTAATGAATAAATTTAATATAATACTATTTATGACACCCTTTTAGAGATGATCAAGAAATGGCATAATGTCCGAAGACCTCCCCTTCAGGGGCCGGGGGCAAAGAAAACTATTGCCGTAATTTCTGTGATATCTTTTAGAGAGGACTGGGAATAGATTAGTGTCGGAAGACTCCGCTGACCAGCGGGCCGGGGGCAAAGAAAACTATTGCCGTAACTTACGTGATATCTTTTAGAGATGACTGGGAAATAGACTATGGTTAGAAGACTTCTCCGGTCGCCAACGGCCCGGGAGGCAAAAAAAACCGTTCCCTACCTCCTATTGATGGTTCATAGGTCGGGGGAAACAATTCTTTTAACGTTTGACACCTTCATTAAAATCAAACAAGGTAGCTGTAAAAACACCTCTTTCGCGTTTTTTGAAAATAGCTTTCCAGTTTCCATTATACCGGATCAGCGAGGGTACCAGGTAGGTTCCAAAATGAGTCATCTGTACTTCCATCTGTACTTTAAAATCGTACACACCTGCATCATAGCTTAAGGCATAATTTCTTGCGACCACTTCAAAGGTTTTGTCGTTGAACCAGGTGGTCATTTCATCCACTACGGCTTTGCCTTCCTGGCCGGGCTTTACTTTTTGGGTAAAAATATAACAACTGGTTTTATTGTAATCGTCCATATCAATGCTCATATCATACACATCCGCCATATCATCATCATAGATGGCGGTTTTGCCCGACATAAATGGAAGTCCCCTTATCTTTTTACCGGGATTAAAAAATAACATCTTCAATTGCTCCTTATGTTTTTCGATCCCGCTTTTCCCCTCGAGGCTAAATTCGCTGCCGGCTACAATATTGTGTTCCCCGCAAATAATTCCGGTGGTAAAAAAAAGAGAGGCATACATTTGAGCGGTATAGTAATTATACTGGTGATCATCATCATAATAGTCGCCGGTGGTTTGCTCCTCCAACACTTCCATGCTCCTGCAATTATTCTCCATTAACTGTTTTGTTTTGCTGAAACAGGTAGCCTGGGAGGATCCATCCTTTCGCAACATCCTGATATCATTGATCGCAGAATAACCCAGGATATGCAAGTTTAGGAAGGCCTTGTAAAAGGTGGTGTCGCTTTTTATACGATTGATAAAGCCGGGTACATTCAGTTTGTTATTCAGCACCACTTCACTCAGCGTAATGATCTTTTTTCCTATTATGATGGATGAATCATTGCTGTTTTGCGCGGATAAATGATTGATAAAAAAAATATAAATGAAAAAAGGTACGATCTTCTTAATCATACCTGCAAATTATTACAATTATATTAAAATGCGCCGCTGCCTGTGTTTTTTGCTTTCCATATTTTGTGCCTGACGGCACGTTCAGCGCCAACGCTATAAATGGTTTATAAGAAGTATTCCTTACCGGGCTGCCGGCAGTATTAAAATTCATCCCATAACAAAATATATTTCAATAGTAAAGAGCTTTGTTTCCCGATAAAAGCGAGGCAGTGGCTTACTTTGGAAAAACCATCCTGTAATCGACGCTTATTTTGCCTTTGCTGATATCAGACAATTTCCTTTTTAACAGCGTACGCTTTAAAGGTTTTATATAGTCGATAAATAATTTCCCTTCTATATGATCATATTCGTGTAATACTATCCTGGCTGTGATTCCCTTAAATGTTTTAGTATGTGGCTGGAAATTTTCATCTGCAAAATCTATGGTTACCTGCTCTCCGCGAAAAACGTCTTCCCTGATCTTGGGAATGCTGAGGCAGCCTTCATTGTATGACCATTCCTCGCCTTCAATTTTTGAAATATGTGCATTGATAAACAGTCCTTTAAAACCAGGGCCATCCGGGTAGAGGTCCTTTTCATCGGCTTCAAGGTTTATAAATATCTGTGTACTATCGATCATAAAAAGCCGGATCTCTTTATTTACCTGTGGGGCCGCTAATCCAACGCCATTGCTGTTGTACATGGTCTCCCACATATCGGTGATCAATTTATCCAGATCCGGATAATCCGGGGTAATATCCTTGCACACTTTTCTTAAAACGGGTGAACCGTAGGCTACTATTGGTAAAATCATAATATTTTTTGGAAACTTTATTATTTTAAAGAATGACGGCGGCGGTAATCAAGGGATTCTTTGGATATTCACAGGGCGGTAATATTTGCACCAGGTGTTGTCTAAATGATGTTTAATCTCAATCAATTGCTGCAGGGCGCTTCTTAACTTTTCTATTTTTACACAAATTTACAAATTTCCTACTGATTGCTTTGAAGATACTCCTGCAAAATGATGGTAGCGGCAATTATATCCACATTTCCCTTTATCCTGCGCTCCTTTTTCTTCATACCCATTTGCAGCATCGCATCCTTAGCCATTTTAGAAGTAAAGCGTTCATCAACCGTTTTTATTGGCATTTTCGGAAATTCCTTTTGTATTTTTTTAATGGCGGCTTCCACCAGCGGTGTGCCATGCGTATCACTTTCGTCCCAGTTTTTGGGAAGCCCTATGATGATCAGTTCGACCTGCTCGCCGGAGAAATATTTTTTCAGGTACGAAATAAGCTCTTTTGAATCGATGGTAGCCAGGCCGGTCGCAATAATCTGCAAAGGGTCAGTTACCGCCAAACCTGTTCTTCTGCCGCCATAGTCGATTGCTAATATCCGGGCCATATGGAAAATTAATTGATAATTGATAATTATCAATTTAAAAATTTCAATTTTCAATTAAAAAATATATCCAGCAAAACAAAAATGGCGAATACCACGGATGCAATGCCGTTGGCTGTCATAAATGCGATGTTTACTTTTGTGAGGTCTGATGGCCTTACGATGGAATGTTGATAAACCAGCATTCCAATAAATACGGCGATGCCCATCCAGTATAGCCATCCAAAATGACCATACATGCCGGCAGATACAACACAGGCTGCTGATAACGTGTGTAAAATTTCCGAGATCCTTAACGCTTTTGATGTGCCCAATGCGGCGGGAATGGAATGCAGGTGTTGCGATTTGTCAAATGCTTCGTCCTGCAAAGCATAGATGATATCAAAACCGCTTACCCAAAATAAAACGGTGAAAGAAAACAAGACAGGCAGTATATCAAACCTGCCGGTAACCGCAAGGTAGGCGCCGATGGGGGCAAGGCTCAATCCAACTCCCAATACAAGGTGGCAAAGCGCTGTAAAGCGTTTGGTATAGCTGTAAAATAAAATTACGAATAAGGCTACCGGTGATAAATAAAAACAAATCCGGTTGATAAAAAATGTGGCTGCCACAAATAGTACGCAATTGATGATCACAAAACGCAAGGCGCTTTCTTTTGAAATAATACCGGCCGGAATCTCCCTTATTGCTGTACGGGGATTTTTTGCATCGAAGTGACTATCGAGGTAACGGTTAAAAGCCATGGCGGCGCTGCGGGCGGTTATCATACAAAAAATCACAAGAATGAATTTGATCCCCATGTCCTGCCCGGTGATAAATATTTTATTGTTCAAACTCCATCCAATTGTTTCAGTAAGATTCCATGTATGACTTAATTGCATCGTTGCCAAAGAAAATCCGATCAACGCAAAAGGCATTGCAAAAATGGTGTGAGAAAATTTCACTAAACTTAAATACTTTTTTATACTACTCATTCATTTATTTTAAATTTTCGGTTCCGGCCCCTGCCCCTCAAAAGGCAATGTCATTAAGTTAAGGTTTTAATTGCCACGTCCCTTTAGGGCGTGGATCAAAAATAGGCAATAATAAATACGGCTTTAGGCGAAAGCATGTTTGGCTAATGCCAAAAGAAATAGACACCTCCATCACCGTCCGCTAGCTAGCGGAACGTTGCAATTGAATTGTTAATGTTAACTTAATGACATTGCCCCAAAGGGTGTTCTGAAGTATTAAATCATTGAAGGCTTAGTCTTTACAACCGGTGGCGCAATTCTCTTCCTCACCAGTTCCCACAACACAACCCCCACAGCAGTGGCAATATTTAAAGAATGTTTCATTCCGAATTGCGGTATCTCAATACAGCCCTCACACTGTAGAATAGTGGCTTCCTCCACACCCGTTACTTCATTTCCAAAGATCACGGCTATCTTATCATTCGTACTGCAATCAAAATCATGTAGCAGGGTACTGCCTTCTGCCTGCTCTACGGCAAATACTTTATAACCCAATTCGTTTAGTTTATGTAATGCCAGACCCGTGTTCTCAAAATGTTTCCACAACACACTATCCTCTGCGCCCAATGCCGTTTTCTTTATTTCCTTATGCGGCGGGGTGCAGGTATATCCGCAGATATAAATGGCTTCCAGTAAAAATGCATCGGCTGTTCTGAATACACTGCCCACATTATAGGCGCTACGGATATTTTCAAGCACCACGATCAGCGGTATTTTTTCAGATCGCCTAAACTCATCTGCCGACTTCCTGTTTAACTCGTCCATGCTTAATTTTCTCATAGTTACACCCGTCTCTTATTTTGCTGCAAAAGTAATTCACATCTTTCATAAACGCATCGTAAACCATAATAAAGATCTTATTTTTGCGGGCTATTCAATTTGAAAATTAGCAAATGTGAAAATGTGAAAATTACAGCCGCGCATTTTCAAATTTTCAAATTTTCAAATTTTCACATTAATTACTATGGCCAAATCAACGGGCGAAACCCCTTTAATGCAACAGCACAATGCCATCAAGGCCAGGTACCCTGATGCTATTTTGCTATTTCGGGTAGGTGATTTTTATGAAACATTTGGCCAGGATGCTGTAAATGCTTCCGGGGTACTGGGAATTACGCTTACAAAAAGAAATAACGGGGATGCCAATTCATCTCAACTTGCCGGATTTCCTCATCATGCACTGGATACTTATTTGCACAAACTGGTGAAGGCCGGTTACCGGGTTGCAATTTGCGATCAACTGGAAGACCCCAAACTGGCAAAGGGTATTGTGAAAAGAGGTGTTACCGAACTGGTTACCCCCGGCGTGGCTACCGGCGATAAATTGCTGGAACATAACAGCAATAATTTTTTAGCCGCCCTTCATTTTGAAGAAACGCGGATCGGCATTGCTTTTTTAGATATCAGTACGGGTGAATTCTTTATTGCGGAAGGAGACAGGGAATATGCCGACAAATTATTGCAGAGTTTAAAACCAGCTGAAGTTGTTTTTCAACGCAACCGGCAAAAACATTTTAAAGAGTATTTTGGCACTAAATTTTTTACCTATGCATTGGATGAATGGATCTTTGCGTCCGATTACGCTACTGAAAGCTTATTAAAACATTTTGGTACGCATAGCCTGAAAGGATTTGGAATAGACGGTTTGAGGGAAGGTATTATTGCCGCGGGCGCTATCCTTCACTATTTAAAAGATACCGAGCATCCCAACCTGGGCCATATCACTTCCATACAAAGAATAGACAGGGAAGAACATTTATGGATGGACCGGTTTACCATCCGGAATTTAGAATTATTTGGCGGGGCAGATGGCAGCAATACCTTGCTGAAAGTATTGGACAATACTGTTTCCCCGATGGGCGCAAGGCTATTAAAACGCTGGATGGTGTTGCCTTTGAATGATATTATAAAAATAAAAGAACGCCTTGATACCGTGGAATTTTTAATAAAGGAAGTGGATACAAGAAACAAAATTACACACCATATCAAACAGGCTGGTGATGTAGAGCGGCTGGTGAGTAAAGTACCCTTGAAAAAAATCAACCCCAGAGAGGTGTTACAAATTGCCCGTGGCCTGTTGCAGACAGAAGCCATTAAAACCATTTGCGCCACCACCAGCAATGAGTATTTAAAAAGGCTGGGCGATTCACTCAATCCCTGTAAATATATCCTTGAAAAAATTACAAAAGAAATCAATGAATCCCCTCCAGCCCTGGCGTCAAAAGGGGGCGTGATCGCAAAAGGAATAAATGAGGAGCTGGATGAATTAAGGAAAATCTCAAGCGGGGGAAAAGAATACCTGGTAGAATTGCAACAAAGGGAAGCATTGATAACCGGTATTTCTTCTTTAAAGATAAGTTTCAATAATGTGTTTGGCTATTACCTGGAAGTAACCAATTTACACAAAACCAGGGTACCGGAAACCTGGATACGTAAACAAACACTGACCAATGCCGAACGCTATATCACACCCGAATTAAAAGTATATGAAGAGAAGATCATTGGAGCGGAGGACAAGATATTGCAGATAGAAATGGAACTCTTTGAAAAATTATTGAACGAATTGCAGGATTATATAGCTCCCATGCAGGTGAACGGGCATGTGATGGCGGTATTGGATTGCCTTTCGTGCTTTGCCAATAATGCGCTGCAGTACAATTACAAAAAACCTTCGGTACAGGATAGCAATATATTGGATATAAAAGACAGTCGCCACCCGGTGATTGAAAGAAATTTACCGGTTGGTGAAAGTTATATCTCCAATAATATTTACCTGGATCCTGCTACGCAACAGATCATTATTTTAACGGGCCCCAACATGAGTGGGAAAAGTGCGATCCTGCGGCAAACCGCCCTCATTACGCTGATGGCGCATATGGGCAGTTTTGTACCGGCCGGTGACGCCAAAATCCCGCTAACCGATAAAATATTTACACGGGTTGGGGCAAGCGACAATTTGAGTGGAGGCGAAAGCACCTTCATGGTAGAGATGAATGAAACGGCCAGTATCATCAATAATATAACGAGTCGCAGTTTGATCCTGCTGGACGAGATCGGAAGGGGAACCTCTACGTACGATGGTATTTCTATTGCATGGAGCATCGTGGAATACTTGCACAAATCGGCCAACTCACCTAAAACATTATTCGCTACGCACTACCATGAATTGAATGAGCTGGAGAATAAATTATCGGGGGTAAAAAATTATCATGTAACAAACAAGGAAGTTGGTAATAAAATTATTTTTCTGCGTAAGCTTGCGCCGGGCGGTAGCGTGCATAGTTTTGGTATCCATGTGGCACGCATGGCTGGAATGCCACCCAGCCTGATAGAACGGGCAAACGAAATTTTATTACAACTGGAAGAAAGCAGGGATCATCAGGGGAATGGCAAGGCGGCAAATCTCAATGAGCACATTAAAAAACTAAGCGCCCCTAAAATACAACTCAGTATTTTTGATGCCCACTCCGCCACTTTTGAAGAAATACGCAGCCTTCTTGACGCAGTTGATATCAACAGGTTAACCCCGGTGGAAGCATTGCTGAAATTGCAGGAGGTGAAAGCAAAGGTGAAATGAAAAAGCATCGGCAGCAGTGATGATGTCCAATTTGAATATTGAGTATTGAACATTGAATGTTAAGATACTCAATGTTCAATACTGAATGTTCAATACTCAACGCTCAATATTCAAATATCAGAACCTTAACTTTAATGACATTGATCAGGCGCTAATTATTTGCCTTAAATATTTATGCAACCAAAAGAAGTATTGATGTGTCATGATCCTGCGGAAAAAATTTTTTTCCCGGCTTTAGTATCCCCCTCCTGCAAAAAGATATATAGTCGTAGATAAGCAAATAATTCAGCCGGGGATTTTATAGAAAACATTCGCTTTGATTTGTTTGATTGTTAAAATATATTAACACATGCAACACAATGATCGATTGAAGCATCAATAATTATAACTTTACCCACATTATATGCTTAATACAAGATCAATAATTTTTGTATTCCTCTTTTTTCTTTTGAGGAATGGTTTTGCTCAAACAGTATGTAGCGCCCTGGGCCAAAACCCGGGAACAGCATTCCCTGTATGCGGAACCGATACCTTCAGCATAGCTTCCGTTGCAACTTGTGGCGACAGAAAGGTGCCCGGTCCCTGCTCAGCAATACCACTTACTGATAAGAACCCTTACTGGTATAAGTTTACCTGTTTTACCGCCGGTACTTTAGGATTTTTAATTACACCCAATACCATTACGGACGACTATGACTGGCAAATATTTGATGTCACCAACCACGATCCCGGTGATGTATATTCCGATGCCAGTCTTTTTGTATCCTGCAACTGGTCTGGCCGCACTGGCATAACCGGCACAGATCCGGCAGCCGTAAGGTTATCAGAATGCGATAGCGATGTACCCATATTCAGCAGTATGCCCACGCTGATAGAGGGGCATCAGTATCTTTTATTGGTAAGTCATTTCAGCGATTCCCAAAGCGGATATGCCCTATCGTTTGGAGGCGGTACGGCAAGTATTACCGACCCGGTAGCGCCGGCCTTAGATAAAGCAAGAGCGGCCTGCGATGGCAAAAGAATTTCTGTGAAACTGAATAAGAAAATGAAATGCGAAAGCCTGGCCGTCAACGGAAGCGACTTTAGTGTTACGCCTGCAATTACTTCAATTGTCAGTGCCACTGGTGTCGGCTGCAGCACCGGTTTTGATATGGACTCCGTTGTTATCACATTAGGTGGCCCTTTACCACCCGGCAATTATACGGTGCGCATAGAAACAGGAACCGATGGCAACAATTTATTGGATAATTGCAACCGTGGTATCCCTTCCGGTCAATCTGTTCCCGTAACCGTATTTCCGCTGGTACCAACACCAATGGACAGCCTTTCCCCGATCGCATGTGCCCCTGCTGTGCTGGAACTGGTTTTCAGGGATCTTATGTTTTGCAATTCAATCGCAGCAGATGGCAGCGATTTTGTTGTAGCGGGTCCATCGGCCGTAACCGTATCAGGCGCTTCTGGTACATGTGATGCCAATGGATTTACCAGGGTAGTACGGGTACAGCTGTCCGCACCTATACAAAATGCCGGAACCTTTCTAATACGGCTTCAGGCCGGTACAGATGGCAATACGATCATCAATGAGTGCAGCGTACCCACTGTTGCGGGAACCTTCAAAATTTTTAATACAAGCGATACCGTTTCCGCGCTGTTCAGCACTATTGTTCATTTTGGCTGCATTACAGATTCAATATACTATGCGCATGATGGAAGAAACGGCGTAAATAGCTGGAAATGGAGTTTTGATAATAATATCATCAGCACGGCACAGGACACTATCCTTACCTGGCAAACCTTTGGGCAAAAGCAGGCTACTTTAATTGTGACAAATGGTACCTGTAGTGATAGCGTCACTTCTGCAATATCATTGAATAATAATGTTACGGCTGCATTTGAATCTACCTCAGTTGTGTGCCCTGGTGATCCGGCTGTATTTACAGATAACAGTTCCGGTCCTGTTTTTTCGTGGAGCTGGAACTTTGGAAATGGCAACTTTAGTGCGGATTCAGTGCCTCCGAATCAATTTTACCCGGCTTCAAATAATAATATTATAAAAGATATTCCGGTCCGGTTAATTGTTAAGAATAATGCCGGCTGTGCCGACACTGCCACTAAAATTATCCAGGTGGCAGGCAATTGTTATATTGCCATCCCCAAAGGGTTTTCACCCAATAATGATGGGCTGAATGACTTTCTTTATCCGACCAATGCCTATAAAGCCAGGGATCTTTTATTCAGGGTGTATAACCGTTCGGGACAACTGCTGTTTGAAACAAGGAACTGGAAC
>JBDTVX010000115.1:0-14229 GCA_040007015.1 Ferruginibacter sp. | reverse complement strand
TATTCAAAGCCAAGTGCATAAGCGATGTCGGCAATATTCCAATTAGTGTGCTGCAAAAGTGCTTTTGCCTCGTTAACAATTCTTTCCGTGATATGGCTGGTAGTAGGCTTTCCTGTTACTTCCTTTACAGCACGATTTAAATAGTTCGGGTGTACTGATAACTCTTTAGCATAATCCTGGGCACTTTTTAGCTGAAGCGGCTTTTCTGTGCTTTCAATAGGAAATTGCCTTTCCAGCAATTCAAAAAAAACGTTGGTAATACGGGAAGCTGCATTCTTGTGCTGGTCATAGTTTTCAGACGGCTGCAGCTTCAAGGCTTCGTGTATAATAAGATTGACGTAGTTCCTGATAAGGTCGTCCTTGTAAGCATAATCAATCTTTTGTTCGTCAATCATCTTCTGAAAAATGGTATTTAAAAATTGCCGCTGTTCTTCTGATATTTTTAATACAGGTGTGCCCCCTATTTTGAACAAAGGTGATTGTTGAAGGCTTTCTGACCTGTCAGAAGCCTTTATAAATTCTTCTGAAAAAAGACAGGTATATCCTACATAGCTTGTCGAAATGGTCTCCCAACTATAAGGTATGTGCGGGTTGCCAAAAAACAAAACAGTGCCTTCCTGTTCAAAACTTCTATCCGCATAATGGATTTTACTCTTTCCTGTTGTAAGACATATTTTATAGAAATCCTTCCTGCTGTAAGTGCGGACAGCTCCACCATCACTTTCAATTTGAAACACATTGAAACCTTTGAGCTTTAGTTCAGTATTGAACTCGGAAACCTGACGCACAATTTTGTCTTTCATGCAATAAAGTTAAGAAAATCAAATAAAAATTTATTTCTTTTTTATCTAACTCGTACCGCTTCAAAGCTTTAAAAGAATTTTTCAACGCTTCGTTGTATTTAACCCGATGGCATATACATCTCCAATTCTTAAATAGGCATCAGCTACTCCTGTATTAAACCGCGGTTTTTCAGCAAGCTCCAAGGCTTCAAATGATTATTATAGCGATTTTCATTTTACCCAATTCATCAAATTATTCGGTATTACGCGTCCCTCAAGGTACTAATTCGGGAGTCAATAAATCATATTAGTTAAACTCCTGAATTCGTCTGAAAGCATCGATTTTGCTGTATTTTAGCTTGTTTTGTTTATTTATGATTGTGTTTTATCAGAGCAAAAATCCCGATAAAAACAACTCCCGGATATGAATCATCCTTTAAAATCTTGTTCGTTTACCCAAACCAAATCGTTACAAAGAATGCTATCCACAATCAATCTGCCTCCGGATCACCATCGGCGGACAACGAATTGAAATAGCAACACAAAGGGATTGCGAACCAGGCAAATGGAACAAACAGACAGGCAGAATGACCGGCACCAATATTTAGTGAAGGTTAAACCATTTCAACTAAAGCCCCTTTTAAAAAAAACACAGAGCGGATATCCTTGCGCATAAGTTAGCTTACTTTATCCCCCAACAATGCGGAATCAAGGTCTTCGCCCGGAAGCGCTATGATGCGTTGTGCTGCAGGATCCCAGTGAATCCTTCTTCCCAGTTTATAAGACAGTCCTGCCATGTGTGCTGATATCGCTTCTTCAAATCCTTCTTTAACCGAACAGCTTGGCGTACCACCATTCCGGATACAGCTTAGCCACTCTCTCAAATGAAGAAACGTGGAGTCAACACGCTTGCCATCCCGGTAAGTCCACAGCAATCCCTTGTTGGCAAAATATTTTGCGGTAGCAGAAGTAACGGCATCGGTGCCATTCACTGCCGGGTCGTACTGATAAATCGGAACACCGGCTTCAATGCGTTGTTCTTTTATAAGTGCTGCGTACTTGGTTGATTGCGGATCGGCATATACAGTAATGCTGTTGCCCAGTTCCATGCTTCCGTCGTGCCCCATCAACATGGTGCCCCTGTCAAATTGGTTGCCAAGCGTTGCACTGTACACGAAAGTCATTCCTTTTTCTTTACCACTTTCCTGGCTGGTACCGGTACTAAAATCAGGATATTCCATATTTACCTGCATCACATCCGGAACATTGCTGTCGTCGTGGTGGGTGTAAATGCCGCCCGAAGTCGTCACTGAATTGGGAATGCCCATCTTCACAATACAGTTGATTCGGTCGTAATCATGCGTTAGCAAATCGCCTGACAAACCTGAGCCATAAGCCCACCATTTACGCCAGCGGAAGAAATGCTCAAGGTTAAATTCTTCCATCGGCGCATTGCCAATAAACTGGTTCCAGTCAATGGTTTTAGGGTTTGCTGTCGGTGCTATTTCGTATTGCCATGCACCATTATCATCATTGCGGTTAGTATTGGTTTGAATTAAAGATACATGGCCGAGAATATTTTTTTGGATGATGTCCTGCGCCGTTAAGAAACTTTGCGTCTGGCGGTGCTGGTGACCCAGGGCAAAAACTGTTTTTGGATTTTTCAACACCGTATCTCTTAAAGTGTACGTTTCGCTGACGTTATGCGTCATTGGCTTTTCAACATATACATGCACACCCGCATTAAGTGCAGTCATTGCGATGGGTGCATGCCAATGGTCCGGTGTTGCAATTACTACCGCATCCACTTCCCCGCTATTGATCAGTTCAGTATGGGTGAGAAAACGTTTGATCTTATTATCATCTGTATTGAAAGATTCCAGCGCTTTTTCTGCCCTTGTATCAAATATATCGCAAATGGCTGCCAGTTTTATGTTCAGGTTTTCCTGTGCCTTAAAATCTGCCAGCCTGGTATCTTTTGGATTGGCTGCCAAAGCGTTCTGCATTTCCTTAAACCACGCGGTGGTACCAAAGCCAAGTGCACGGCAGAGCTGTTCCCCACGGATGCCAAAACCTATGATGCCAAGCCTGATTGGTTTACCGCTCATGGGGCCGGTGGCAGGCGGAGGGGACGCTTTGATATCCAACGTTTCCAGAAGAAATTGTTTTTCACGTTTAGCGGATTCTGTAAGGCTGGCGCCGGAATACCAAACTGCTCCAAATATCGGTAATCCTCCCAGTGCTTTTAATGCATCGCGCCTGTTCCATTTTTTAAAATAACTATTGTCGTTTGCCATGATGTTTAAGTTAAATTTAGTTTTGCCTTATTTTTTGAGAATAAATTTTCCAGTCCGAATACGGATACCAGCGGAAACAGGTAGATCACAAACAATGCTGCCATCTCTATTAAATTTTTGTTTACCACCCAGTAACTTCCTTCTGCCGGGCCTTGCGGCAGGCTGGAAAAAGGAGGATGTGCCAGGTAGTATGTCAGCAGCAGCAATATGCCTGCAATACAGCCCCAGCGTACCTTTATGCCAATAAGCAGACTTGCACCCACTGCTATCAGCCCGATGATGTTTAACAGATCAATGGTGCCTGCCAGAGAGTCACTGGCTAGCCAGGCGAAAAATGGTTTTAGAATGGAGGCACTGAGCAAATAGCCCTTTGATGTCCAGGAGGGATTGTATGCCTTTATGATCCCTTCATAAAGAAAATGCCAGCCGATTAAAATGCGAAGGAGCACCAAAGCCCGGCTTTGCATTGTTGTGAGTTTTTGATTGTTCATATTTATTTGATTTATTGGTTGCAGTATTTATAAATTCATTACCGTATCGCTTCTAGATTTTCTTCCATCTTTTTGGAGCTGTATGTTTTCATTGTTCCATTGTCATCATAAATTAAAAACACTTCCAGACCCAGGTCTGTATGCTCCGCTAAAAACTGTTTTGATTTTTCCGGCCCCATCACCATAAAGGCGGTTGCGTAGGCATCTGCAGTCATACAGTTACCGGCCACCACTGTAGCACTCAGTAGATTATTTTTTGCAGGGTATCCTGTAAACGGGTTAAGGATATGTGTATACTTTTTTCCATCTTCAATGTAAAATTTTTTATAATTACCTGAAGTGGCCAATGACTCATTGTGTATTTTGAATGTAGTCTTTAATGCCACTTCATTCGGAATTTCGTTCGGCGTTTCAATACCGACCGTCCAGGCGCTGTCGTTTTCCTTTTTTCCTTTTGCTCTTAATTCTCCGCCCACTTCTACCAGGTAGTTGTTTACGCCCCTGCTTTCAAGAAAAGACGCCAATACATCCACCGTATACCCCTGGGCTATTGCATTAAAGTCAAGCATCACATGTGGATCTTCTTTTACTAATTTTTTCCCCACTAATCTTAATTTTTTATAACCTACCCATTTGAGCAAACTAACAATCAAAGTGTCTGTTATTTTTTCCTTTTTTTTAAATCCGAATCCCCAGGCATTTACAATTGGCGCAACTGTTATATCAAACAGGCCATTTGTTTTCTGCGAAACTTCTATGGATTTATTAAATACATCTGTAAACAAATCGTCTACCAGTACAGTGGTATCATTTTGATTGATCCTTGAAATGATAGATACAGGGATATAGGAGGAGAGAGAGCTGTCAATTTTTTTAAAAATAGAATCAAATGCTCCCCGGTAATTTGAATTAGGGCCTGCCAGGTATGTGATATTGTAAGAAGTTCCCTGGGCAGCACCGGAAATCTTAATGGTATTGTTTATTCCACGTTTACAACAAAGGGAAATTAATAGGATAACAAACAGAGGTAGTATAAATTTTATCAAAGGATATTTCTTAATTGTTATTTGATTGAATGAGGGATACGATTAAAACACCTTATACCGGAGCTTTAAGCATAAATGCATACCCGTAAAACGATGACCTTGTATTGACAGCCAGCTTAATACAATGCCTGAAAAAAAAATATTGTGCCGCCTTGTCGCTTTTAATTATTTGGCAAATAATGCTCGGAAATATACATCCGGCAATGGATAAGTTTGGAGAGAATTGAGATAGGCAATCGTTTAAACGCATTTCGGAAATTTTTTACTTCACCGGCAGATTGACTTGCAGATGCAAAGATAGAGTGCTTTAATGGATAATTGTCAGTGAAAAATTGGAGATTAAGATCACTATTGTCCGGGATAAATAAAAAATCAGCATTTTATCCTCTGAAACTATTGATCCTATTGCATTTGATTTCAAGAATGAAAAGCAGGGGTGTGGATTCAATCTAAAAATTCGTGAATAAATCTACCTGAGATTCAGTTCCCAAATCTTAAACGCTTTTTATTGCGCAATGCAAGTAAACCTTTTGTGCTGATATAATTTGGCAGATGCATTCTCAGTATAGCAACCTAATTTCCGAATGCCATTTTTGATTTGTTTTGATAATGAATGTAGTGCAACTATAAAAGTGCTACCAAGGTGTACCAGATTTGAATTTCAGAGGCATTTTTGCATAAAGAAAGTATTTGGGACAGCATGTGCTGTCCGACATACATCGTGGATTTGTTCATTATTGTTAAATTGATGAGTGGTGTCAGCAAACTAACAATAACGGGGCGATGAGATCCCTTTTACTATTTTTTTTCATTATTTATCCTGGACAATAGACATATATTATTATTTTCTCCTATTGGGCATTTTATATATAAGACTATGTAATTTTTAAGGCAGTCGTGTTGCGGAACCAGCGCTGGTTTAAAACCAGAAAGCGTAACAGGTTTCCCCATAATTAGTTTTAATTTCACCCCTATCAAAGGCTGGTCACATCCCCAGTCAAGGACATGGACAAAGCATGACCTTAAACAAATTGTAACAAATTTGCATCAATAAAAGTGAATTAATTCGGGCGTTGAAAATTGTGCTAACGTGAAACCCAATAGGAGCGCGTTTTTTCATTTTAAGTTCAAATCCCCTTAGTTTCCTTTGAAAATTACCTGAAACAATTATATATATGGTGCTTCAGGTTTTTTTTTGCTTTCGCGAAACAAAAAAGGGAAAGAATATTTTTTCAAAGCAGGCTACAAGGTCTTTTATATTATTTTTGATGTTCAAAAAAGAGAGGTAATAAAAAAGGTTTGAATGGAGGCAACGATCAAATGCAGGCTTATATAAAAGATGCTATTCAGTGGATACCCAGCTGTTGCCAAATCATCTTTAATTAATGATTTATGTTCTGGATACATCCGGATAAGCAATTCAGAAAATAATTGTTAGCTTACAGTAATATTAAACCCTTTTTTGTTTTATAAATGATTTAACTAAATTATTTCCTTTCTCCATTGTACAATTCAAATTTTCTTATCACATTTACATCAGCATACCGATTGCTATCGGTACTTCAACAGTATAGCCGTCCTGGTTTTACTGAACGAAATAATACAAATATATTTATGGACCCCGACCGTGTTCAACGTCCTGGAAAGTTCAGTGCAACTTTTTCCAGGATCATGCTGTGCGTAACCCTTGCCATTTCATTATTTTCCTGTAGTAAAAAAGATAAATGGATCGAGGTAGACCCGGCATTCAGCCAGTACATTGACGCCTATACCACCGGCGTTATCTCCAAAACAAGCACCATCAGTATTCAGCTGGCCGCGGATGCCAATACCACGCATACGTTGGGTGAAGAAGTGAAAGAGCAGTTGTTTGATTTTTCTCCTTCCATACCAGGGAAAGCATACTGGTTAAATGCCCGCACCATTGAATTTAAACCCGATAGCTGGTTAGCGCCCGATAAAGTGTACGAAGTGAATTTCAAACTGGGTAACGTAACCAAAGTACCCGAAAAATTTAGCAAGTTGCGTTTTAATATGAAAACCATCAGGCCTTCCTTTAAAGTTACCAACGATGGTTTGCGTAGCGTCGCCACAAAAAATAAGATGACCTTAAGCGGTGAACTGGAAACAGCGGATGTAGAAAAAGGTACAGGTATTGAACAATTATTAACCGCAGTTCAAAGCAACCAGGCGCTGAAAATAGACTGGCAACATAACGATGCCGCCAAATCGCACCTCTTTACGATCGGTAATATTGAAAAGGGAAACAGTGTAAAAAATATTATCCTCAGATGGAACGGGAAGCCTATGAACATGGAAGTGAGCGGGGAAACTGCCATTGCAGTGCCGGCTGCAGGGGATTTCAAAGTGCTGAATGTAGTAGCAATGAACGAGGCCCAGCAATTTGCATCTGTGCAATTTAGCGACCCTATAGCAGTTGGCCAGGATCTGACCGGCCTGATCACCATGAGTAATCAATCTGACATTTCTTATACCATTAATGGTAGTGAAGTAAAAGTTTTTACCAATGGAAAATTAGAGGGCAATTACACGGTTAATATTAATTCAGGGATAAAGGATAGCTGGGGCGAAATACTTGACAAAGGCTTTACTTCCAACATCAATTTTGAAAATAAATTACCTGCTGTAAAGATTCATGGCAAAGGAAATATTTTACCCAATTCCGGCCGGCTGGTGCTTCCATTTGATGCCGTTAATTTGAATGCGGTGGATATCAGCATCATAAAAATACTGGAAAACAATGTACCGCAGTTCCTGCAGGGAAATAGTATCGGTGGCAATGAAGAATTGAGAAGGGTAGCCAAGCCAATCGTGCAAAAGACATTGCGGCTGGATGATGATAAAACACTTGACCTGCACAAACACCAACGCTTTTCCCTGGACATCGATAAGTTCTTAAAAACAGAGCAGGGCGCTATTTACCGTGTTACCATTGGGTTCAGGCCTCAATATTCATTGTACCAGTCGGTTGATACCTCGAAAAAGAAAAATAGAAATACCAGGGAGCGAAGTGATGATGAATATGATTCGTATAGTAGAAATAGCATTGATGATGACGATGCATTCTGGGACAGGTATGATTCTTATTATCCCTATGGATATAACTGGGAAGAAAAGGATGACCCCAACAGCAATTCCTATTATAATAAAGACAGGTGGGCTGGCAGGAATATCCTGGCAAGCAATATCGGGCTTAGCGCCAAACGCGGCAATGATAATACACTACTCGTAGCCGTTAGTAATATCCTTACTACGGAGCCAATGAGCGGGGTTGACCTGGAAGTGATGGATTACCAGCAAACCATTATCAGTTTGGGAAAGAGCGGCAGTGATGGTTTTGTAAACATTGATCTGAAGCGAAAACCCTGGTTACTGGTTGCAAAAAAAGGAAAGGAAAGGGGCTATTTAAAACTGGACGATGGAAGCTCATTGACGTTAAGCAGGTTTGATGTAAGTGGCGAAGAAGTAAAGAATGGTATTAAGGGATTCATTTTTGGAGAACGGGGCGTTTGGCGGCCCGGTGATACGATGTACCTCAGCTGCATCATCGAAGACAAGGAAAAGAAACTGCCAAAAGAACACCCGGTGGAATTTAGCTTATTCACGCCGCAGGGTCAATTGTATAACCATACAGTTCAAAATAATGCGGATGATGGTTTTTATCTTTTTAAAACAAATACAGATGCGACGGCGCCCACCGGTAACTGGCTGGCAAAAGTAAAAGTAGGCGGGGCTAATTTTGAAAAGCGCATCAAGGTGGAAACGGTAATGCCTAACCGCCTAAAAATAAATGTGGATTTTGGAAAAGATGCGGTACTCGGAGTGGGGAATGCCACCCCCGGGAACATCAATGCCAGGTGGCTGTTCGGTGCCCTGGGTAAAAATTTAAAAGCAAAGATCGATGCATCACTGGAAACAAAGAAAACAAGTTTTGCAAAATTCGCGGGCTATGATTTTGATAATCCAACTTCTAAGTATGCTACACAAAGCAAAACCATTTTTGACGGCACCCTTGATGCGGAAGGCAATGCGCAGTTAAAACCAAATTTCGAGATAGACGAAACTGCCCCGGGTATGCTCAGCGCTAATATGGTGGTAAAAGTTTTTGAACCTGGCGGGGCATTCAGTATCGACAACCTGGCCATTCCGTATAGTCCATTTGCAAGTTATGTCGGATTAAAATTACCCGATGGGGAAAAACCATTTGATTATTTGCTGTCCGGGAAAACCCATTCCATGCAAATTGTAAATGTAGACAGCCGGGGCAGCCTGGTGGCCGGTAACAATGATGTGGAAGTACAGTTCTATCGTATTCAGTGGCGCTGGTGGTGGGATGATAATGGGGATAATCTCAGCAACTTTACACAAAATGAATACAACAAACTACTGAAGAAGGAAACCGTTCATTTAACTAACGGCAGGGGGCAATGGCAGTTTGGGACTTCAGCCGATGAATGGGGCCGGTATTTGATTTTAGTAAAGGATCTGAAAAGCGGCCATACTACCGGTTCTACCTTGTACATCGATGAACCCGGCTGGCAAAGCCGGGAAGGCAATGATGACCAAACGGCTGCTTCCATGCTATCGTTTAGCAGCAATAAGGAAAAATATAATGTGGGTGAAGAAGTGATTTTAAACATACCTGGCAGCAAGGGTGGAAGGATATTGGTGAGCCTGGAAAGCGGCACGAAAGTAATCAGATCCTTCTGGCAGGAGACGGCACAGGGACAGACCTTGGTAAAGTTTAAAGCCGATGCATCGATGGCGCCCAACATATACGCGACCGTTAGTTTGTTACAACCGCATGCGCAAACTATCAACGATCTGCCCATCAGGATGTACGGCTCCATCCCGGTTTTTGTGGAGGATAAGCAAACTATACTAAAACCGGTTATTAATATTGCCAACACGATTCGCCCGGAACAATCTGTTTCTTTTTCGGTGAGTGAACAGCAGGGTAAGGAAATGACCTATTGCGTAGCAATTGTAGACGAAGGATTGCTGGATCTTACAAGATTTAAAACACCTGATCCGCACGAAGCTTTTTATGCAAGGGAGGCATTGGGGGTAAAGAGTTTTGATATGTTTGATTATGTAATTGGCGCGTGGGGAGGAGACCTGGAACGCATCTTAACCATCGGCGGTGATGCTGATGCCGGGCCGGTAAAACAAAAAACCGCCAACCGTTTTAAAGCGGTGGTAAAATACCTGGGTCCATTTCATTTGAACAGCGGGCAAACACAAACCCAAACATTTACGCTGCCTTCCTATATTGGCTCGGTAAGGGCAATGGTGGTGGCTGCACATGAGGGGAGCTATGGGTTTACTGAAAAGGCAGTTGCTGTTAAAAAGCCTTTGATGTTGCTGGCAACCATGCCAAGGGTACTGGGTCCCGGTGAAACGATCAAATTGCCGGTTACCGTGTTTGCGATGGAGAATACGGTCAAAAATGTAAAAATAAGTTTGCAATCCAATCCATACCTGCAGGTAGTGGGTAACAATTCACAGGCTATTAGTTTTTCTGCAATAGGTGAGCAGATGGTTTATTTTGACGTGATGGTAAAACCAAATATTGGCATTGGTAAAATAAAATTGCTGGCTTCCTCCGGCGGCGAAAAAGCCGATTATGAAGTGGAACTGGATATTCGAAATCCGAATCCTCCTGTTACCAGTGTAAGTGAAATCGTATTGGCTCCAGGGCAGCAATGGAAGGCCACCGCGGCTCCGATTGGTGTAGTAGCTACCAGTACTGCAGTCGTCGAAATTTCAAGCATGCCGTCTATGAATCTGCAGAAACGGCTGGATTACCTGATCCAATACCCGCATGGTTGTATAGAGCAAACAACTTCTGCCGTCTTCCCTCAATTGGTACTAAATCAGTTGACAGACCTGGATGATTATAAAAAGGCCCAGGTAGAAAAAAATATAAAAGCGGGGATTGCAAAAATGCAGAATTTCCAACTACCTGATGGAGGCTTTAGCTACTGGCCAGGCGGTAATGAAAGTGATGAATGGGGTACCAATTATGCCGGCCATTTTTTAGTGGAGGCTCAAAACAATGGTTACCTGGTAAGTGATTATATGTTGCAGCAATGGAAAAATTTCCAGCGTGGCAGAGCAAATGGCTGGGCGGCAAGCACTACAAATTTTTATGGTGGGGACCTGTCGCAGGCATATCGCCTGTTTACATTAGCATTGGCGAAAGTGCCGGAACTCGGGGCCATGAACCGGTTAAAAGAATTCAGGTATTTATCACCCGAAGCAAAGTGGCGATTGGCTGCTGCATATAAATTAACCGGGCAGGATAATGCCGCGCTTGACCTTATCAGTGGGTTGCCCACGTCATTTGAAAACCGCCCATCTCCGGGTATTAGTTTTGGTTCCGAACTGAGGGATCAGGCGATGGTGCTGGAAACACTAACGATCATGGGTAGACGAGCAAAAGCTGCAGAGCTATTACCCTCTATTGCTGCAAAATTATCGCAGGATAACTGGTACAGCACCCAAACCACGGCATATGCATTGATTGCGATTGCAAAGTATTGCGGTAAAAATCCATCGGGCGCAAAAATAATGGCGGCAGCCATTGTTGATGGAAAGGCAACAGATATTAACTCTGCCGCCTATATCCGCCAATTACCCATCGTTTTTAAAAGTGACGCCGGCAGTAATGTGTCGGTGACTAATAAGGGCAGCAATACTTTGTATGTACGTTTAATAACACAGGGGCAGCCATTGAGCGGTGATAGTTTGAAAGTGGTAAATAACCCGGCCGTATTGAATATGAATGTTAGTTATATATCACAAAATGGTACGGCTATAGACGTCAATAAACTAACACAGGGATCGGATTTTGTTGCCAAAGTTGTCATTATGAACCCGGGCAGGCGGGGCTATTATACACAGATGGCGCTAACGCAGATTTTCCCCAGCGGTTGGGAAATATTAAATGCCCGCATGCTGGGCGGCGAAGGCGCATTTAAATCTTCTGCCTCTACCTACCAGGATATTCGCGACGACAGGGTGTACACTTATTTCAACATAAGAGAAAATGAAACGCTTATTTATTATGTGCAGTTAAATGCGTCTTATCTTGGCCGTTACTTTTTACCGGGAACATTTTGCGGGGCCATGTATGATAATAGTATTACGGCGGGAGTGAACGGGAAGTGGGTGGAGGTGGTGCAACCGCCTGGCAACTAAATGCTAGATTTTTTGAAACCCTGCCGACGGTTGCAAACGCCGACGGGGTTTTTTAAAAAGAGACATTGATTGAAATATTTTTTATTAAGCAATACAACTAAAATAACAGGATCAGTAATGCGATTACAAAAATTAATTACTGGATAAAATGAAGGCTGTAAAACCTAAATACGAAAAGCTGTTGGCAGATATAGGCCTTACAATTGAGGCTGCGAGACTAAACGCGGTAAGAGCTATTAACAAGGAATTAGTAAAAGCTAATTGGGAAATTGGCAGGCACATTATAGAATTTGAACAGCAGGGAAAAGAAAGAGCGGAATACGGAAGTGATCTGCTGGCAAGGCTTTCCAAAGATTTGAGGCAGGGATATGGAAAGGGATTTGGCAGACGGAATGTGCTTGATATGCGAAGGTTTTATCTCACCTATGAAAAATGGCAGGCGGTGCCTGCCAAATTGAGCTGGACTCATATTATTGCACTGGTAGGAGTTTCAGACGATACTGCCAGAAAGTTTTATGAAAAACAAGCGGCTTATGAAAATTGGAGTTATAGGGAACTGGAACGACAAATGGAATCCTCATTATTTGAGCGGCTTGCATTGAGTAAAGACAGGAAAGGTATGCTACAGCTATCGGAAAAAGGGCATTTTGTTTCTGATCCGACTGAGATAATTAAAGACCCTCATGTTCTGGACTTTCTAAAAATTCCACAAAGCTACCAGATGTCTGAAAAAGCTCTTGAACAAAAGATTATTGATAACCTGCAACAATTCTTACTTGAACTGGGTAAGGGATTCACATTTGTAGCCAGGCAATACGGGATTTCACTGCGAAATAAGCATTACTCAATTGACCTTGTTTTTTGGCATCGTATTTTAAAGTGCTTCGTAAATATTGACCTTAAGACACGGGCCGTAAATCATGGTGACATTGGACAAATGAATTTATATCTCAATTAATTTAAAATAGAAGTAAGTGTGGAGGGTGACAATGAACCCATTGGTATCATACTTTCTGCAGAGGAAGATGAAGTGTTGGTTGAATATGCGATGGGAGGAATTTCTAATAAAATTTTTGTTTCAAAATATCAGCTTTACCTCCCGGATAAAAAACAATTACAAAAGAAAGTAAAGTCAATAATACGAGCCAACTAATCAAACCTGTGTTATAAATGGCTAAAGGTATAAATACGATCTCCAAATCAAAAAATTCCCCCAACCGCTTTAAAATTTTCTTGCGGCGTTGGTGGATTCCTGTATTGATTGCGTTACTATCCTGGTTCTGGTTATCCCTGCCCAATCAATTATTCAATACCCCTACCAGTTATGTAATTGAAGATAAGGACGGTAATCTTTTAAACGCATCCATTGCAGAAGACGGCCAATGGCGTTTTCCATATAATAAAAAAGTGCCGCAAAAATTTATCGACTGCATTACAACGTTTGAGGATAAACGTTTTTTTTATCATCCCGGCGTAGACCCCATTGCAATTGCCAGAGCCATCATAAAGAACATTAAGAACAAAGGCGTTGTACAGGGCGGTAGCACCATCAATATGCAGGTGATGCGGCTTTCAAAAGGCGATAACAGGCGGACTATATGGAATAAGCTAAAGGAAAGTATTTTGGCTATACGGCTGCAATGCGGATATTCTAAAAAAGAAGTACTGGCTTTATATGCTGCCAATGCACCATTCGGAAGTAATGTGGTAGGATTGGATGCCGCGGCATGGCGATATTTTGGCAGAAATCCTGCAAAATTGAGCTGGGGTGAAATGGCTGCCCTTGCCGTTTTACCAAATGCACCGGCCCTGGTACATCCCGGGAAAAACAGGGCGGTATTACTTAAAAAAAGAAATGCTTTACTGGATCAGTTAATGGCTGCGGGAAAAATTGATGCGGGCACCTGCGCATTGGCAAAGCTGGAAACTTTGCCGGGCGCACCGTTACCCCTTCCCCAAAATGCACCCCATTTATTGCAGCGATTTAAAATGTATAATAAATTAGTAAAGGGCCCAACAATAATTATTACCACATTAGATGGCAACCTTCAAAAAAATGTAGCCGCCATTGTTCAACAACACCAGTCGGTTTTAAAAGGCAATGGCATCAACAATGCATGCGCCCTGGTGCTGGATGTGGAAACCGGTAATACGCTTGCTTATGTAGGCAATATCTATGCGCCTGCAAACAGAGAAATGGAAAGTGATGTAGACGTGATTGCAGCACCCAGGAGCCCTGGCAGCGCATTAAAACCTATCTTATATGCGGCGATGTTAAGTGACGGATTGATCCTGCCAAATTCAATTATACCGGATATACCAACACAGATCGGGAACTATTCACCCAAAAATTTCGACCTTGGTTATGATGGAGCCGTGCCCGCAGGTA
>JBDTVX010000114.1:0-14248 GCA_040007015.1 Ferruginibacter sp. | reverse complement strand
ACAATTCTTTGATCGCCTGCATAAACGCCATCCCGATAATATTTCCCGGGAATAATTTTATCAACTTAGCCCCAAGATTTTCCGCAGCGATCACTTCACTTGGCGTCATACAACCAGGCACCCAAAGCACACCGTTTGCATCGGCAACTTTTGCTACGCTTTCCACCAGGCCCGGGCTAATGATATAATCACATCCCGCATCAATAAATGTTTGAGCCATTTCCCCATTCTTAATGGTACCGATACCAAGATACATATCCTTGAATTCGATATCACAAACCACACGCATGGCTTTAAAGTTTGCCAATGCGGCTTCTCCCCTGTTTGTATATTCAATCGTACGGATGCCTGCGGTGTACAATGCTTTTAAGAGGTCGATGCTTACCTGGGTATCTTTGTAAAAATAGAGTGGTAAAATTCCCTGTTGGGGTATCAGCGCCAGCAGCGTTTCTTTTTTCATATGAAGATTTATTTTTTCGTTGGACAATGTTATTCTAAATCAGCCCTAACGGGCCTTTTATTTGCGGAATCGATTGCGCAAATATTCGTCCAAATTACCGCATTATTCTTGCTTCTTTGCAAATAAATAACCACCTTTGGAAATAATTATTAGATGAGAATTTTATCCCTTTTATACAAAATTTAAACTATTGCCTACATGTCTAAAAAAGTTGTTACGCTCGGCGAAATAATGTTGCGTTTATCCACCCCGGATTACAAGCGCTTTGTACAATCCGATTCATTTGATGTTACCTATGGCGGCGGTGAAGCCAATGTAGCAGCGGCTTTGTGCAATTACGGGTTAAAAGGAACCTTCGTTACCAAAGTGCCCAACAATCCTATCGGCCAGTCTGCGATCAATCATTTACGGCGCTTTGGTGTGGATACACAATTTATAGTAAGAGGCGGCGACAGGCTGGGGATCTACTTCCTGGAAACCGGCGCTTCCATGCGGGCATCGCAGGTGGTGTACGACCGGGCGCATGCGTCCATTGCAGAAATAGATGTTGCAGAATTTGATTTTGATAAAATACTGGAAGGTGCGGAATGGTTTCATACAACGGGCATTACACCTGCACTAAGCGATAAGGCCGCCGTGGTTACGGAGGCCGCTTTAAAAGCAGCAAAGGCAAAAGGTATTACCACCAGCATTGATCTGAATTACCGTAAAAAATTATGGAGCAAGGAAAAGGCGAGAGAGGTGATGACAAAATTATGCAGGTATGTAGATGTATGCATCGGCAATGAAGAAGATGCCGATACTACTTTGGGGTTTAAAGCCGAAGGAACCGATGTTACCAAAGGAGAATTAAACCTCGAAGGATACAAAAGTGTATTCAAACAAATGAAAGAAAAATTTGGATTTAAATATATTGCCTCTACTTTGAGGGAGAGCCATAGTGCCAGCGATAATGGCTGGAGCGCACTGGTATACGATGGCAATGAATTTTACCATACAAAAAATTACGAGGTCCGTATCATAGATCGTGTAGGCAGTGGCGATAGTTTTGCAAGTGGATTTATATTTGGACTGGTTACAGGAATGCCTTTATCGGAAGCTGCTGAATTTGGCGTTGCTGCGTCGGCGTTAAAACATACGATCCCGGGCGACCTCAATCATGCCACGCTTAATGAGGTAAAGGAACTAATGAAGGGAGATGGAAGCGGCAGGGTACAGCGGTAATGCATCCATACCGCTGGTGTCACCAGGAGTTCAGGTCGATCTGAATTCTTTATTTGACGCGAATTTGCTGATGATTTTTTTGGGAACAAGCTTTTTGTTCTACTATTAAACATCTTTGTGTCACTTGTACGACAAACCATTGCTGAACTTTTATTGATTCGGATATTGTGCGGTTATAGAACAGGCCGCGGCCTGTCCCTACAGAGGTCCCGTGGAAGCGCGCTCACTTTACTGAATAGCTTTATTGAACTTTACATCCTCAAAATACCGTTTCTTTGCATTTAAATTAAACCCCGTTTATGATAATCGATTCGCTTGACAATGCACAAAAATATTTTGCTATCAATCCATATTTTGAAAAAGCTTTTGCATATATCAACAGTGTGGATCTGGCGGGAATGGAACCTGGTAAGTACGAAATTGACGGGGATAACCTGAGGGCTATTTTTTCCGGCAAAACAGGCATGTCTGCGGCCGAATCTATCCTGAAATTTGAATGTCATGATCAACACATCGATATACAGCTTTGCATCAGGGGGAAAGAAACAATCGGGTGGAAACCGCGTGGCAGTTGCCTTGCACAAAAAGGTGAATATAACCCGGAAAAAGATGTGCTGTTTTACAATGATGTACCCGATACCTATTTCGGTTTAACGGATGGACAGTTTGTTATCTTTTTCCCCGAAGACGTGCATGCACCAATGATTGGCGAAGAGGAAATAAAGAAACTGGTAATTAAAGTGAAGATATAAAGCCCCGAATAACCCCCACCCCGATAGCGGTTATCAGCCCTGTCGGCGGATGAGTAAATTTAAGGGGAAACTCACCTAAACGCCGCCTGGGTTTTCAACCGTTGACGGGGTTGTCCAATTCTACCACCCAAAATAATTCTTCGCATTATTATAGCAGATGTCCTGTATTACTTTACCGATCCAATCCTTATTATCCGGCAGTTCTCCATTCTCCATTTCTTCACCAAAAATATTGCAGAGGATTCGCCGGAAATATTCATGGCGGGGATAACTCATAAAACTCCGGCTGTCTGTAAGCATTCCTATGAATTTAGTCACTAAACCCATATTGCTAAGCGCATTGATCTGTTTGGTGATACCGTCTTTCTGATCAAGAAACCACCAAGAAGAACCAAACTGGATCTTACCAGCCACGGTTCCATCATTAAAATTTCCTGCCATGGTCGCTATCAGTTCATTATCCGCCGGGTTAAGATTGTACAAAATTGTCTTTGCCAGCTGATCGGTGCTGTCTAACCTATCCAAAAATTTAGACAACTGTTTAGCCTGTGAAAAATCACCGATAGAATCCCAGCCCGTATCAGCTCCAAGGCCTTTCGTCATCCTCGAATTGTTATTTCGTAATGCTCCCAAATGGTATTGCTGCACCCAGTTCTTTTGATGATCCCACTCCCCGAATTTTACCAGCATGGCCGATTTGAATTTTATATTTTCGGGTTGCGATATCGTTTCACCGGCAGTCAGTTTCCTGAATATATTTTTTATTTCCGCCACATTGTAATCAACCGCATAGATCTGTTCCAGGCCATGATCGCTGATGCAACATCCCATCTCCCCAAAAAAATCATGACGGCTTTTGAGCGCCAGCAGGTAATCATCCCATGAAGCAATTAAAATATTGGATACCTCCTGTAACTTATTAACGTACTCATTGAAGTCAGTAACATTATCTATATTCATTGCTTTGTCTGGCCTGAAAGCAGGAAACACTTTAATCTCAAATCCGGCTTCTTTAATTTTTTTATGGTGCTCCAGCGTATCCGTGGGATCATCCGTAGTACAAAGCACCTTTACCTTCATTTTACGCAACAAATTCTTTACCGAATATTCCGGCGTTTTTAATTTGGTTGAACACTCATCATAGATCTCTTTTGCAGTTTCTGGTGACAGGATGGTATCGATATTAAAATAGCGTTGCAGCTCCAGGTGGGTCCAGTGATATAAAGGGTTACGTAAAGTGTAGGGAACAGTAGCGGCCCAATGCTCAAACTTTTCATAATCGGTGGCATTGCCGGTAATATATTTTTCACCGATGCCATTGGTACGCATGGCCCTCCATTTGTAATGATCACCGTATAACCAAACCTGGGTAATATTGTCAAAATTAATATCATTGACAATCTGTTCGCACGATAGATGATTGTGGTAATCAATGATGGGCATTTCTTTTGCAAACCCATGATAAAGTTCCCGGGCGGTGTTGCTGTGCAATAAGAAATTTTCATCCATAAATTTTTTCATGTTAGATTAATTTTACCGTTTAATAAAGGTGACACCTTTTGAAAAGGTGTCACCTTTATGAAACGGCGGCTACAAACTCACTCCCCGCTTCCACGGAATAAAATCATCCTGGTTTAACAATACCGCTTTGGGTATTACTTCTCCACTGGCGGCTTTAATGCAATACTCCAGGATTTGTTCGCCCATTTGTTCAATTGTTTTTTCGCCTTCAATTATCGCGCCCGTATCAATATCAATAATATCGTTCATGCGTTTGGTCAGGTTGCTGTTCGTGGATACTTTAATGGTGGGAGAAACAGGATTGCCCGTAGGGGTACCGAGACCGGTGGTAAATAAAATCAGTGTTGCACCGCTGGCCGCCTGGCCGGTGGTGGCTTCCACATCATTACCCGGAGTGCACACCAGGCTCAAACCCGGTTTGGTGGCCGGTTCGGTATAATCCAATACATCCACCACGGGTGAAGTGCCACCTTTTTTTGCCGCCCCCGTGCTTTTAATAGCGTCCGTGATTAACCCATCTTTTATATTTCCCGGAGATGGGTTCATGTGAAAACCAGAACCCGCTTTTAATGCGGATTCGCTGTATGCCTGCATCAAATGAATGAACTTGCCGGCAACGGCTTGATCGCTTGTACGGTCGAGCAGGTTTTGTTCGGCCCCGCATAGCTCGGGAAACTCAGCCAGTAATATTTTGCCTCCCAGTGCCACTACCAGGTCGCTGGTATAGCCAACTGCGGGGTTAGCCGATATACCGCTAAAACCATCGCTGCCACCGCATTTTACGCCGATACAAAGCTTGTTGAGCGACGCAGGTTTTCTTTCCAGCTTATTTATTTCGATCAATCCTTCAAAGGTTTTTTTGATGGCGTCCGCTATCAACTGTTCCTCGCTTTGCGATTGCTGCTGTTCAAAAATATATAACAGCTTATTAAAAGCCGGGTCAAGTGTTTTTAAATCATTCATAAAATCGGGTACCTGCAAATTTTGGCAGCCCAGGCTTAGCAGGGTAATGCCGCCAACGTTGGGATGATTGGCATAAGCAGCCAATAGCTTGCTTAAAATAGCGGCATCCTGGCGGGTACCGCCGCAACCTCCCTGGTGATTTAAAAATTTAATGCCATCTACATTTTTAAAGGGGCGTGCCGTGCCTCCCTGCAGCGGTATTTCAAACAGGTTAACGGTCTCAATATTTTCTCCATTTTTAAACGCCTCGGCCAACTGGTGTGTATAACGTTTATACTTATCCGTTACTGCATAGCCAAGCTCATTGTGCAATGCTTCGCGTATCACATCAAGGTTCCTGTTTTCGCAAAAAACGGTGGGAATAAATAACCAGTAGTTGGCCGTACCTACCTCGCCGTTACTCCTGTGATAGCCATTAAAAGTTCTCCCTACAAAATTTGATGTATCGGGCGCCGTCCATTGATAATCTGTTTTTCGCCATACATAGGGTTCCACCGCGTGCTTCACGTTAGCCGTCGACATCCATCCGCCCTTTGGAATAAAGGATTGAGCGGTACCTACCAGCACACCATACATGATGACCTTATCGCCGGGTTGCATATCTTTTGTAAAAAATTTATGCTTTGCCCTGATATCCTCCTGTAATTCGTACGTTTCATTTTCAAAAATAATGGTAGTGCCTTTTGATAAATTTGTCAATGCCACCAGCACATTATCAGCAGCATGAATTTTTAAAACCTGTTGTTTCATTAAATTAAATTTTAACGTGAACGTTGAAACTCACGGTGAGTCACACTTTGGGGTTGACTCACCGTGAGTTTCAACCCTGGATCACTGCCATCATACCCCGTTGAAGTATTTCCTGCATTTTTTCTGTTACCTTTTCTGCAAAGCCTGGGATCGCTGCCAGATCTGCCTCCCACAAAGATGCATTACTTAATACAGTTTTCACTAAAATTTCCGGGGATAAATTTTGCCAAAGGCTAAAGAAATATCCCGCCATTTCATCTTTGATGGGATAAGGCTGGCCATTTAATTCTCCAAAATAAACGTTCCCTTCCTTTTTCACTGCCTTCATAAATAACAGCCAGGCAGCAAATCCAGTGGCAAGTTTTTCCGGAACGGCCGCATATAGCTCATGATAGCGCTGTAAAACCTGCACCACCCGCATTTTTAATTTAGAAGTATAATTTAATGTAATGCTGATCCATTGGTGCTCAATGCTGGGATTGCTGAACCGGTCTAATACTTTTAATGCGAATTCCTTTGCATCATTTCCGGGAATAGGATAAGGTATCGCCGGCGCAATTTCATCCAGCATCAACTTTTTTATAAATCCGGAAAGAACAGGGTTGTCCATGGCCTGCTTAACCGTGGTAAAGCCGGATAAAAATGCGATGCCACAACTTAGTGTATGCGTACCATTCAGTAACCGTAATTTCAGTTCTTTAAATAATGTAATGTCGTCCGTTATTACAATCCCTTTATCCGCAGCCGTAAACGATAATATTTCTTTTACATGGTCATCGCCTTCAATGGCCCAGAGGCTGTACACTTCACTCATGGTGATCAGTTCATCCTGGTATCCCAATTGGGTTTCCAGTAAGGCTTTGATAGCAGCGGCGGGTTTGCCTGGGACAATTCTATCGACCAGTGAATTGCAAAAATGATTATCCTGCTCCAGCCACCTGGTAAAATTTTCTTCCAGCCCGTTAAGCCGTGCCAGTTCAAGTACGATCGCTTTTAATTTCTTCCCGTTATCAGAGATCAGCTCAGTAGGTACAATCACCATTCCACTTTTAGCACTTCCATTAAAGGCCTTGTAGCGCCCGTGCAAAAAAGCAAGCAATTTACCGGGAAAGGATGACGGCGGGTGAAGGCGGATATCATCGGTTACCAGTTCAATGCCCACTTCCGTGGTATTGGAAATAATGATGCAGAGTTCAGGATTATGCGCGCATTGCAAAATAGTATCCCACTCTTTAGAAGCCGATAAGACCCTGCTAATCGAAGAAGAGATCACATTTTCTTCCACGGCCTGCCCGTTTATCAATCCACGCATACATAAAGTATATAGTCCATCCTGCTGACCAAATGCGGCTGAATCGCCACTATTCGTTGATTTTACAACTACAATTCTCCCGTTAAATATCCCGCCATGGTTCGCTTTATCAATAAAATAATCGGGTAGGCCACGTAGTAATATGCCGGTCCCGAACTGTAATATCTTTTCGGGTAATCCGAACAGGCGCTCATCAGGAACCGATATAGCAGCGGCATTTATATTTTTGAGGTTGGATCTACTAAGTAACATGTCTTTTTTAATTAAAAATTAATAATTAATAATGTCTTCGCGTGGGATGTCCCGCGAAAATGCAAAGGCGATTTAATAAGAAATTAAGGGTTGAAAATGTCTTCGCAACAAAATAAAAAATTAAAAAAATTAGAACTTTGCCATTCTTAATCCGAACTTATAAAATTTCCAAAATTTCATACTCTCCGACCTTAAGGAATTTTTAATTTTTAATTATTAATTTTTAATTATTTCCTGTATCACCTTCCACATTTCCCCGGCTACAAATAAATTACCATTTCCATTAAGGTGTACCCTGTCAACCGTTAAAATCCCCTTTTCTGCGTTAGCGGGATTATTAGATTTTAGATAAACCGAAAAGGCTTTTCGAAGATCGCATACCGGCAAGGAAAGGTCTTTAGCGATTCCCCTGATAATATTGCTGTATTGATTGAGGTCGCCATCCTGTTGATTGCTATTATCATTCCGTTCCCCGATCACGGATGGTGTACATACGATTACTTTGATATTTTTATCCTGCAATCTTTTGATGATGGCACGGTAAAACTTTTCAAATTTATCCGCGTCCGTGCCGGTGCCCGAACTGGCTTTGTGCCACACGTCATTGATCCCTACATAAATAACCACGATGTCCGGGTTCTTCTTTAGCACATCATCTTCCATTCTCAGATAAAGATCATATACTTTGTTGCCGCCAATTCCGGCGCCCGCCAGTTCAATTGAATCCGGCAAATGGGACTGCTTTATAATGCTATCCAGTTTTAGAATGTAGCCATTGGGTTGGGCACCGGCCTGGGTAATTGAGTCGCCAAAGAAAACTATCCTTATTTTTTTAGGAGGATTTGTAAATGATGACAGAATAAAGGGAACAAATAATATGATTTTAAATAGCTGTTTCATTAAAGTATGTTTAGTTAATAGTTGATAGTTGACCGTTGTTTGTTGATCGTTGATGATAGCTGTCACCACCCACCACCCATTAACAATCAACTAACAACAATCAACCATTACGCGTTGGCCAAAGCCCTGTCTAAATGTACGTATCCTCCGTCTACATATACCAGTTGACCGGTTGTATGGCTTGATTGGGATGACAATAAAAACGCCACTGTATTGGCGATTTCCTCAGCGGTTGTCATACGGTTTTCCAACGGTATTTTTAATGTTATTTCTTTTAGCTTTTGTTCAGGATCGGGTAATGTTTTTATCCACTTTTCATACAGCGGTGTAAAACATTCGGCCACCACTACGGCGTTTACGCGAATGCCATATTTCAATAATTCTACCGCCCATTCCCTGGTTAAAGCATTGCGCCCGCCATTGGATGCGGCATAGGCCGAAGTATTACCCTGGCCCGTATCCGCAGTTTTTGATGAGATGTTAACGATGGATCCTTTCGATATTTTTAATGCCGGTAATGCATGGTGAGCCAGCAAATAATAATGTACCAGGTTCTTATGCAGCGATGCCATAAAATTTTCATAGTTGCCATTCTCCAGTCCTATTCCGTCATTTGCGCCTGCATTATTTACGAGGCCATCAATGCGGCCGTATTTTGCAATAACTGACTTTATTGCTTCCGCACACTGAATCGGATCAGATAACTCAGCTACCACCTGGGAAGTTCTTCCCCCGGTAGCTTCTACCTCTTTAACTGCACTATTATTATCAGCTTCGTTCCGGCCAATGATCACCGGAATGGCTCCTTCCGCCGCCAATACTTTTACAATGCCCTCCCCTATCCCTTTGGCACCGCCACTTACAATGATCACTTTGTCTTTTAAATTAAAATCCATATCGCTTTTTTTTAAAGATTATAAAATTGAACAGCATTCAATCCGAAAAAATTTTCTTTTTCATTAACAGTAAAAGAAGAAAAATAATCCGTTACAATTTCAAGCATTTGTTTATATGAGGCCGCTACCAGGCAAACCGGCCAATCGGACCCAAACATGATACGGCTGGTTCCAAAGGCATCTACAACGGTATCCATGTAAGGTGTAAAATTATCCCGCTCCCAATTTTTCCAATCGGCTTCCGTAACCATCCCGGATATTTTGCAGTACAAATTTTCGAATCCACCCAATGACCGGATATCTTTTTCCCAGTCACCGGTTTTATGCTCTTTGATACCAGGTTTGGCAATGTGATCGATCACGAATTTTTGATCGGGGAATGCGGCAACCAGCCCGCCTACATACTTCAACTGATCCGGGAAAATGAGGACATCATAAGTAAACCCAAATTGCTTCAGTTTGGCCATGCCGTTCATGAATGCAGGTTTCAGCATCAATGCCCTGTCTGCCTCACCTTGTAGTATATGACGGAACCCTTTCATTTTTTTAAAAGAACAATAATATGCCAGTCTTTCTTCTACAGCTTTGGCCTGCAGGTCTACCCAACCCACCACGCCCTTTATAAAATCAAAAGCAGCTGCATTGTTTAGTTGAAATTCGTTTTCTTTTTCCGACTGGTCGCTTTGAACTGTCACGCAACCGTCAATATTATTTTCCTGCAGCACAGGTTGAATATCCTTCGGTAAAAAATCCTTTTGGATCACCGCCATTTCTTCGCTGATCCAACTGTCGCGAACCGGGTCAAATTGCCAGAAATGCTGGTGTGCATCAATTCTTTGCATAAGCCACACATTTTTGCATACTGCTTCCCAACCCATCAATACCCAATTCCATTGCATCACCCTCTTTTAAGTATACAGGCGGCTTGAACCCCAGCCCTACACCGGCCGGAGTACCGGTTGAAATGATATCACCCGGCAACAAGGTCATGAACTGACTTACATAAGCAACCAAAAAAGGAATATTGAAAATTAAATTGGCTGTTGTTCCGTTTTGCATGGATTGTCCATTTACTTTTAACCAAAGATTCAAATTATGTACCGCTGCAATTTCATCTTTGGTTACCAGCCACGGGCCCAATGGGGCAAAGGTGTCACAACCTTTCCCTTTGTCCCAGGTGCCACTTCTTTCCAGTTGAAATTCCCTTTCGCTGATATCATTGTGAAGGCAGTAGCCGGCAACATATTCCATTGCAACGGCTTCATCCACGTAACTTGCCGTTCTTTCCATCACCACGGCCAGCTCTACTTCCCAATCTGTTTTGACCGAATTTTTTGGAATCACCACATCGTCGTAAGGGCCAATGATAGCAGTGGTCGCTTTCATAAAAATAACCGGTTCTGCAGGGGGAACTGCATTGGTTTCCTTTGCATGATCGGCATAATTTAAACCGATGCAAATGATCTTTGATGGCCTTGCAACCGGCGACCCTAGCCTCGCGCCATCGTTCACCTTTGGCAATATTGTTTTATTCTGATGTACCATCCATGCCAGGTGAGGGAGGCCCCCATTAGCGAAAAATGCTTCATCATAATCTTTGATAAACCCCGATACGTCGTAATTGATCCCTTCCATACAGATACCGGGCTTTTCCTTGTTAATTTCTCCAAACCGAATCAGTTTCATTTTTATTTTTTTAATTGAAGTGATGATGACGATTGATGATTGATGATTTGACGATTGACCATTGACCATCCTCCCTAAACCCTTTCCCCCAATCTCATTTAGTTAAGCTGCGGAGGAGCAATATGTTTATAGTTAATCATTATTTTTAATGCCCTGGCTCCATAGGTGCCGCGTAAGTTACGTGGCAAGTACGGAGCCAAATTCAATAATTGTCAATTGTTTTCTATAAAGACGATGACTCCATGGAGCAAAATCTCTTAATTAAATGACATTGCCCTATACCCAACATCTTTCACCATCATCATGGAGTATTCAATTTTATAAATCCTCCATCAATCGGGTAATCACAACCGGTAATAAACGAAGCTTCATCCGAACACAGGTACAAGACCAGGTGTGCAATTTCTATCGGCTTAGCCATGCGGCCTATAGGTTGAGTCTTCGACAGCTTGTCAAACATTTCCTTTTCTTTTCCCGGGTAAGTTTTTGCAAGAAAATTATCTACAAAGGGTGTATGCACCCTGGCCGGTGAAATACAATTGCACCGGATACCATCATTGATATAATCTTTGGCAACGGATAATGTCATGCCCATTACTGCGCCTTTACTCATACTGTAAGCAAACCTGTCGGCGAGGCCTACATTGCCTGCAACGGATGCCAGGTTAAGGATCACACCGCTTTTGTTATGCTTCATCAGGGGAACGGCTTCGTGCAGGCAATTGTATATTCCTTTTACATTTACAGTGTACACGCGGTCAAAATCCTCTTCGGAAGTGTTATCAGCTTTACCAATATTCGAAATACCGGCGCAGTTTACCAAAATATCAATGCGGCCGATTTTTTCAAACAGCGATTTGATGGCCTGCTGACTAGTAACATCCGCCAGGTGTTGTTCGGCATTACCACCCTGTTCCTTTATTTCTGCAACGGTTTCTGTTAAGCCGGCTTCATTCATATCGAGCAGGTGAACCATTGCTCCCTGCCTTGCAAAAACAGTTGCAACCGCTTTACCAATACCGCTTGCAGCACCGGTAATGATGGCCGATTTATTTGTAAGTTCAAACATTATTTATTTTAAATTAGGCGCTAAGTTCCGATAGTTATAACCATACTACGATTTATTTTTAAACGGGGCAGGCCGGGAGCTCATTTGTTTATTAAAATAATTGCTGTCCGGGCCGTAATCATCGCATGTAAAAACTCAGGTCAATGAAAATATTTTTTCCATCAGGATCCATTTTTCTCCGGGCTTTGCTACGGGTAAAGCCTGCTGGTACTTCCACAACATCTGTTCCCATTCAACAACCGTTTCATTGGAGGAGTCTGCAATCGCCTTCTTTTCAAAACTAAAATCTTCATTTACTTCCATGATCATAAAGAGCCGGTTGCCCACCCGGTAAATGTCCATTTGGTCAATCCCGGAGCTGGTAATACTTTGTAAAATGGCTGGCCACACATTGCGGTGGTATGCCTCGTATTCCTTTATAAGCGTATCGTCGTCTTTCAGATCACAGGCGAGGCAATATCTTTTCATACAGCAATATTAATAATATGAGGCAACAATTTATTAAAGTTTATCAAAGGAAAAAAATAATAACCTGAAAGTTGAATAATACAGTGCTGTGCTTTACCTGCCCGGGGATAACCAGTCACTTTCGCCTGCAACGTACCCATAACCACTCAAAACAGGTTTGTTTTATATGGCCCGGGTATGGTAAAAAATTATATTCAGCCAAAACTAGCACATTTTATATAGTTTTGGCTGTTTATAAAAACTGATACTCAGCCAAAACTACTACTTTTATATAGTTTTGGCTACTTATAAAAAATTATACTCAGCCAAAACTAGTTAATTTTATATAGTTTTGGCTGAAAATAAAACATGTGTAATGGTAAAACTGGTAGGCAGGGAACCCGAAAAAGAAATATTATCCAGGATGCTGGATTCACCGGAAGCCGAGCTAATAGCCGTTTTTGGAAGAAGAAGGGTTGGAAAAACATTTCTTATCCGCTCTGTATTTGAAAAACGCATGCTATTTGAATTTACCGGCATACACAACGCTTCATTAAATGAGCAGTTGCAAAATTTCAGCCTTGCATTAAAGGAAGCAACGGGTATTGCCTTACAACTGGCAGCGCCCGTTAACTGGATAGATGCGTTCTATTATTTACAAACACATTTAACATCAAAATTAAATAGCCAGAAATCCGTGATTTTTTTTGATGAATTTCCATGGATCCATACTCCCAAATCGGGATTCCTTGCTGCTTTTGAGCATTTCTGGAATACATGGGCCTGCAGACAAAAAAACATAGTGGTAGTGATCTGCGGCTCTGCGGCGGCATGGATGATCCGGAATATTGTAAATAACAAAGGCGGTCTTCACAACCGCATCAGTCAAAAGATCAGGTTATTGCCCTTTAATCTGCGGGAAACAGCCGATTACTTAAAGGCACGCAGGGTAAACTTAGACCAGTACCAGGTACTGCAACTATACATGGCAATCGGCGGTATACCCCAATATCTAAAAGATATTATGCCCGGTGAAAGCGCTGCCCAGGCAATCGACCGGCTTTGCTTTACAAAGGATGGAAAACTCAAAGGAGAATTTATTACGCTGTACCAGTCTCTGTTTGATAATGCAGACAATCATATCGCTGTTATCAGGGCACTCGCTAATAAAGCCAGGGGGCTCAACCGCAATGAGATCATTGCTGCCTGCGGACTTTCATCGGGGGGAACAGCTACCAGGCTGCTGGAAGAACTGGCAGAATCAGGATTTATTACACCTTATATACCTTTTGACAAAAATGTAAAAGAAAGCATTTATAAACTATCCGATGAATACTCACTTTTTTATTTAAAATTCATGGAAAGAACCCGCAGTACCGGGGCCGATACCTGGCTCAAAATAACCCAGGGCGCTTCATGGAAAAGCTGGAGCGGGTTTGCCTTTGAAGGGATTTGCCTAAAGCATTCCGGGCAAATTAAAAAGGCTTTGAGTATCGGGGGAGTGCAAACAGAAGAGTCGGTTTGGCGATATACACCAGGCAAAAATGAACGGGGTGCGCAAATTGATCTGCTGATCGACCGGAAGGATCATTCCATTAATATTTGTGAAATGAAATATTCTGTTTCCACATTTACAATCGATAAAGCTTACGCAGGAGAACTTCAGAACAAAATAAATGTATTCAGAGAAAAAACGAAAACAAAAAAGACACTGTTTCTAACCATGATCACCACCTTTGGTGTAAAAGAAAATATCCATTCCACCGGGCTGGTACAAAAAGAAATAATGATGGAGGAGTTGTTTAAATGATCATCTTCAAAAATATTTATTTGGGTACAATCCGTAGTTCCCTGATGATCATCCCTGTCTGCTTCACGCAGCAAGGCAGGGTTGTGTCCTCACTCCCTTGTACTGCATACCAGGGTGGTTCTTTTTCCACGTTGAATGTTATGCCGCATCTTTATTTAGAGTCTGCAAGAAAACTCTGAAAGTCTTTACAGATCGGAGTTATATCG
>JBDTVX010000113.1:0-14285 GCA_040007015.1 Ferruginibacter sp. | reverse complement strand
TTCAGTATTAACAACAGCGGCCAATCGCTTAGCATCAATTCCAAAACGGAAAATGTAACTGCCCCCGTGGATGTTATTTTAAAAGACTTTCATATAAAGACACTAACCAATCTTGCAGAACAGGATTCCCTGCCCGTGGATGGTGTGATCAATGGTAATGTGTTGGTTAAAAATATGATGTCCAGCCCTGTTTTTACTTCGGATATTTCTATTGACACACTTACTTATAATACCGATACCGTAGGCAATATAAAAGTAAAAGTAGATAATGAAACGGCCAATGCTTACAATGCAGATGTTGCTATTACCGGCAATGGCAACGATGTAAAACTGGCAGGTAAATATTACACAGGCGAAAGCCGAATGGATCTGAAGCTGAACATCAACAACTTTAATATGGCCAGCGTTAAGCCATTTACTTTTGGGGCTTTAACACAGGCGGATGGCAGCCTCAAAGGCGAAGTGTCTATAAAAGGCACAACCACCGCTCCTGATGTGAATGGTAGTCTTCGTTTTGAAAATGCTAATATAACCCCGGCTGCAACCGGCGCAAAATTATATATGTCCAATGAAGCAATCAGCGTATCATCCAGCGATATTAGTTTTGACCGGTTTACGTTAGTTGATTCTGCAGGCAAGAAAGCGATTGTTGATGGTAATATCTTTTTTAGTAAGGATTTTAAAACCTATACGTTTGACATGGATCTTACGGCAGACGATTTCCAGGTATTGAATGAGCCTAAAAGACAGAATGCCATTTATTACGGAAGGCTGAATATGGATGCAGATATCAGTGTTGAAGGCACTTTAACAGCTCCAAAAATAAATGCAGACCTCAAGATCAATAAGGGTACCGACATCACTTTTGTGCTGCCCAGTTCCAACCCTGAAGTCGAAAGCCGTGATGGTGTAGTGCAGTTTGTGAATGTATATGGGGGCAAAACTGACAGCATTTTTACGGCGGCAATAGATACCTTGACCCAATATCCTAAATTGGCCGGTCTGGATATTACAGGTACATTAGAATCCGATACAGCAGCACAAATAACATTGATTATAGATGAGCGTAGTGGAGATGCATTAAAAATAAGAGGTAAGGCAGACCTTGCAGGCGGGCTTGATAAAAGCGGCAAGATAAGCCTGACAGGAAATTATGAATTACAAAATGGGTCTTATCAATTGAGCCTTAGCCTATTAAAGAGGGAGTTTATTATTCAGCCCGGTAGTGTGATTACCTGGACGGGAGATCCCAAAAGCGCCACAGTGGATATTACAGCAATCTATATAGCCAATACCCAACCGGTAAATTTATTGCAAAGTGAGTTGGCTAATTCATCCGACATTAACAAGTATAAGGAAAAAGTGCCCTTTGATGTATTACTGAAAATGAAAGGTGAATTGCTGAAGCCGGTAATAACATTTGATATTCAACTGCCAGAAAATCAAAAATCGAGGTGGGCCGAAGTGGAAACCAAATTAGAACAGGTTCGGCGGGATGATGCAGAATTAAATAAGCAGGTATTTGCGTTGCTACTATTGGGAAGGTTTGTACAGGAAAACCCATTGGAAAATTCAGCGGATGCAACTTCATTGGCATCTATGGCCAAATCAAGTGTAAGCCGCATTTTGGCAGAGCAGCTCAACAACCTCGCCGGTAGCCTGATAAAAGGTGTTGACCTGAATTTTGGTGTAAACTCTGAGGATGATTATTCAACGGGAACCCGCACCAATAGAACAGACCTTACAGTAGGTGTGTCAAAGAGTTTATTGAACGACAGGCTGAGGGTAAGTGTGGGCAGCAACTTTCAGCTGGAAGGATCCGCCAATACTCAAAACGCCAGTAATATAGCGGGGGATGTGGCAATTGATTACCTCTTAACCAAGGATAACCGTTATACTTTAAGGGTGTACCGCCGCAATGGATATGATGGAGTATTACAGGTGATTGAAAACGGGGTTGCTTTTATTTTCACTTTTGATTTTAATGAATTTAAACAAATACTGAACAGGAAAACAGCAGAACAGAAACTGATAGACAAAGCAGAGAAAGCAAAAAGGAAGGCGAAGGAAAAAGTAGATAATGATAAAAAAGCGGCAACAGATAAAAAGAATGAATAATGAATAATGAGTGATGAGTGATACGGCCTATTTACAAATTAATTTTCAAGATGACTGATGACATACACTCAAAAAGTAGTATCTGGATTTGATACCTGGCGGTTACATAAAATTTATATACATAAACATAGGTGATAATAATGAAGTTTATTTTTTTAATAATAAAGCGTAACATTTTCCAGGGAAATTTTTTTCCGGGCATAGTTTTTTTTGTGGGCTTTGTGTGTTTTTTTTCATCCTGTAGTAATACAAAATATTTACCCAGGGGTGAAACACTTTATACAGGCTCCAAAATAAAATACGTTTCATCCGACAGCAGCGCCAAATCTCAGAAAGCAGTATTGAAAGAGGAATTAGAAGCTATTGTTCTTCCGAAGCCCAATAGTAAAATACTGGGTCTTCGTTTAAAACTATGGTTTTATAATATTGCCGGAAAGCCAACTGGTAAAGGGCTTCGTTATTTGATCCGTAATAAATTAGGCGAGCCACCCGTATATGCAAGCGCGGTCAACTTTGAAAAAAACCGCAACATCATGACAAACAGGCTGGAAAACAGGGGGTATTTTAAAGGCAATGTAAATTTTGATACCACTACTAAAAACCAGCGTACATCAGCATTGTTTATTGCAAAGCCCGGTTTGCAGTATATAATCGATACGGTTAATTTCCCCAAAGATTCAAGTGAACTCAGCGCGGCTATAAGAACTGCCACAAGAAGATCGCAGTTACGACGAGGAAGGGCTTATGACCTGGATGTAATTAAAAATGAAAGAGTACGAATCGATTCAAGGTTGAAGCAAAAAGGATATTTCTTTTTTAATGAAAATTACCTGTTGGTGAAAGTGGATAGCACGATCGGCAGTAATAAAGTAAATATGTACCTGCAGGTAAAACCCGAAACGCCTCCACAGTCCAAACATCCTTACCGCATTGGTGATGTCATTATTTATGCTGATTATAACCTGGCGACTGATACCGTTTTTACTAAACAGAAAGCGACTTTTTATGATAGTTTTTACGTGGTAGATCCTTTTAAGAAATACAATCCCCGGATGTTTAAGCGGAATCTTCGCTTTCATCCCGGCGACCTTTATAACCGCAATGATCACAACTTAACACTCAGCAGGCTGGTAAGCCTTGGCGTATATAAATTTGTAAAAGCCCGTTTTGAAGAAGTGGATACTGTAAATGACAGGAGGCTGAATGCATTTTACTATTTGTCGCCCAACAATAAGTACTCAGCAAAGGCGCAGGTATCGGCCTTGTCAAAATCGAATAACGCAACAGGTAGCGACCTTACGTTTAGTTTGAAAAACCGGAATACTTTTCACAGCGCTGAACAATTAAGTTTAAGTGGTTTTATAGGGCTGGAAACCCAGATATCCGGTCAGCAAAATGTTGGCATTACAAGGTTTGGCGGAAACCTCGACCTGTTGATCCCACGCGTTATCCCGCATATTGGTTTTGGAAAAAACAGTGATTTTGTGCCGAATACAAAGATCAACCTCGGTTACGAGTACTTCAGGCGTAGTGATCAGTACACCCTTAATTCCTTTAAAACAAGTTTTGGCTGGGTATGGAATTCATCCATTACTACCGAGCACCAGTTTAACCCGATCGCACTGAATTATGTATTGCCAACAAATATCACGGATACATTTAATAAGGTTCTTGCAAAAGATATTACTTTGTCGCGCAGCATTGAAAAGCAATTTATCATCGGGTCTAATTATAATTACAATTATAATACACAGGCAAGGCCCAACAATAAAAGGCACAACTTTTATTTTAACGGCAATGTTGATTTTTCAGGTAATATTCTTGGACTGCTTACGGGCGCTGACGTGGAGAAGGGCAAAGAGAAAAAAATATTCAATACACCTTTCTCACAATATGTTCGTGGGGAAGCTGAACTACGGCACTATTTAGCCGTGGGTAAACCCCGGAGGCAGCGCATCAATCAACTGGTAAGCAGGATCATCATTGGTGCAGGTTATGGTTACGGCAACAGCACCACCATGCCCTTCATCAAAGAATTTTTTATCGGGGGAGCCAATAGTATCAGGGCGTTCAGGGCACGCAGCCTGGGACCTGGTACTTATTATGCCCGCCAGGTAGATACCACTGCCAATTTCCTTGCAGACCAGCCAGGGGATATTAAACTAGAATTAAATACAGAACTGCGTTTCAAAATAGTTTCGATTGTGCGGGGAGCTTTTTTTGTTGATGCAGGAAATATTTGGACCAATCGCGAAGACACGGTGAGAGGCGGTACCAAATTTGGTAAAGATTTTCTAAAGCAAGCCGCTGTGGGTACGGGGGTAGGCCTTCGGTTTGACCTGAGTTTCCTGGTATTGCTGGTGGATGTTGCTTTTCCTATCCGAAAGCCTTATGAAGTTGGCGGGCCGAAATGGGTATTTGATCAAATTAACTTTGGCGACTCTCAATGGAGAAAGGACAACCTGATACTTAACCTGGCAATAGGTTACCCATTTTAAATACAAGTTTGCTGGTGTGCTAATGTGCCGATTTTTTGATAGCAAAAGAATTTATAAACACAATTTCATGCACCTGTTCTGGAGCGGGCATTTAGTGCCCGGATCCGTAACCTTTAGACTCGAAATTCCTGGTCAATACATGTTTAGCAATGCCCATCTTTTTTGCAACGGCATTTGTTTTTCAATTAAATAGTGCCCCGGCCCCAGCGGGGCTTGCTTGTACGTTATACCTGTATTGAACTTTTTTTGATGTGTAGTGGAGTCGTTTAAGAAAGACTTCCGAAGTTTCATAAAACCTCGGAACTTTGCAGACCGTTGTAGTCTGTTATTAAGTTATATAGTAAAGGACGCCGGGAAGTTTGATTTTTTTTTCGTCCCGGTAGAGACGATATATTGGTAGAAAAAGAGATTAATAATTCAATGCGTCCGTTAGGGACGCTGTGTGGTTAAAGACTCCGGAAATATCAATTTTGCCCTTCCAATTTAGAATTGTTGAAAGGGCAGGGTATTTCGGAAAACTCTCTGTAATTTATTTGTGTGCTCTGAAAACCCGGCAGTGATGTGAATAAAAAATACCAACCCTAAAAACAAGGCACCAGCCAGTGTATTTTTTCTAAATTTGCAATCAACTATTCGAAATGGCCCTCCACCTTTTATTGACCAATATTGCAAAACACGTTACCCTTTCCAAAGAGGAAGAGTTACATATTGTTTCCCTGCTTAAAAATAAAAAAGTTAAGCGCAAACAGTTCCTGTTCCAGGAAGGTGATATACATAAGCAATCCCTTTTTGTTCTTACAGGATGCCTGCGCAGTTATTCCATCGATAGTAACGGGTTTGAACATATTTTACAATTTGCACCGCCGGGATGGTGGATAGGGGATATGCACAGTTTTATAAATCAGTCGCCCGGCACTTTATACATCGATGCTGTTGATGATAGCGAAATAGTAATGCTGCTGAAATCCGATCTGGAAAAACTATATACTGCCATTCCAAAACTGGAACGTTTCTTCCGGATAATTGCTGAAAATGCACTGGCAGCCTACCAGCACCGTTTAATTGATAACCTCAGTCTTTCTGCAATGGAACGCTACAACGATTTTTGCAGGCTTTATCCCTCTTTGATCAAATGCCTGCCGCAAAAACAGGTAGCTGCATATATAGGTGTTACTCCGGAATTCTTAAGTAAGATGCTTCACCAGGTTCATGTAAAAAAGTAGGGTGCCGCTTAATCCATATTAAGTTTTTCTCTTAACCTACATTATTGTTATGCGCTGTACTTCATCGTAATTTTGTGATCTTTAAAGGAGTTCTAATGAACAATCCTGCAATAATGGTAGTCAGCCCAAACGAACACATGGTGCAAGTCACGCTACCACAGATCAATATAACAATATTACCGCTGCCAGAAAAACAGTGAACAGTAAACAAAAACATAAAACATATGAATAAATCAATTGAAAAAATTACTCCCCGTCCGGCGAGGCCAGGTATGGTTGGAGATGGATTCAGGGTATATAATTATATACCCGGTGCAAATATTCCGCAACGCCGAATCAGCCCTTTCCTGATGCTCGACTTTAATGCCGAATACGATTTCGGGCCTTCTGAAACAGTGAAGGGTGTAGATGTGCATCCGCACAAGGGTTTTGAAACTGTAACCATTGCCTACAAAGGAAGTGTGGCTCACCACGATAGCACGGGCAATAGCGGTATCATCAATCCCGGCGATGTACAATGGATGACAGCGGGAGATGGTATTTTACATAAAGAATATCATGAAAAAGAATTTTCAAAAACTGGTGGCCCTTTTGAGATGGTACAGCTTTGGGTGAACCTGCCTAAAAAAGATAAGTCGGCGGCCCCACATTACCAGGCTATTACTGCCGGTCAAATGGGAAAGGTGGAACTACCGGGCAACGCAGGGTTGGTGAATGTGATCGCAGGAACATTTAATGAGGTAAAGGGACCCGCTTCCACCTATTCGCCTGTGAATCTTTTTGATATAAAACTTAAAAAAGACGGGGAAGTAAATATGACCGTGCCTGCTGTACATAATACTGCTATGCTGGTGATAAATGGTAGTGTGGAAGTAAATGGCCAAAAAGCGATGAAACACAGCTTTGTATTGTTTGGAAATGAAGGAGAAGACATCACAGTAAAAGCAGAAGAAGATGCCGTGTTATTATTATTAAGCGGTGAGCCTATCAATGAGCCTATCGCCAGTTATGGCCCGTTCGTAATGAACACCCAGGAAGAAATACACGAAGCGATACAGGAGTTTCAATCAGGCAAATTCGGTGTATTGGATTAAAAATAAGTTCCCCAGGCTTCCGAAGTTTTAAAACTTCGGAAGTCTTAGATCAGTGGCAAGCCGGTTGAACCTGGTTGATTTGATTTACCTGGTTGCAATGTCATAAATCATTTAACCCAAAAATCATTTTTTAACTCAATCGGCGGTTCAGACAGATTTCCTGTAGCTTCGTATCCTTATTTTATTTATGCGCCAACTCGCGGCTATACTATTTGCTGACATGACCGGGTATACCGAGCTCATGCAAAATAATGAACAACTGGGACTGCTCAAACGCAGGCGGCTTAAAGAAGTATTGGAATCAACCGTTGCCCAATTCAATGGTAAAATATTGCAGTATTACGGCGACGGATCATTAAGTATTTTTAATAGCGCCATCGACGGGGTAAACTGTGCCGTTGCTATTCAGCACCAATTATTGCAGGAACCCAGGGTTGAATTGCGGATGGGGATTCACACAGGCGACGTGATCGTGGAAGATGAAGCTATTTATGGTGATGGCGTCAACCTTGCATCCCGCATTGAATCGCTGGCGGTACCCGGTGGAATTTTTATTTCGGAAAAAGTTTTTGATGAAATAAAGAACCAGGAAAATATTATTACCCGCGAAATGGGATATTTTGAACTGAAGAATGTAAAACAACCTGTCCGGATATTTGCAATTGCCAATAGCGGGATTGTTGTTCCTGCTCGTAATGAAGTAAGGGGAAAAACAAAACATCCTGGCAACCGCCTGGCAGTTTTACCTTTTGTAAATATGAGCGCCGACCCGGAAAACGAATATTTCAGCGATGGCATCACCGAAGAGCTTTTGAATGCACTCACCAAGGTAGATGGCCTGCAGGTTACTTCCCGTACTTCGGTATTTGCCTTCAAAGGAAAGAATACTGATATCCGCGATATTGCCATACAATTAAATGTAGATAAGGTGTTGGAAGGCAGTGTACGCAAATCCGGCAATCGGGTACGCATCACCACGCAGCTGATCAACGCGGCGGATGGGTATCATATATGGAGCGAAAGCTACGACCGCGACCTGAATGACATTTTTGAAGTACAGGATGAGATCAGCGGAATTATTGCAAACAAGCTGCGGGAAAACCTTACTACTGCGCAAAAGGCGGCGCAATTAATAAATGCCCCAACCAAAAATATAGATGCATATACCTTGTATCTTAAGGGACTTCATTATTGGAACAGGCTCACCCCGGCGGATGCGCGCAAAGCAATTGAATGTTTTGAGCAGGCGATTGCCATTGAGCCGGGGTATGCCCTGGCTTATGCAATGATAGCAGGAGCATACAGCTATCTGGGCGCTACCGGCCAGGAATTGCCGAGAAAGGCATTTGAGATTGTATACCGCTATGCGCAAAAGGCTTTGAATTTGGATAGCTCCATTGCAGAAGGCCATACCGCCATGGCCGGTGCATATTTGTTTTATGAACGAAATTGGAAGAAGGCTTATGAAGAATTGCAAATGGCGATTCAGCTCAACCCTGGCTTTGTTGAAGTGTACGAATTGCTTTCATTTTATTATATCATTATGGGAGAAAAGGACCGGGCCGTAAAAATTATGGAAGATGCGGAACAATTAGATCCCCTTTCTCCTTTGGTGTTGCAATCGCTTGGCAACGCGTACATTTTTGCCGAACGATATGATGACAGTATCCGTCAGGCGGACAAATTACTGGAGATGAATCCGCAAATGCGGGTAGCTGTCGAAATAAAAGCCTGGGCCAATGGAATGAAGGGCGATTGGGAGCTTGCATTAGAGTTGTTTGAAGAAGTACACCGACTTACCAGCCATCCGTTAAAGGGCCTGATGGGCGTTGGGTTTGCAAATGCTAAACTAGGCAACAGGGAAAAGGCGATGGACTGTATCCGTAAAATGGAGCAACGCCAGGCCCAGGACCCGAATTCAGTGATTGATTCAGATATTGCTGCGGTTTGGTATGGGCTTGGCAACCTTTATAAAACCTTCCATTATCTCAATCAATGTATCGACAAAAGGATGGGGCCCGTAAGCTATATGCTTGAATACCCGGTTTACAAAGAAATAAAAGATGATCCGAGATATAAGGATCTGAGAAAAAGGGAGGGGTTATAACATGAAAACACCTGATTTTCTGATTTGAATATTCCAAACATTTCCCACCAATGATTTGTACCCGTAGGGGCCGGGCTTGCCCCTGCCCTGATGACCATACAACGGTCATCCGAATATTGGGCACCCGCAAGGGCAATGTGATTTAGTTAAGAAAAAATGTCACCCCTTCGGGGTTATTATTCAACTGTAAGCAATTATTATAGTAAATTAATAATCTCAAAATTATTGAAACCCCGAAGGGGTGACATTAGATCGTATAAAGCCCTTAACTAAATGACATTGCCCGCAAGGGGTGCCCCTACATTTGAAAAACGATCCCCTTATTTGCCGCTTTGAATTCCAAAACCTATAGATTTGCATTTTGAAAAAAGTATCTGCAAGAAACAGCGAATCAATTCTGTAAAACTCATGCCTTTAAACTCTTTAAGTAAACGACTATTAAATTTCCTGAATGCGCATTTTATTGATCTCCTCATCATTGGCTATCGCAATAGCCTGTTCTGCACAAAATACACCCCGTTTGGTGCAATATGTAAAACCAATCACCGGCACGCAACGGATGGGGCATACGTATCCCGGGGCCACAGTTCCATTCGGAATGGTGCAATTAAGCCCTGATACAGATACTTTGTCGTATGAAATGAATGGAAAGTACAATGGCGACGTTTATAAGTATTGCGCCGGTTACCAGTATGAAGATAAATCCATAGTAGGGTTCAGTCATACTCATTTTAGCGGCACCGGGCATTCCGACCTGGGTGATTTTCTCATTATGCCAACTACCGGGGAACTTAAGTTAAACCCGGGTACCTCGGCTGAGCCACGAAGCGGTTTCCGTTCTGCTTACACGCATCAAAATGAAAGGGTGGAGGCTGGTTATTACCAGGTAAAGTTGGACGATTATAATATCATTGCCGAACTTACGGCCACCAGCCGCGTGGGGTTTCACCAATACACATTTCCTAAAACAGACAGTGCCCATATTATCCTTGATCTCATGAGCGGAATCTATAATTACAGCGATAAAAATGTGTGGACCTTTGTGCGTGTGGAAAATGATACGCTTGTAACGGGCTATCGCCAAACCAATGGATGGGCAAGAACAAGAACGGTATATTTTGCCATGACCTTTTCAAAACCTTTTTACCAATATGGCAATAAAAATTATACCGAAAAACAGGTGTACAGAGGTTTCTGGGGCAAGTTTAAGCAGGATAAGAATTTTCCGGAAATAGCCGGGAAACAGATCAGGATGTATTTTGATTTTAAGACAGAACAGAATGAAAAGGTGAAGATCAAATTTGCCTTATCATCTGTAAGCACGGAAGGGGCATTGCTGAACCTGCGTACAGAAACACCTTCCTGGGATTTTGAAGGGGTAAAGCAGGCAAGCCAGGACCTATGGAACAAAGAACTCAATAAGGTGGTGATATCCGGCGATGAGGAGCTTAAGCAAAATTTCTATACAGCCATGTATCATGCGTTTATATCACCGACAACTTATATGGATGTAGACGGCAATTATAAAGGGCTTGATCAGAATGTTCATAAGGCGGATGGGTTTACTAACTATACAACTTTTTCGTTGTGGGATACTTACAGGGCCCTTCATCCTTTATTTAATATCCTCCAGTCAAAGCGGAATGGCGATATGGTTCAATCGATGTTGGCTCATTACGATCAAAGTGTGCAGCACATGCTGCCGGTATGGTCGCATTATGCAAATGAGAACTGGTGTATGTCGGGCTATCACAGTGTTTCAGTAATAGCGGATGCCATTGTAAAGGGCAATACGCCCTTTGATGCCGGTAAGGCGCTGGATGCCTGCATTACCACATCGCTTCATAGAAATTTTGACGGTTTGGGAGCATATATCGATAAGGGATACGTACCTGTTGAAATGAGCGGGTCATCTGCATCTACCACGCTTGAATACGCTTATGATGACTGGTGTATTGCACAGGCCGCCAAAAAATTGGGAAGAACGGATGTGTATGATGAATATATAAAGCGTTCTGAGAATTACAGGAATGTATTTGATCCGTCAATAGGATATATGCGCCCTAAAATGAATGACGGTTCTTTTAAAAAAGACTTTGATATTTTAAGTACCAATAACCAGGGTTTTATAGAGGGCAATGCCTGGAACTTCAGTCTTTTTGTACCGCAGGATCCTTTGAGCCTGATCAGCCTGATGGGTGGAAAAAAGCAGTTCGTGAAGCACCTTGATTCCCTCTTTACCATGGAACTACCGGATAAATTTTTTGCCGAAACAGAAGATATTACGCGTGACGGAATTATCGGCAATTATGTACATGGCAACGAGCCATCGCACCATGTTGCCTATTTATACAATTGGACAGATGATCATTGGAAAACCCAGGAACGGATAAGGATGATCATGAAAAAAATGTACGCTCCGCGCCCGGATGGGCTGGGTGGCAATGATGATTGCGGGCAAATGAGCGCCTGGTATATCTTTAGCGCATTGGGCTTTTATCCGGTGGCTCCAGGTTCGGATCAGTATTCGCTGGGGAGCCCTTCTGTTACTGCTGCCACTCTGCAACTGGAAAATGGGAAAACCTTTGAAATTGAAGCGGTCGGCCAGGGCGATAAGAATGTATATGTTAAGAAAGTAATGTTAAACGGGCAGCCTTTAACCAGGCTATATATTACACACCAGGAAATAATGAACGGGGGAAAGTTACGTTTTTATATGAGTCCAAAAAAATAGAAGGCCAGCCTCCCTGCCCTCCAAAGGAGGGTTCTTAGACCCTGACAATGCGAATTTCTTTTCGATATCAGAATAGTAAATATTAGAGATCATAAAAAAGCGACCTCCGTTATCAGGGTCCAGGAACCCTCCTTTGGAGGGCAGGGAGGCTTTCCTTTGGAGGGCAGGGAGGCTGGCCTTCTATTCCACCGGGTCGAGTACAAGGTTAAAATCTACAGTGAACTTATCATTTACTTTAATAAGTCCTGCGAATTTTTTTGGAGGTATTAGATTAAAATCTACGAACTTAAAACAGCGGTTGCCATGCAATTGAATCAAAGAGGCTCCTGTTTTTATAAAAGAGTAACTTATTTCAAATCTTCGGTGGATGCCTGCAAGTTCTATTTCCACCCATCCTCTTAAAAAATCTTTGTTGTTCTGGATTAACGGGGCGCGTTCAAGAGAAAGAAAATGAATTACAAGCTTAGGATACTCATCTGCCTTTAATGTTTTACGCAGATCGCGGGTGAGCATTTTGTTATGACAGTCAAATTTGGAAATATCTATTTGTAAAACACCATTTAAAGTTACCAGTTTGCTCACGGCATTTTCCTCCGAACATACGATGGTATCCGGCTGGTAATAACCTGTGATATCACATCCAAAATCATTAATATTGGTTGACCCGTCTATTCGGATGGTGCTGGTTTTTTGAACTGCCCATTTAACTGTTTTTTTGTTATGGCCGTCGTTGGAAGTCGAAAATTCAGGCATAACGGCAAGAATTGTCAACGCAAGTAACCAGCAAAAATTTGAAATGCAACCTAGCATACCCAGTGATTTTAATTTTGAAAAAAGGATACTTATTATCCCTGGCCCTTCGCGAAAGTCAAAGCTATTGCGGTTTTAACGGCTTTTTTATGATGGTAATGGAACTGCTGAATGATTGTTGTCATACGGAGATATTAGAACGCTGAAAGGGTTGAATATGAATAACCACGGGTGTAGCCCGTGGATCCAAAGATCAATAAATAAAAATCCCGATAGTTTTATAACTATCGGGATGTTTGCTCGGGAAAAAAGGGCTTTTTTATTGTGGATATTATCAGATGTCTTTCCCGTATGGATTATTAAAAGCCTACTACTGCTTCAACTACAAATCCATTAAACTTACCACCACTACGGTAATCAGCAGTTGGGAAATCTTTATAATTCTGAATTACATATTCGCCTTTCATCATAACATTCCTGGTAACAAACCAGCCAGCTGCAAAAGCGGTACGATTGATCTTTATATCATTAGCCATACCTGCCAGTTGCATTTTTACTGTATTGTAACGGGCTCCGATAAACAGGTTTTCTGCCTGGCCAAAACGGTAAACAAATTCTGCAGCCAATTGGTTCATTTTCCTGTCTGTAATTTCAGTTTTTGTTCTGCCCTTTGCTGTTTCATAAGTTCCAAACAACTCTACACCTTTCACTTTCAAAAATCCGTTCAACATGATCGTATTTATCTTTTTAGAAAAACCGGGATTAGCACGGCCTGAGAAAGCAACAGCTGTGGAAGCTGGATTTGCAGTGCCGTAAGGAGCTTTTTCCATTACGTCCTGGTAGTTTGAACCGGTACGATCACCGCCAAATAATGTTAGTCCGCTGCCTGCATTACTTCCATTGTGGTAAAAACTTCCTGAAACACGAATCCTTGCTAAATCACCGATTGTCTTATCTATCCCGCCTTTCAAATAAATAGAAGGGGATCTTTTTGTGTTATCATCAGCAGCGGTTTTATAAGTAGAGTCAATATTTCCTTTGATCATACCATTGGTCATCCCCACCATTCCGAACAAACCATTCTTTTGCAAATACACTTCACCACCGATTTCTGTAGCAAAATCATCCACAATTAAATTATCCATAAATGCATTGTAGATTGTTTGTCCACCATCTGAACGACGAAAATGCGCATCACCATAGTTAACTTCCATATGACCTATTTTGATCGTAGCAATTTCCATCAGGTTGGTCCAGAACTTACCTTTAAATGGAAGCTTGTCAAATTGGATATACCCACCCTTAACCCATTGTTCGTTGTGGTGACGTGCAGACATGTAACTGGTAACATTTAAGCGAATACCATCTGCCAATTGAACATCCATAAACAGGTTGGCCTGTGCTGTCATAAATCCTGACTGAAGGGGATATAATTTGTTGGCTCCTCCATTATCTAATGCGGTTTTGTTTTCCTGTTTCAGGCTTTGGTACTGTTGTGTAAAACCTGCGCCAAAACGAACCCTTGCTCCTTCATACGTTAATGTATCGGGAGTTTTTGTTGTTTCGAAAACATTGATGCCCCTCTGGTCATACGGCCTCCAGTAAGAAGGTCTTCCATAATATTCTTTGTCACTGCTTTGTGCGGAGGAGACAAGTGGCAACGAACTACAAACTATTATGATCAATAGCGTAGTGTAAGAAATAAACTTTTTCATTTTGTTTTTTTTAATTTTTTTAAGTAATTGGTTCTTGGTTTAGCTT
>JBDTVX010000112.1:0-14324 GCA_040007015.1 Ferruginibacter sp. | reverse complement strand
TTTAAAAGAAAATAAACTAAAGCCGAAAAAAGCGAAGGATTTTTTGATGGCGGTAGCTTATTACAATAGTATTAGTACAACTGCTAATTAAATATCGGCACCAAACTCCGCAAATAATTTCGCCTTAATTGGTGTGTCAACATTAAGAGACTGTAATTAGTGTATGCGAGAAAACTCTAAAACTAAGAACTGTAAGGGATTCTAAAAGGTTCCGCTTCTTGAATTGTATAACTGTTAAGGCAAATGCCCGTCCAACCGGTTATTCGGGCGGGCCATCGGCATTAAAGGATGGTAGAAAATTTCAACTTGAATGTGTCTGGTATCGTACAGGGATTAAAGATTTGTTCAGTGCGATTTTTTAAAGTCTCTTCCTAACCGGTTTTATGCTACGCGATGCAGGTTATCCATTTTACTTTTCCACCAACCCCATCCGAACGTCGAAATTGCTACGCCATATGGTGTCTCAACCTTTCACCTTGTTTGGAACTACGAAGAAGATAATTGTGCAAAGATTCAGCAAGTAAAATTAACTATATCCTTTGTTCGTAGAAAGTCTTATAGTTTTTACTTGCAACCACTGAATAATAAAACAGGGCTGTTAATGCAGCCCCGTTTCATTATGTAAACAAATTCCTATATTATTTTCTTACCCATTTTTCATATGCCTGTCGGGTATATCCTGTTTGGCCGGCAACTGCTCCATTTACATATCCATAATGAAGATAGAAAGTTTTCGTAGCCGGATCATAAGTATTATTATATATTGTTTTATTAAAAGTTGCATCCCCGGGAATATGCCCCCCGTTGCTGGAATTGGTGAAATCAGTAGCTCCCGGATTATCAGCGGTCATAAAGCTGGAAGAAGTAAAACCATCGCTAAACCAATTTACAGCCGCATTGCCCGTTACATCAAATTGAAACGGAGTTCCAAGATCAGCAACACTCGCCTCAACCCTGATTCCATTTACAGTTGAAAGATGTTTAACTGCTTTGATTGCGCGTCCTGCCGATGGATGAAAGAACCATCCCGTAACATCATAATCTGCCTCCCATTCATTTTTTACGACAATGGCATAAATCACAGATTTTAAATTATCAGCGATCGCGATACCTTTTGCATCAACAATTTTTAAAGCTATAGCGTTTTGAACCGAGAGATCAACTTTATTTGGAATAATGGTTAAATTGATAACCCCAAGCCTTTCACCTTTTTTAATAGTTGCCGTCAAATTTGGCAGTGTAAATGCAGCATCAGCTAATTTTTCAAAATGTGTCACCGTACCAATCGGGTTTGGATTGGTCGCTGTAACGGTTGTATCGGTATGAGCAGCGTTATACACATCCAGTCCTGCCTGGTCGAAAGCTAAAGTAACTTCTACATCGCTATTTTGTATTGGGCCTCCAAGTTCAACATATATTTTTACGAGCTGGGGATCTGGTGTTACTTCAAATGAAAGCGCTTTAAATCCTATTACAGGAAGATCCACAACATTCACTATTTTGCCAAAATCCGTTCCCAGTTCATTCCGGTCCTTTACACATGAGTTAAGGCTGGCAAGAACTACAAGCATGACTACCATTGATCCAATCCATTTATTCGGTTTTAGTTTCATATTATTTTGTTTAAAAAATTAAAATTGATTATTACTATCTTATCCACCATATTTTACTAACCTGGTGATCTATAGGCCCTTCAGCGCCTACATTATCAGGGTTTTTAGAGAACTCACTGGTTGGATACTTATAGCGTAAAGGAATTTTTGCTATGTCAATGTATGGAGAAACACTGAATGGAGTATTGCCCAAAGGACCAGTAAATGGAGGATTTCCGGTATGGAGATAATCAAATTTTCTGTAATCATTATACGCTTCAAAACTATTGATGCTATTTAACGCTGCCCATTTTTGACGAAGAATAATTGTTTGCTTTGCCAAAACAGTTGTTGCAGTGGAATAATCCACCGTTGTGTTTCCTGCATCAGAATAATAGGTGACGGCGGCATTTTGATAATCAGCTACACCGAGATAACGGAAAGACGCCACGATACCTAGCTGATAAAGTATTTTAGCATCGCCCGGAATATAACCCACCACTACACCTTCAGCCTGAAGGAAATAACTTTCAGCTGCAAGTAGCATAACTGCAGGCGCCGTAGGTCCCGGGAGTACGCCCGGACCAAATAATGAATAATTACCATTGGTTGGGTTGCCATTTGTTAATCCCAATTTATTGCCGATAAATTTACCGGTGCTTCCAACAGTATTAAATTCCCTGCTTAATCTTGGATCACTGTTAGCATTGTAAAAGTTAACCGCAAAATCACTTGGAGCCCAAAAATCTCCAAAACTTGAAACCTGGCCTCCGCTAAGATCATAAAAACGCTGCCAGAAAGGATTACCCTTGCCGGTAGAATTTACATAACCAGGCTGCACCAAAGCATCTGTCGTTAAAAATCCTTCAGCCTCATTTTTCATCAGATCTATATTTGGTTGGAAAAATGCCGGTTTCGTTGGCAATTCAGACATACGTAATAACATTCTCAGCCTTACTGTATTGGCAAATTGTATCCATTTTGTTTTATCGCCGCTAAACATTATATCGGAACTTGCTTTTACCGTAGTTCCGGCGGATCTAATCAAAGTAATTCCTTTTTGGATCTCTAAAAACAAGCTGTCATATATATCTATTCCCTTTGAGTAAGTAGGTCGCAATGAAAGCGCCCCTTTTAATGCATCTGCATAAGGAACATCATTCCACAGATCTACAAGATGTTGAAACTGGAAAGCCTTCATGACTCGGGCCGCACCTTCTAAAAAAGGCTGATCGTTTGCCACTGATTTATCAATTATATATTGGTAATCTTCCAGGTTATCATAAGTAGTCTGCCAGGTGCCGTCTCCAAAATCAGTGGTCATTTTATACGTACTAAAATCCGTGGAGCTGATAGCATAACTTCCACTGATGGCCCATGAACCCAACCATCCGCTATGAGCGGTAATGCCTGGATACCATTGTGCTACTGTAACTGCAAGTGCAGCCGGCAACACAAAACTGGGATCAGCAGAGGTGGATTGATTGGGATTCGTATTCACATCAAGGTAATCCTTCTTACAACCGATTGTTGCAATCAATGATATGGAAGTAAGTATTAGAAATATTTTTTTCATTTTTTTATTTTTCAGTTAACTATTTTTTTAGAATGTGATATTAAGATTGGCCCCGTATATTTTGGTAGGAGGGTTTTGATTAATATCAGTAGTACCGATAGCATTTCCCGTAGTATTACTAAATTCAGGGTCTGTCCAAACATTTTCATTAGCCCTTTTGGTAAAAAGATTACGGCCCACCAGGGAAACAGAAAGCTGCTTGATAACCCCGTTGTTTTTTAAAATGCTTTTGGGGAAAGTGTAGGTAAGGGATACTTCCCGTATTTTCCAAAAATCAGCGCTGTTCAAATAAGTGCTTCCTACCCCATTCCAGGTACTCGCCCAAAAATCATTATTACCATTTTTAACTGCGATACTTTGGTTTGCTAAATACTTTCCTGTTCCATCATCATAAGATGAATTAGGAATTACGAAACGGGCACGATCCGTTTGAGCTGAGTAAGCAGACACGCCGGTGAAATCCAATGCATTTCCTATGGCATTATAAATTACGGCACCGAACCTTGCTTCAGCCAACACGGATAAGGTTAATCCTTTATAACTGATGCTGGTATTTAAACCAAGTTTATAAGGTGGATTAGAAGTACCATAAGTTGACAGGGAATCATTCGGAGTAGGGAAACCGGAATTTTTATCTACAATGATTCTTTTCTGTGCGTCACGTTTCCAGTCTGATAATTTGATCTGGGGAAATGCCGCACCTTTTACGACATATTGATTCGCAGCGCCGGTTAGCAGGAAATCATTGATACCCGGGTAAAGAGAAAGAACCTTATTTTTATTATAAGAAAAATTGCCGCCCAAATCCACTCTGAGCCCGTTACGGGGGTTATTGATCGCGGTTAGGTTAAGATCCACTTCAATACCTTTATTTTCCATTTCCCCGCTGTTTAATAGAGCGGAAGTAAAGCCCGTAGAAGAACTTACCTGCACAGGAAGCGTTTGATTGGTGGTATTTGACTGGTAAACAGCTACTTTAAGGGTGATTTTATTTCTCATAAAACCGAGGTCTACCCCTACTTCTTTTTCAGTAGTGAATTCTGGTTTAAGTAAACGGTTGTTCAAAGCATTTGACACTGTAAAACCTGCAGTACTGCCGTAAGGGAAGTTTGGAGCGCTGTTAAAAACATTGTCCAGGCTATAAGGGCCTACACTCACATTACCGGTTTTGCCGATCGCCGCCCTCAATTTTCCGTAACTTAAAATGTTATTATCTTTTAAGCCTGGTATTGCATCAGTAAAAACAAATGCAAGGTCGCCTGAAGGATAGCTATAAGTCCGCTGGTTTTTATCAAGTCTTGAATCCCAGTCTTTCCGGAAAGTGCCATGAACAAAAAGGTAATCATGATAACCAATGCTAAGATCTGCAAATGCGCCATTTTTCCTGTACTGTGAAAAATTTTCAAATACGCCCGGTTCTCCCACCCTGTTTGAGATATTGTAAAAATCCGGTATTACCAATTGGCTGGCGGATATAAACATATTTCTTGCGGTTTCATCAAAGGTGGTTCCGCCCAACGTCAATTTTCCAGTGAAACCCCTATAATCTTTAGTAAAATTAGCAAATATATTACCCGTTATGCGATTGTTATAAGTATAACCATCAAAGGCCGCAGCCTGAGCATCTGTTGTACTTCTGCCCGAGCCATACACATCGGCCCGCGCCCAGTCGGCAAATTTAAATCCCTGGTAGGTAAATTTCAGCGTTTGATCATACCGTGTAATGGCGCCAACAGCCTGAAGATTAAACCAGTCAGTTACTTTATAACTCAGGCTAAGATTACCTATTAAAGTGTTTCTTTTTTGGTCAAGCCTTGATGCATCAATTTGCCACCATGGATTACCATAATAGGCATTAAAATAGCCATTGGGGTTTGCAAAATTATCTGTTTGCCAATTTCTAAAATCCCGCAAATCTATGCTGGCAGGCGTATTCAACACCGTCCAGTAAACTGCCCTGTTTTGATAATAAGACCCTCCGAATGCAGCAGAACTGCCATTCACACCAAAAGACCCCGGTGTTGTATTTGAATGTTGGATGGTGTAATCTGCAGAGTATCCAACTGTTAACCGTCCGAAATCCCGGGTACCATTTAACCGGAATGAATTCCTGTGATTCTTATCTTTTGGAATGGTGCCTTTAATATTTACGTCCTGTATGCTAAGGAAAAATTTACTTTTATCATCTCCGCCGGAAATGGACAGATCATTTTGTTCTGTTATTCCCTTATCGAAAAATCCTTTTTTAGCGTCTGGTTTCGCAGAGTAAGTAGCGTGCTTAAGTGAATCAAAAAAAGTACCATCAGCATTAAAAAATCTTACTGGCGCTCCTATTGTTATAGCGGCACCATTAAATGCGGGACCGTAGTTTTGATTTTCATAAGGCACATAAGGAACAAATGGATTTTCAGGGAAATAAACAATACCCGGGTATTGATTGGGATCTAACTCACCCCCATATTGACCAAATTTATTCTGAAGATCCGGCAAATAGGCAATTTCCTGGAATTGCGTGGTATTACTATAATTAATAACGGGTTTGCCTTTAGTCCCTTTTTTAGTGGTAACTATAATAACCCCGTTTGACCCATCTGAACCATAAATAGCGGATGCACTACCCCCTTTTAATACTGAAATATTATCAATATCATTCGGATTTATCTGGGCAAGAATGGTTCCTCCCTGGTCTCTTGACATAACGATATCATCAATTACTATCAGGGCCTCGTTGTTTCCAAGGATCGATCGGTTGCCCCTTAAAGTAATTCTTGTATTTTGGTCAACACTACTATTTACACTATTGATCTGCAGACCGGAAATTTTTCCTGATAAACCCGTGGCAATATTGGTAACCTTTGCCTGGGTAATGTCTTTATTGCTCAATTTGGCGACAGAAGTTCCCAGTGCTTTGGGCTCCCGTTTAATTCCATAACCTGTTACTACCACTTCCTCTAATTTATTTTCTTTGGAAACAAGCTGGATATTCAGCGTGGCGCCCGATCCAACTTTAACAGTCGTTGTTCCAAAATCAATAGAAGTTACCGTAAGCACATCACCTGCCTGCACATTAATTTTGAAATCGCCATTTTCATCGGCCGCAACAGCGGTGCCGCTTTTTGATTTAACAGTTGCGCCTGGAACACTTGCACCTTTCGAATCTGTTATTTTACCCGAGATTTGCCGGGTTTGTGCTGAAACGACTCCAACTGATAGTATAGCTACTATCACGATAGTCATAAATTTTCTCATGTGTGGTGAATTTTTGTTTAGAAATTGGTGTTGATATAAATATATTTCAATAAAATCTTAAATCGCTTTATTATTAACATTTTGTTTAACCATGACGCCCTAAAGAAACGATTTGCTGCTTAAACGACAAAAAAAAAGTTAATTTTTTATTAACATTTTAATTTTTTGTAGTTTTCTATCCATGAAATTAGTTAAAACTGAATTTGAGGAATTTTAATAAAAACACCTGGTTAACGTTTTTTTTTATAAATTTTAAACCATTCTCTTAAGATAATTTGGCAATAAGGACATTATTAAAAATATAGAAAGTACAAATAAATTCTATTTGACATATACAAAAAAACTTCCTTAAATAAAATTTCCGAAGGTCTGAACAGCTCATTTTGATTCCAGATTATAAAAAAAGCCGCCGCCAATGTTCGATAGTTGATTTTTAAAATTGTACTATAGCTGGAGCTTAAAGCATCCTTAAGAATGGTGTTTTAATTCGATTTTTCCTTGCCAGGAGATCAAAGCGTCCAAGTGACTATTGAATATATTTTAAAAAGGAGATGGCGTACAAAAAGAGGCCTTTTCAAATATTGAAAAAGCCTCCCCAAAAATAAATATAAAAAAACTATTTATCCCAAAAGACAGTTGGTGAATACAAGGTGGTAGACACCGGCACATTAGCGGCATTCAATGAGTATTCATTCTGTGGATAAAAGTATCTGCGTGGAATTCCATTGGTGCCCGCAACAGGAGTAAGGTTTGGAACTCCCGTGCGACGCCAAAGCGTCCATGCCTCAGGATTCAGGTACAAAGCAACATATTCCTGAAATGCAACCATTGCAATCGCACCGTTTACACTGGTGGGTAGTGTGCCATGGGTTGCAATATACCCGGCGGCATCAGCGTCGCTAACACCCAGTTTCTTCATATTTTGTAGGATGGCAGCCTGGTAAAATCCTTGTGCTGCTACATTATTACCAGTTGACCTTAATGTAGCTTCCGCCTTAGTAAAAAGCATTTCATCATACGTAATAAACTCAACCGGGGCATTAATATTACCGTAATAAGCGCCAATGCCTACGCCATTTACATCCCCATAGCTGGTGTCGGTAAGTATAGCCAGCCGCGGATCATTCAGGGCAATAAGCGTATCCACCAATGTGCCGGCTCCATAGTCAATGTCAGCGCGTTGCTCATTAAATTCATAGGTGGGGTTAGCAAAAGTTTCGGCAGAACCATATACAAACCTGGCATTATCAGCATTGTCAGTAAAAGCGAGGTTTGCTTCGGCCAAAGCATTAGCAGCCATTATGGGATCTCCTTTACTTTGATGTATAAACAACCTTGCCTTTATCGCATGGCCGAATTTTATCCATTTTGAAGGGTCTCCACCATAAATAAGATCATCTGCACCCGGAGTTTGACCACCGGGCGATGAACTGTTCAATTGCTGGATTGCTACATTAATTAAACTGGTAATGGTATCATACAAGGCTTTATCGTCGTCATAAACCGGGTGCGTATTGGCGGCACCGTTAAGTGCTTGTGAATAAGGCACTTTGCCCCATTCGTCTACCAGCAGTTGAAGGCTGTAAGCCATTAATATCCTGGAAATACCTCCATAAATATTATAACCTCCGGTGTCCGCCTTTTGCATAAGGTCCTTGTTATTTCCCATTACGGAAGTATACATATTCCCCCATGGACTATCGAAATCGGTAGAGGTGAGCACGTAACCATAATAAGCCTGCGCCTGTCTTGAAAAGCCAACATTTTGTTGCATGAACAAACAGGAAAACCGGGTAAGATCGCCACCCTGTGTGTAAGCAATTGCATTTTCTACAGCGGGTAATATATTGGCTGGCACTACCACATCGGGTGCATTCTGGTTAATATTTGCTTTCGTAAACGAATCTTTCTGACAGGAAAGCTGTAATAGCATAAGTGACAGGAAGCCCGTTATCTTCACCAGGTTTTTATTGATAGATTTCATAATGATTAAATTTAAAATTTTACAAACCAACGTTTAAGCGAACCCCAAAATTTTTAACTCCGGGATTGTTGAAATAATCCAGCCCCTGTCCATTGGCAGGACCTGCAAGGCTGGTTTCAGGATCAACCCCGCTGTATTTTGTATGTAAAATAATATTGTTCGCAAATACGGTTAAGCTGAGAGAGTTGAAGGTTTTACCCAGCATAGATCTTGGTAAAGTATAGCCGAGACTTACCTGGCGCAATTTTATAAAAGAACCATCTTCAATACCGGTTTCAGAAGGTCCTACAAAGCTGCTGCCGATGTTTTGCCAGTAATACTGGTCCTTAGCGGAAGGGGTGGCATTTACGGCTCCGGGCCCGGCGACGGTATTAGTACCATCAAAATGGACCACATTTCCGGATGCATCCAGGTGACCCAATACTCCGGCGAATAAAGCGGAAGAACCCCTGTCTTCAGATTCTTTGGAAGTTCCGAAATAGGAAAGGGCGCCCCTGGTACCGTTCCAGATATCGCCGCCATGCCTTACGTCGATCTGGAAGCCGAATGTAATGCCTCTAAATGTGAGGTTGTTAGTTACCGAACCCTGCCAATCTGGATTAATATCTCCTATAATCGCGTTCTGAGCGGCTGCGATAGGTTTTCCAAAGCCTGGGTCGGATTGGTCGTCATTGATTAATAAAGTGCCATCAGTACCCGATTTTCCACCTGCTGAATTTGACCTTACATATGCGCTGCCATAGATCTGTCCAAAGGGTTTGCCCGCAAATGCATCTATTTCTCCATTTTGAAAACCAGCGATCAGCACTTTTTCTACACCGCTGTATAATTCGGTAACCAGGTTTTTGTTCTTTGACCAGTTGAAATTCAGATCCCAGCTAAAATCCGATGTTTTAACAGGAGTTGTATTAAGCGATATTTCCAGGCCCTCATTGGTTATTTTACCGGCATTCTGAAGTTTTGACGAAAACCCGGTTGTATAAGTGTAAGGAACAGTAAATATCGCATCGCTGGTTTTGGAATAATAATAGGTACCGGTTAGATTGATCCGGTTTTTCAGGAATCCCAGATCCACTCCTACCTCGTAGGAAGCAGTCTTTTCAGGTTTTAAATCAGGGTTTCCGATCACGGAGGTAGTAGAAGTGATCTGGTATGAACCCACGGGAGCGCCATTATTTACAGGGAACTGAATACCTGATGTAAATCCGTCGCTGATCGATGTGGCACCATAATATGTTTGTAATCCCGAAACCGGGGCGTCTTTACCAACCTGCGCGTAGGACAACCTCAATTTACCAAATGATAAGGTACTGCCGCCCTTCAGGGCAGGTAATTCGGTAAATACCCATCCAAGACCTACAGACGGATAAAAGAAATTCCTGTTCGCCTTTGGCAAAGTGGAGGATGTTTCTCTTCTGCCGGTCACATCCAGGAAAAGCATGTTTTGATAAGTAAGCTGGGCCTCTCCATAAAATGCACTGGTTCTTTTCTGTCCGTCAGATTCGCCGGCTGAATAAGAAGTTGCATTCGCGATGTCGAAAAACTTAGGCGCTATAAGTCCATCGCCAACTGTGGTACGGCTACGGGAAATATTGTAAAAATAGTTATGGCCTACAACCAATGATCCTGAAAAGTCGCCCGAGAACTTTTTCTGCATATTCACCGTCAGGTCTGAATTGTACTGGTTATTAAAATATTCATTGATGATACCTTTTCCTGCAGGGAAAGCATTAGAATTGATATCATAAAAATTTTTGGAATCCTGCGAATAGGCATCTGCACCTAATCTATAAACAACAGACATCCAGTTCAGCAACTGGTAAGTGGCCTGCACGTTACCAAATACACGATTTAAATTTTCTTTAAACGGGTTTCTGTTAACGGTCCAAAACGGATTATCGTAGCCGGCGCCGCCACGGTAATTGCGCTGACCGCCTGTGGAAGCGATCACGTAAGATGATTCAATATCGGCCGCGTCTTTCAAACCGTAGGAATTATCAAAGTTCGGCGGCGTACGCAACAACCCCAGCATAATACCTGATGTGTTGGATCCCTGTTGCACTTTATCATTAGCCGAAACAGTATAATTTAAGCTACCTGAGATATGCAGCTTTTCGGTGAGCTTCGCCTGGCCGCTTAGACCAAAATTCGTTTTATTGTATTTTGAATTTGGACTGATACCAGTTTGGTTCACATTTCCCAAAGAAACGCGGAAACTTGTTTTTTCCGAGCCGCCCGTTAGAGCGATATTATTATTGAGCGAAAGTCCGGTTTGAAAAAAATTATACCTGTCATAAGCTGTAACGGGAATTTTTGCCAGCGGGCTGGAATTTCCTACGATATCTCCATGAGGGTCCCACACATTGGAGTTGCCATCCCAGGATAAAGTATCCAAAGCGGCGCCCCAGGTGGTTCTGCGGGTACCGTCGCCGGTGGGGCCTGCATAAATACCGTCTGAACCTTGTGAGTATTTATCCTGTAATTCAGGCAACCGGTTAGTTTTATCCCAACTGGCAGATGAATTATAACTTACACTTGTTTTTTGTTTACCCAAAACTCCTTTTTTTGTAGTAATGATCAAAGCGCCACTTGCTGCCTTGATACCGTATAATGCAGTTGCAGCGGGCCCTTTTAATACAGTGATGGATTCGATATCATTGGGATTGATGTCTATACCCCTGTTGGAAGGGATGGTACCGCCTGTAAGATTAGAATTTGCACCACTGGTATTGGGGGTTGCCGAGGTAGGATCATAACTGTTAATTGAATTATCAATCGGAACGCCGTCAACAACCATTAACGGCTGATTGTCGCCTGTAATTGAAGTAACTCCTCTTAAACGAATATAGGTACCACTGCCCGGATCGCCCGAACTATTTATTACTGTAAGGCCTGAAGCTTTACCCGACAATTCACTGAGCGGATTTCCGGTTCCGCTTTTATTTAACTGATCACTGTTAATGGTTTCAGTAGCATAGGTAAGGGAACGCTTCTCTCTTTTAATATTTAAGGCAGTTACAATTACCTCATTTAGATTTTGGGAGTCTGAATCAAGCGCTATTGAAACCGCTTGCCCGGCTGAAGCGAGTACAGTTTCCGTTAAGAATCCAACAACTGATACCTCAAGTGTTACATTTTGTTGGGAAACATCAATGGTAAAAGTTCCATCCTGATTAGCGCTGACTCCTTTAGCAGTTCCTTTTACTTTAACAGAGGCTCCGGGCAGTGGCGTACCGTTCCTCACATCGGTTATTTTACCCTTAACCTGGTATTGGGCAAGTACGTTAACAGTACTCAAAACGAGTACTGCAAATAAAAATGCAATTTTTCTCATGTCTTTTGTTTTACGTAATAGAATATGATTACTGGCTTATCCTAATGTAAAATTGACAGGTCATTTTTGGTGTATGCTGCACGATGTATAAACTTTAACTACTAGTAAATGTTAGTTAATGATTGGCTAAAAAAATGGTTAATTATACGTTAATAATTTTATCAGAAATCTTTCACTTTTCCCCTCCTTTTGGTTTTTTTTAAAGAACTGAATTCAGCAGGCTATTTCCGCGCCGACGCCAACAGCGGTGTTTGCGAACATAAAAAAACAGGCCATGTCGCCATGCCTGTTTTTTTGTATCATAATAATATTATTGCCTTGGATTTACTACCGGGACGCTGGTTCCGGCAGCCGGGTTGTAAGCGAGTTCATTATCTGGCACATCCCAATAATCAAGATAATTATAGTCGATGGTAGCATTAGTATTTACAACACCTGCGGCGCTCAGTACGATCGCACCTGTTCTGCCGCCACCGCTGCTAACCGGGTCAATGACTTTCCATCGGCGTGCATCATAAAATGATAAGCCCCTGAATACCAGGCCCACCCTTCTTTCTTTACGAAGCTCTTCTTTCGCCTGTGTTAGTGATACCGCACCAATTGCAGCAAGGCCGGCGCCCTGTGCGGCCCTTACTCCATCTATAATACCTGTAGCGGTTGATACGGTACCTCCGGCACTATACAATATAGCTTCCGCTTTCATTAATTCATTTTCTTCCCAGGTGCTGGCTATATAGGTTTCCTGTGCGCCATCGGCTTTATCGCTATATACAATTACATTGGCAATATGGGTTCCCCCGTCTATCAAAGCCCACCTTGTATTAAAACTATTGCCACGGTCGGGGTTGCCTGTCCAGGTGGTTCCCTGTACAAAATTATTAAGTTTGCGTTTGTCACCTGCCGGGTAATCCTGTATTAATCTTTCACTGATCTTATAGGTATTACCGCCCGGGGAAGCGCTGGTTGCCTTGGCTGCAACTGTTCCACTCGCACTTGAAAGGAAATCACTATTGGCATTGGAACGACCAGTAAATACAAGGTCAGATTTTTCAATGCCCGCATCTGTTAATGTTTTGATTGCAGTCCAGTCTGCTGCAGACATACTGGCTATTGTTTTGTTAACCAAAATATTCCTTGCTTTCATGGTATTGATATTATGAACCCACATTTGCGGAGTTAAAACGCCCCCTTTTCCTACCTGGAAAAAATCAGGGATTAATTTGCCCAAAATATCCTGGTAAGCAGCATCACCTGCCTGCGCAGTTAAAATCGCTATGGCTTTATCGAAATTAGCGTTGGATTCGGCAATGATTGCTTCCTTAGCTACATACTCACCAGCAGGATTTGGATTTGACAGTAAAGACGTATTAACAACTAAGCCGGCATAATAAATACTCCCAATCCTTGCATAGGCATAGCCCTTCCACCAATAGGCCCACGCTTTGATAGTATTTTTGCTGGATGCAGGATCGCCGCTAAACGTAACGTCATCCACACTTTCCAATAATACATTGCAAACATTGTTGAGGGCGTACATATAAGCCCATTCATAATAAAGGGGATTTTGCCCGGCCGCCGCATTTTGATTATTGGCTCTTAAAACAAGGGTAGACCGGTTAGGTGTTCCGGGATTTAATACCGCGGTACCGTTATCCAGCGTAACTTTGTCCGGTGCCGCTAACTGGTTGGCATAAATATTTGCTGCTTCCATTCCTATCACATCTCCAAGCATTTCATGAAAACCCCACACACCGGCAAAGAATTCACCATTTACACCATCCCCGTACTTTAACAATTTAAACCCGTTTGTATAAACGCCCCCTTTTCCATATGCCGTAATCCCAAATTCTGTTTTTATTGTTTCGGGATTGGGCTGGTTAGGATTTTTTACATCTAATTGCTTCTTACAGGCAGTAGAAAAAACAGCTGTCGCAAAAAACAGACTGATTATTTTTTTAGTATAGTTCATAATAATTTGATTTTAATGATTAAAAACCGAAGTTTAAACCCACGGTATAATACTTGAGGTTTGGAAGCGTATTATGATCGGTTCCCCTGTCCCAGGCAGAGTTACTTGTGCCGGAACTAATTTCAGGGTCGAAACCGGTGTAATTGGTAACGGTAATCAAATTACGCCCGCTCAGCACCAATTGTATTTTTCTAAACCCTTTGACAGGATGAAATTTTGCCAGGTCAAAGCCAACGGAAAGGTTCCTTAAGCGCAGGAAAGAAGCATCTTCATAAAAATAATCCTTTGTGCCATTATTGGACCCGGCCTGGTATACACCACGATAAAAGGCTGTCCAGGCCCCTGTTTCACCATCGATCGTAAAGGCCTTTTCATTGTCACCGCTTATACCATCCCGGTACATCCACTCTTTGGTTTGATTATACAGATGACTCTTATAAACCCAATCCCATTGCATGCTAAGCGTGATAAAATTTCCGAATGTCAGGTCATTCATCATAGACATATTGAATTTGGGATTAGGGTCGCCAAAATCATGTTGCTGAGGATCAACAACAGGCCTTTTGGATGCTTTTTCAACTACAAAGCCATTGCTGGCAACTTCGTATTTGCCCTGGTCG
>JBDTVX010000111.1:0-14329 GCA_040007015.1 Ferruginibacter sp. | reverse complement strand
CAAAACCATAGCTTGTCCGGTTTTAAGAATAAAACGTAACCATACCCAATAAAGATCAAACGTAGAAGAATGATTATTTTTTGTTTTTTCTAAAAAGATAAAAAGTCAAAATGCCAGTTGCCCGTGAAGCCAAACCAGGAATCAATTACCGGAACATTAAAACGGATTACATGAATTCTATTTGCAGGGTAAAGTGGGGAAAAAACAAAAGCCGGCTCCCCAGCCGGCTTTGTTTCAATTAATAAAAACCAAAGCTTCTTTATTGGATCAGTGCTACATTGCCTTTATAGGTCAATACACTATTATTATCACAAATTATGTCAATCATATAAACAAATACATCGGCACTTAATTTCACACCTTTATAAGTTCCATCCCATCCGGATGCAGCATCGTTGGGATTAAAGCCGCTTCTTTCAAATACGACCTCACCCCAGCGATTGAATATGCGCAGCATTTTGATTTTAAACAAACCGGTACCCCTCGGATAAAAGACGTCATTGGCGCCATCCCCGTTCGGAGAAAAAGTGTTCGGTACAAATACATTTGCCCCGTTGCATATTACAAACACAGTCACGTTATCTCTGGCCATGCAGCCTCCCCTGTTTCTAGCTTCTACCGTGTATTCCGTAGTCTGGCTGGGTTTTATGGATATGGCGGGATAGGTATTACGGAATATGCTTCCTGTTGGCGACCAGGAAACTATCGTAACATCCGGAGAAATTACCGGAACCAGGTCTATTGATTTTCCTATGTTAATGGTTATGTCGGCTCCCGCATTTACAGTAGGTACCGGGTATACTTTTACAAAAACATATCCGGTATCTTTAAAACAGCCAATGTTATCAGTGCCAATAACACGATAGGTGGTGGTAGTATCCGGGTTGCCAACCGGCAATGCAATATTACTGTTATCAAGGCCCGTAGCCGGCGACCATTGAAACCTGTCTGTTCCGCTGGCAAATAGTCGTACGGATTGCCCCTTGCACAATGTATCCGGCTTGCTGAACCTCATTTTAAAAGGATATTGCACTTTTACGAACACTGAGTCTTTTGCACTGCAACCCTGCAAACTGGTACCTTTAACAATATATATCCTGGCAGAATCCGGCGTGGCTACCGGGGTTGCACAATTTGTACAGCTTAAGCCGGCTGAAGGGCCCCAGTTGTAATTAACAGCGCCTGATGCCCGCAAAGTAGTTCCTATCCGGTTACAAATGATAGTATCCAGGCCTGCACTCACAGTAGGTATTAAATATGCTTCGATGGCTTTATTTGCAGTATCTGTACAGCCGCTGCTATTGGTAACTACAGCAGCAGCATTAAACACACCCGCCACATTATAATTTTGAATAACAGGGTTTTGAAGGGCGGATGTATTGCCATTTCCAAATGTCCAGTTCCAGCTTAATGCGGATGTGTCCGGTACCGCTATCAATCCCTTAAAAGTTACCTGCAGCGGGGTACAGCCATTGGATGTGCTTGTCATATTGACCTGCGGCGATGCCACCACTTTCAACGGCATAGCAAGGCGCATCGAATCCACACAGCCGTTTAACGTATGAACGATGAGGTTTGGATAATACATGCCCGTGGAAGTGTACTGGTGTTGCGGACTTTGAAGTGTGGAGGTACTGCCATCTCCCAGGTTCCAGTTGTAGCTGGTAATAACATCATTACTTACCGATGAATTAATAAATGATACATTTCCCCTGTCACATAACAGCGTGTCTGATAAGCTGAATTTTGCAGTGATCCCGCTTACAAGAATGGTATCTTTCCCTGTTATTGGTACCTGGCACCCGTTTACATCCACCAGGATCATTTTAGGAAGGTAAATCCCGGGATTTGTGTAAGTATGTGAAACGACCGAATCTTTTGTACTTACGGTAGTTCCATCATTATAATCCCATATAAAAGAAATTCTATCGAGTGTGCTTGCAATGAAATTGATCTTGAGCGGGTTGCAACCCATTTTCGGATCATAAGAGAAAGTGCCCTTTGGACCGTTCACCACGATATTTTTCTTCATTACATCCTTGCATCCGCCTTTACCCGTTACTGTTAATGTTACGGTATATATGCCCGGGTAGCTATAAAAATGGGAAGGGTTAAATATGCCTGCGGCAGTACCATCTCCAAAATCCCAGTTTTGCGATATGCTATGAAGTGAAAAATTAGCAAACTGCACAATTAAGGGTGGGCAGGTACTAAATGAATCACTCATCGTAAAGTCTGCAACCGGCGTGATAATTGAAATAATGGAAGTCTTGTTAATAGAATCCGTACAGCCAAATTGGTCCCGGATAAAAAGCATTACAGAATAGGTGCCATCAGTTAAATAGTTGTGCACCGGATCCTTTACAGCGGAAGTGGCGCCGTCTCCAAAATTCCAAAGAAAAATAAGGCCGGGCCCGGTCGATTGATTAGTGAACCTTGCCTGTTTGGAAGGGCAGGTAACCGTATCCAACGCAGTGAATTTTGCAACCGGTTTTGAAATGATCAAAGCGGCTGCTATATTTATACTGTCTGTACATCCTTTGCTGTCGGTAACCTTTAATGTAACAATATAAGCGCCGGGAGCTGTATAGTTATGTTGAAAAGGGCCACCTGGTAAAATCTCCCTGGTGCCATCCCCATAGTTCCATGACCAGGTTTGAATAGGATGCACATTATCACTCACAGACGCGTCATTAAACGTGATGAGGTTATTCAAACAACTTCCGGGTACGGAGGATGTAAACTTTGATATTGGCCCGTCTATCCTGATATACGTTGGTTTGGTCAATGTGTCTTTACAACCCAGTATATCGGTGATGATCAAACGAACGGTATAGTTTCCCGAGGTGACATATAAATGTGTGATAGTATTGGCTGTTGTGGAAGAGGCAGTTTTTCCGTCACCAAAATCCCAATTAAATATTGCGACATCCGATAAATCAAGGCTGCTGGAAAAACTAATACTACTTCCCCTGCAAATGACGGTATCCGAGGCAAAAAAGGTTGCTTTTACATCCACTACCCGTATCAGTTTCAGGGAGGTAAAATCACAGCCCGAAGTATGGTTGCTCACCAGCAGGGAAACGGTGTAAGATCCCGGAACGGCATACACATGAAGCGGACTTAATAGTGTAGACGTACTGCCGTCACCAAAATCCCAATGCCATTGATCTGCACCGATAGACGTATTGGTAAAAAGTCTTTCTAACGGTTTACTACAATCAAGCCCAATAATAAAGCGGGCAATGGGTGGATTAATATGTATATAGTCCTTGTATTTGACTGTATCAGGGCAACCGCTGTTCCATACAATAAGCCGGATGTCAAAATAGCCTGTGTCGAAGTAGATATGCTGGGGATTTTGTACAGCAGATGTAGTGCCGTCGCCAAAATCCCACAACCATTTTGAAACATTACCGGTACTTTGATCTGTAAATTTAATAGGGATTTTAGCGCAGGCATCTCTTGGCGTAGCGCTAAAGATAGCTACCGGCAAGCTGTTTGTTATAATTGCCCTTGTCATCACAGCGGTATCAGCGCATCCTCCGGCTGTAGTTATAATAACTTTAACCGTATATATTCCCTGGACAGTATAAGTATGGGTGGGCGTAGCATTTGTATCTGTTGATCCATCGCCGAAATCCCATAAATAGCCTGTTACCGGTTTAATTGAAACAGTGGTGGTTGAAAAATATTTTGTAAAAGGTACACAACCGCTATCAGGCAAATTATTAAAAACCACATGAGGCTGTATTATTTTCACATAATTTGTCTTTCTCAATGTATCCGTACATCCATTTATACCGGTAACAACCAGCTGTACCTTAAAATTACCATAACTATTGTAGGTATGTGCAGGATTGGGTGAAGTGGAAGTAGTGTTATCTCCAAAATCCCATTGATAAGAGGTAGCATTCAAAGCCTGGTTAGTAAAATCCACCGAAAAAGGAAAACCGCAATTTACGCTGTCACCTGATGTAAATGCAGCAGTTGGCGAAGGGATCACTGTTACCGTTGTAACCGCCGAATCTAAACAACTTCCAAAATTTGCAACCAATTTTATTTGATAGGTTCCGGGAGCGGTATAATATTTTACAGGACTGATCCGGGTAGAAGAAGTTCCGTCTCCAAATGTCCAGTATGCGGAAGAAGGTATTGGATTGGAGGTATTGCTGATAAATAACGGCGCCCCTGTGCAAACCTTATCACTGGTAGTAAATGCCGGAACAACATTTCCCACTGTGAAAGCATTAGCCCTCGTTAGGGTGTCTTTACAACCTGAAGCATTTGTCACAATTAGTTTTACGGTATAAGTTCCCGGGGCATTGTAAATATGAGAAGGGTTTTGCAAAGCAGAGCCGGATCCATCTCCAAATAACCACTCATAGGTTAGTATGCCTGCGCCTGCGGATGAGTTCTGAAAATCGATATTAACCGGTGCACTGCATACATTTGGGCTGCTATTGCTGAAATTTGCTTCTACTCCCGGGTTGATCTTAATATATTGACTTTTTGAAAGTGTATTTAAACAACCTTTATTATTGATCACTCTTAAAGTAACATTGTAATTGCCGGAAGTAGTATAAACATGCAGCGGGTTTTGCTGGTTCGAAGAAAAGCCATCACCAAAATCCCATTGCCAGGTTATAAGCGTATCGTTTGCCGCTGTACTTTGATCAGTGAACTGAACCGGCAATGGATAACAGCCATTCGTGGCAGCTGCCGTGAACCCTACCGTTGGTTTGGCCGATACATCTATAAATTGTGTTTTTATAACAGAATCAATATTGGCGGCATTTTTTACTACCAGCTTAATGGTATAAAAACCGGCGTTGAAATAACTAACAGATGGATTTTGCAGATAGGAAATCGTCCCGTTTCCAAGATCCCATTTCCAGTCGGTAGGGGCCCCCGTAGATTGGTCACTAAAACTAACAAGTAAGGGAGCGCACCCGGTCAATGGCGTCGCTGAAAAACCGGCCGTGAGCTGGGCCCTGGCAATAAAGCTGAAAAAAGTAAATAATAACAGGCAGTATGCCTTGGTCGCAAAGCTGGTTATCATAGGTTGGGGAGTTTATGCTTTTATTAATTGCCGTGTGTAAATTTCCATTATATACACCCATATCCTAACTCCATATATGTTATAAAATTGTGCAGGGGTTAATAAAAAATCAAGATATAATGGATAAACCAAAGGGAAGAAATCCGATAACCTTCAGTAAGACGTTTTAACCTTTGTCGGAGTTGTAGCCTCGCAACCTGTTCAGCAGGTGCAAACTCTGATAGCAGTTAACCGGTTGTTATTTTTCGGCTATTTCGCAGAAGAGGCCTGGCGATTGTATCGTGTGCCCCCGGGCCGTTAAAGGGCAATGTCATAATTGTTAAGAAAAAATGTCACCCCTTCGGGGCTGTTATTCAACTGTAAGCAATTATTAAAATCCCGAAGGGGTGACATTAGATCGTATAAAGACCTTAACTAAATGACATTGTCCTCAAAGGGAAGTCTTCGAACCGTGTGCCCTTCCTCATCATCTCTAAAAGGGACGTCATTGGCACGAATAAAGAAAATTTTTTATTAAACAAATCGTGGAAATCCAATAGCTATCAGATCATGCATTCCTGGCAAAAGGAAAAATTGAGATATATCCCTGGGAATAAAATGATTGCCGGTATTATCGAAGCCCGCTCCTGTGTAAATTATAATTCAGCATCAAAGCCTTTCCATATGCAAAACCTTGGCGTCGGTAGTTCCCCAGGGAGCCAGCTCCATAATTGGAAATGCCTTTTTGGTGAATTTCCAGGAGCGGTTTATGAAATTAAATTCCGGGGGCGGGGCCGGACTGGTGAAGTTAATGGTTAGTTTTCCAAAATCTTCATTACATGCCCAGGTGCCTGTGTAAGTAACACCAGCCCTGGTGCCGGTTATTGGCCCATTGTAAAACGAAGTGTCCTTTGTTAATATAAAATTATAACCTGTGTACTCACTTGTTATGTCTGCTCCGTTATCGACGGCAAGATGAACAATAAAATTCCTGTTTAAAATATTTTCTTCAAATAAGGCTTCCAATGTACTGCGGTCACCGGCAGCCGCTTTCAGCTTTTTACAACCGGCCGATAAAAATAATACCAGCAATGCAATACTACCAACAGCAATCAATCTTCCTTTATATAATAATACAGACATAATATTAATTTTATAACGAATAGATATGCCCGTACTTTTTAGTAGCATACCGAATAAAATATTTTGATTGCAAAGACTCCCCTGTTGCATTTTTACATAATTCCTCCGATGAAAAATAACGACCATATTGATATATGTTATCCTTTAGCCATTTTTGAACTCCACTGTTATCCCCACCCGCTATCTCCCTTTCTACAGACGGATTATTCCTTTCAATTGCTGCATATAACTGCGCGGCATACATGCTCCCAAGACTATAGGTGGCAAAATATCCAAAGCTTCCGTGGCTCCAGTGAATATCCTGCAAACATCCTCTTTTATCATCCGGCACCGTTACTCCCAGGTATTTTTGATAGTGCTCGTTCCAGAATGCGGGAATATCCTTTGTATTTATATTGCCTTCAATCAGCATTTTTTCAATTTCGTACCGGATCATTACATGAAAGTGATATGTTAATTCATCTGCTTCTGTCCTAATCAAAGATGGGGCCACCCTGTTAATTCCCTTATAAAACTGATGTACCGTTAAATTGCTCAGCTGCCTGGGAAATAACGTGTTTAACCGCTTAAAATTGTGTTCCCAAAATGGGAGACCACGGCCAATGCAGTTTTCCCACAGGCGGCTTTGGCTTTCATGAATGCTTAAACTGCAGTATTCGCTTAAAGGCAGGCCATAGTGTTCGGGTGGCAGGCCCTGCTCGTATAGGGCATGCCCGCCCTCATGAATACAACTCCAGGTCATATTGCCAAAATCAAGCTCATCGATCCTGGTAGTTACCCGTACATCCATACTGCTGAAATTAGTGGTAAACGGGTGCAGGCTGATATCCTGCCTGCCTGCTTCAAAATCAAAACCCATTCTTTTTAAAATATCCATTCCAAATTTCCATTGATCTTCCTTATTAAAATGTTGGTGAAGAAATGAGTTGTCAACAGGTACCTTATTTTTTATTGAATCAGTTAATACCAATAGCTGTGGCTTCAGGTCATTGAACATGGTATCTACTGCATCAACGGTAAGCCCTTTATCATAATCATTCATCAGGGCATTGTAAGGGTGTTGCTCATATCCGAGCATATCCGCCTGCTGTTTTTTTAATTGAATGAGCTGGTGAAGCGGTTGCTGAAAAGTTGCAAATGAGTTTTCGGTCCGTGCCTTTGCCCATGCATGATATGATTTATTGACCACTTCGCTCATTTGCCTTACAAAATCACTGCTTAGCTTTTTATTACGGTGATAATCTTCCAGGCTTAGTTCTACATTTCTTTTTTCAGACGTGGACAGATCGTCTGCGGCGGTTAATTCCTGTAACAGTGCACCCAGTTTTTCTTCCGTAAATTGCTGGTGGGCAATTTCGTTTAATGTTGCTATTTGCCGCCCCCTGAAATCATTGCCTTTTGGAGGCAGGTAGGTTTCCTGGTCCCATTCTAAAACAGCAGAAGCGTATTTTACGTCGGCTATTTTTTGCATCTTTGTTTTATACGCAGTATATAATTCAACCGAACTCATTTTAATTAAATTTTTTAGAAATGAAAATACAAGATATTACAACTTTTTTAGAAAGCATTGCTCCCCCTGATTTGCAGGAAACCTATGACAATGCAGGTTTACTCACTGGCAGTGCCGGGTGGAACTGTACCGGTATCATTACTGCACTGGATGCAACCGAAGAAGTGGTGCTGGAAGCGATTGAAAAAAACTATAACCTTATTGTTGCACATCATCCGATCATCTTTGGCGGGTTAAAAAAAATTAACGGCAAAAATTATGTGGAGAAGACGGTAATCACAGCTATCAAAAATGATATAGCGATTTATGCTATTCATACCAACCTGGACAATGTAATGCAGGGTGTTAATGGCAAAATGGCCGACATGCTGAGGCTAAAAAACCGGCAGATCCTGCAACCCAAAAAAAATATGCTCAAAAAGCTGGTTACCTATGTTCCTATTCAACAGGCCGAGGCAGTTAGGGAAGCTATTTTTGAGGCTGGCGGCGGCCATGTAGGCAATTACAGCGAATGCAGTTTTAATACGCAGGGAGAAGGCACATTTAAAGGAAGCGGGGCCACAGATCCGTTTGTTGGTACGCCCGGAATACGGCATACAGAAAATGAGATTAAAATAGAACTTGTTTTTCCATCCTGGCTGGAGCGGACTATTTATAAAGCGCTGGTAAAAGCACATCCGTATGAGGAGGTAGCTTACAATATTACTGGTTTGGATAATATGAACCAGGATATAGGCAGCGGAATGGTGGGAGAACTGGAAACTGAGCTAAGTGAAGCCGGGTTTTTGAGTTTGTTAAAGAAAGTGTTCAATCTTACAGTGATCAGGCATACGCCGCTTACAGGAAAAATGGTTAGGAAAGTAGCGCTCTGTGGTGGCGCGGGCAGTTTCTTAACAGGTGCTGCTGTGGCTTCAGGAGCCGGTTTTTATATTACAGGCGATATAAAATATCACGAATTTTTTGATGCGGAGGGCAGGTTGGTAATTGCTGATATCGGCCATTATGAAAGTGAGCAATATACAATTGAACTTTTATATGATATTTTGACCGAAAAATTTCCTACCTTTGCCGTCCAAAAAACAAGCGTTAGAACTAATCCCGTCAATTATTTTGTAGCCTGATCCGGGCTAAAACGGAAAAGTTTTAAAGGAAGTTTAAAATAAGGCGGGTTAATGGAGAAATTGATTAAGAAGTGCCGGTAGATCGTAATATTATTCAACCTTGCCGGTTGCGTCAAAAAGACAGGAATTCAGATCTGGATCAAATGTTGGTAAATAAATTAATAAACGATATATGGCAGTAGTAAAAGATTTCTCAGTTGAAGAAAAATTAACAGCGCTGGTAAATCTACAAAAAGTAGATTGCAAGCTGGATGAGATTCAAATTCTGAAGGGAGAATTACCGATTGAAGTAAAGGATCTTGAAGATGAAATTGAAGGCTTGCATGCCCGTCAAACCCGTGTTGAGGAAGAGATCAATGGCATGCAGGAATTTATTAATCAAAAGAAGGAAGCGATCAAAGAGGCGGAAGCCCTAATAAAAAAATACGAAAAGCAGAGTGACAATGTAAAAAACAACCGTGAGTTTGAAGCAATTAATAAAGAGATTGAAATGCAAACCCTGGAAGTGAAGCTTTGCGAAAAACATATTAAAGATGCCACGGAAGAGATCGGTGAAAAAGCAAGGCAATTAGAATCCGCTAAAAAAGCAGTAGCTATCAAAGAAAATAATTTATCCGGCAAAAAAAACGAGTTGGAAAAAATCATCAGCGAAACTGAAAAGGAAGAGAAGCAATATAACAAACTGGCAGAAGAAGCAAGGAGTCATGTTGACGAACGCCTGATATTGAGTTATGACCGCATCCGCAAAAATTATCGCAATGGACTGGCAGTAGTTCCGGTAGAAAGAGATAGTTGCGGAGGCTGTTTTCATGCAATCCCGCCGCAAAAACAAAGCGAGATCAAACTGCGTAAAAAAGTGATCGTTTGTGAAAACTGCGGTCGTATACTGGTGGATACCAATTTAAATGACAGTATTGAAATAAAATAGAGACAATTTGCTAATGTGCAGATGTGCTAATGAAATACAAAGCCCGGAAATAACTCTATAAAAGGTATAGCAAAGCGACAATTGCTTAAGCTCCTGTGTCCTATGTTGTAGAAATAAAAATGGCGCTTAAATAGTTAGATTAACTACCACAATCAAATTTTACATAAAGAAATTATTAAGACAGCACTTCAAAAAATTGAAGTGCTTTTTTTATTTACAAATGCCGCCCCAAAGTTTCCAAACTGCCTGAATTTTTTATTCGTGTTAATCCGCTAGCTATCAGATCGTGCATCGATAGCTAGCGGATCGTGGCAAATAAATATATGCGTATTGTAAAATAATTTTAGTCAGCTTCCGGAAAATCTATCTCATCAGTGGCAAAAAAAAACTAATTTGCCGCCCATATGCTTCAAAAACTTCACATACAGAATTATGCGATCATTGAAGAGATCGCGATCGATTTTTCATCCGGCATGAATATCATCACCGGCGAAACGGGTGCCGGAAAAAGTATTTTAATGGGTGCGCTCAGCCTGATTTTAGGAGAACGGGCCGAAAGCAATACTTTAATGAACAAAGAAAAAAAATGTGTGGCAGAGGGTTATTTTAAAGCAACCGAAAATAAAGCCGTTAAAGAATTTCTAAAAACGAATGAACTTGACCTGGAAGATGAATTGGTAATAAGAAGGGAGATTGCAGTAAATGGAAAATCCAGGGCATTTATTAATGATACACCCGTTAATTTAAACCAGTTGAAGGAGCTGAGCTCAATGCTGGTAGATCTGCACCAGCAATTTGATACCCTGGAATTGGGCGACAATGATTTTCAAAGGGAAGTGATAGATGCCCTGGCAGGTAACAGCGACCTGTTACCCGAATATAGAACTGTATTCAAGGAATACACGAAAGCTAAAAAGGAGCTTGCCGAGCTTGAATCCGAACAGCAGCAGGCTAATGCGGCGCTGGATTATAACCAGTTCCTGTTTGACGAACTGGAAGAAGCAGGCTTTAAGGAAAATGAGCTGGAGGAGCTGGATACAGAGATCAGGTTACTTAGCAACGCTGAAACTGTAAAGCAGCAAATGAGCAGTATTTATTTTGAATTGAAGGAAAATGAATTACCCATTGTACAGCAACTAAAGTCCCTGGGCAATAAGCTACATTCCCTGGAAGAATATCATCCTGCCATTGAGGATCTCAATAAGCGTTTACGCAGCGCACAGGCAGAATTGCAGGATATTGGTGATGAACTGGAAAGAATAGACCAGGGCGTACAGTACGATGCTGAGAAAATACAGGTTGTGAACGATAAGATATCCCTGGGATACAGGTTGTTAAAGAAACATTCCGTAAATACCACCAATGAATTGCTGGTTATTAAAGATGCGCTGCAGGTAAAACTATACGATATCTTAAATATCGGCGAAGCGATTGAACAGAAATCTAAAGCGGTACAGCAATTATTGCATCGCTGTAATGAGTTAGCGGACGTAATATCAATCAACAGGCATAGGTCAGCGAAACCCTTTACTGAAAAAGTAAACAGCCTGTTGACGCAGGTAGGCATGCCCAATGCAAAAATAAAAGTGCAGGTAGAGAAGGGTACATTAAATATAAATGGCAGTGATGAGATTGGTTTTTTATTAGATGCCAATAAAACCGGCAGGTTTGAAGTTCTGGGTAAGGTAGCAAGCGGTGGGGAGTTAAGCCGTATCATGCTTTGCATAAAATCGCTGGTTGCCCGGAAATTGCAATTGCCCACTTTAATATTTGATGAAATTGATACGGGTATCAGCGGCGAAGCTGCAAAGCAGGTAGGCATTATCATGAAAGATCTTTCCCGCTCGCATCAATTGATATCGATCACGCACCAGCCACAGATTGCGGCAAAGGCAACTGCGCATTATTTCGTGTATAAGGCAGTTAGGGAAGATAAGATCACCACTTCTATTCGACTGTTGAACAGGGAGGAGCGCATAACCGCTATTGCCCAAATGCTGAGCGGTGAAAAGCCTACTGCTGCTGCGTTGGAGAACGCAAAAGAGATGGTGGGTACTAAGTACTAAGTACTTAGAAAGTACTATTTTTACCATTCAAATAAAACAAATATGCCATACAACTTACTTAAGGGAAAGAAAGGGATCATATTCGGTGCACTGGATGAAAGATCTATTGCATGGAAAACCGCAATACGGTGCCATGAAGAAGGCGCAGAATTATTACTGACCAATGCGCCGGTAGCCATGCGAATGGGCGAGATAAATAAGCTGGCCGAAGCCATCAATGCACCCGTGATCCCGTGTGATGTAAGCAGTAATGAGGATGTATTAAACCTTATTACAAAAGCGATGGAACATTTTGGGGGCGGGGTGGATTTTATTTTACATTCCATCGGCATGAGCCTGAATATGCGCAAGGGCAAACAATATACTGAGATCGATTACGGGTTCAATTCAAAAACACTGGATATCTCCGCCATGAGCCTGCATCGTGTATTGGCAACGGCTATGAAGCTGGAGGCGATCAATGAATGGGGTAGCGTGGTAGCGCTTACTTATATAGCCGCACAGCGTGTATTCCCCGACTATAATGAAATGGCTGATGCAAAGGCATTGCTGGAAAGCGTTTCCCGTAGTTTTGGATATCATTACGCGCTTAAAAAGCATGTGAGGGTGAACACCGTATCTCAATCGCCCACGCGAACAACTGCGGGGAGTGGCGTAAAAGGTTTTGAAGGTTTTATCAGTTATGCAGAAAAAATGAGTCCTTTGGGCAATGCCAGTCCGGAGGATTGTGCAAATTATTGTGTTACCTTATTCAGTGATCTTACAAGGATGGTAACCATGCAAAATCTTTTTCATGATGGCGGGTTTTCTTTTACCGGCGTAACACTTCCTGTAATTGAGCAAATGGAAAAATAATTTTTGGTCCGGGTGGCCGCGCTAAACAAAGTCTTCTATTCAATCTAACGTTTCTGTACTCCTGTCCAACTTGCAATCATATTCTACGAAGGCATCTTGCAGGACATACTATTTAGCCGCAAATAATACACGACCGGCATCGCCACTGCTTCGAAATTGACGAAAAATTCTTACATTTATATCATGACCACTTTACAAGTTGATATATTGAATCCTAAAGCAGGTAAATTACTTGAAGACCTTGCCGACCTAAAATTAATTTCTATTCGAAATGCCCCAGATGACGGATTTCTTAAATTAGTAAATAAATTTCGGGCAAAAGCAAAAAGTAATCCTCCTTCCTTACAAGATATTACCAAAGAAGTAGAAATTGTAAGATCAAAAAGATATGCCAGATCCAAAAGATAGAATTATAATTGATACTATTCTTTGGATAAGTTTTCTACTTACAAAAGACCTTTCAAAATTTGATTCTATCATTGGTTATAAGGGAATCGAGCTTATTTTTAGCCAGGAGTTGATAGATGAAATCGTAGAAGTAACCCAAAGAAGCAAATTCAGGAAATATTTTGATTGGATGACGTTGAAAGCTTAATGTTAAAAATAAAAGCAAGATCAGTTTTTATTGAGGTAACCAGTGAAATAAATGCTTGTAGAGATCCTAAGGATAATTTTCTGCTATCGTTGTCTTTAGATGGAAATGCCACCCACCTTTTAACCGGAGATAAAGATCTTCTCATTCTCGGGAAGTTTGGAAAAACTATAATTTTAACAATCACTCAATACATGGTTGAAAAATAGCACATTTACCACAACATTACAAAAGCAGAACCTAAACAATATTTTCTACCGTAATTCATTTTATGCTTCAATTTCAGCAGAACAATATTGCCTCATTTTGTATAGTCCTTGCATCTGCGATGGTTAGCAATGTTTAAACAGAGAATTATAGTCTTTGAAACTATAGTCTTAATTAAATAATTATCATGATAGATTGGATAGAAGTGGTAGGGCTCTCGGGCTCCGTTCTAAGCAGCATTACATTTATGCCGCAGGTATATCAAACCTGGAAAACAAAAAGCGTTGGGGATCTAAACCTGTCAATGATGATGATTGTTTTTTTAAGCACAGTCATCTGGCTGATATATGGTGTTGGCAAAGGGTTGCTGCCGGTAATTATTTGTAATGGAATAATCTGTTTCCTGTCAATCCTCCTGGTATACTTTAAGGTGAGGTACGGCAAAAAATAAAAGCAAGTTCAAATGCGAGAATACGAAAGCCACCAACTTAAAAAATTGGTGGCTTTACCGGATTATTTTTATCTTCCTGCTAAGCTGGTGCGGCTTCTCCTAAAGTCTTTAAGGGCGGTCCTGTATGCTAATACTCATCTTCATTAAAAAAGAAGTCCTCCTGGCTTGGATAATCGGGCCAGATATCCTCCAGCCCCTCGTATACTTCACCCTCGTCTTCCAGTTCCTGCAGGTTTTCAATTACTTCAATAGGTGCACCACTTCTGATAGCATAATCTATTAGTTCATCTTTGGTTGCCGGCCATGGGGCATCCTCTAAATGAGAGGCTAATTCTAGTGTCCAAAACATCTTCTGTGTGGATTTAATTTTTGCAAATGTAAAAGTTTGGTGGAATTAAACAAATGTGTTTTTTAA
>JBDTVX010000110.1:0-14424 GCA_040007015.1 Ferruginibacter sp. | reverse complement strand
GGGGCTTTACAAAAATATTTGGTAATCAAACAATGATCTATCACCAGGTAAAAGAAAGTGTTGATGGCAAATAAAATAAAAGCGGGTATTGTTGGCGGCGCAGGTTATGCCGGTGGTGAATTGATACGGATCTTATTAAATCATCCGGCCGCAACGATTACTTTTGTACAAAGCAATAGCAACGCCGGAAAACCCTTACACGCGGTTCATGGCGATCTAATTGGAGAAACCGAACTGGTTTTTGCACCGGGGTTAAGCCAGGAAATTGATGTGCTTTTTTTATGTGTGGGTCATGGCGATGCAAAAAAATTTTTAGCGGAGAACAGCATTGATGAAAAAATAAGACTGGTAGACCTTAGCCAGGATTTCAGGTTGGCGCTTGACTCAGCAACCGACGGCCGTAACTTCGTTTATGGGTTACCTGAATTGAATAAAGACCAGATTCAATCAGCGCAAAATATTGCTAACCCGGGTTGCTTTGCAACAGCCATCCAGCTGGGATTATTACCGTTAGCAAAAGCGGGATTATTAAAAGAAATATATACAACGGGGATCACCGGTTCAACTGGTGCAGGACAGGCATTGAACAGGACTGCTCATTTTAGCTGGAGGGCAAATAATATACAAGCCTATAAAACTTTGGAGCACCAGCATCTGAACGAGATCGGCCAATCGTTGAGCCAATTACAAACTGCCGGGGACATTGATATCAACTTTGTACCATGGCGGGGAGATTTTACCCGGGGGATCTTTATAAGTTCCCAGTTAAAATGTAATGAAAGTTTGCCGGAATTGATTGAGGTATTTGCAGCATATTATGCTTCACATCCGTTCGTAACAATTAGTAAAGAACCCATCTTTTTAAAGCAGGTAGTAAATACTAATAATTGTGTTATCCAATTGGAAAAAGTGGGGACCAACCTGGTGGTCCATTCTGCAATAGATAACCTGTTAAAGGGTGCAAGCGGCCAGGCCGTGCAAAATATGAATTTGATGTTTGGTTTGGAAGAAACGACCGGGTTGAAGTTAAAGGCGAATTATTTTTAGACGTTGGAAGAAGGTGTAAGGTAGAAGGAGTGCGTATTTAGTAGCTTGTTTTTCTAAAATCTATTCGAGTTGAAAAACCCTAAACCCTAAACCTTAAACCTCAAACCCTGATATTAAATTTAAAACCATCTTTATGAATTTATTTGATGTATATCCACTCAATGACATTACTATCGTAAAGGGTCAGGGCTCTTATGTATGGGATGATAAAGGTCAGCAATACTTAGACATGTATGGTGGTCATGCCGTGATATCTATTGGCCATACACATCCGCATTATGTAAAACGTTTAGAGGAGCAGTTGCACAAAATAGGGTTTTATTCCAACTCCGTAAAAATACCCCTCCAGGGGGAATTGGCTGATAAATTGGGCACCGTTTCAGCTAAGGAAGATTACCAGTTATTCATGTGTAATTCCGGTGCCGAAGCAAATGAAAATGCATTAAAACTCGCTTCCTTTTATAATGGCAGGAAAAAAATAATTGCTTTCAGAAAGAGTTTTCATGGACGCACCTCCCTGGCCGTTGCGGTGACTGATAATCCTGCTATAATTGCCCCTGTTAACCAAACCGGCAATGTAATATTCCTTCCGCTTAATGATGAAGTGGCGCTGGAAGAAACTTTTATACAACATGATATCTCCTCTGTTATTATTGAAGGTATACAAGGCGTAGGCGGTATAAATGTTGCATCCGGTTCCTTCTTACAAAAAATAAGAAGCCTCTGCGATCAATACGATGCGGTATTTATTGCTGATTCGGTGCAATGCGGTTATGGCAGAAGCGGTAAATTTTATTCGCATGACCATAGCGGTGTGAATGCGGATATTTATACTATGGCGAAGGGTATGGGGAATGGGTTCCCGGTGGCGGCGATATCTATTGCACCTAAAATTCAGCCAAAGCATTTTATGCTGGGTACTACTTTTGGAGGTAATCATTTAGCCTGCGCCGCTGCATTGGCGGTTTTGGAAGTAATTGAAGAAGAAGGACTGCTAAAGAATGCTGAAACAATTGGCAATTATTTAATAGAGGAATTAAAAAAACTTCCGCACATAAAAGAGGTAAGGGGTAAAGGTCTGATGATTGGAATTGATCTTCCTGAAGAACTGAAAATAATAAAGAAAAATCTTTTATTCAATCATAAAATTTTCACTGGGGAAGCAAAACCAAATGTGATCAGGTTATTACCCGCTCTTAATATTTCAAAGACCGGGGCCGATATTTTTTTAAATGCTTTTACAAAAGAATTAAATAGCGTGGCGGTTTCCGTATGATGAGTTAATGTGCTAATGTGCTAATATGCTAATTTTTTCAGTTCCAAAGGTATTTACCGCTTGCGGAGGCCACATTATCAAATTGGCAAATTATTATAAACCAATTATAAAAATTGAAAAATTTTATTTCTGTAAACGATGTTAGTGATATCAATAAGCTGGTAGCAAAAGCACTGGCTTATAAAGCCGATCCTTTTGCTGACAGGCATCTTGGTGTCGATAAAAAAATTGGATTGCTTTTTTTGAATCCTTCCCTGCGTACAAGATTAAGCACACAGGTAGCGGCAACCAACCTTGGTATGGAAGCAATCGTTTTTAATGTGGATAAAGAAGGCTGGGCATTGGAATTTGAAGATGGTGCCATCATGAGTGGCAATACGGTAGAGCATGTAAAAGATGCAGCGCCTGTTTTAGGAAACTATTTTGATATTATCTGTATCCGAACTTTTCCATCTTTGAAAAACAGGGAGGATGACTACAGCGAGTTGGTAATCAATTCATTCATACAATATTCAGGGGTACCCTTAGTAAGTTTGGAAAGCGCCACCCTGCATCCGTTACAGTCTTTTACCGATATTATTACTATGAAGGAATGTTTGCAGGCAGTTGCCCCGGCGGGTTCACGGGAACAGGTACGCAGGCCAAAAGTTGTGTTAACATGGGCGCCGCATGTAAAGCCATTACCCCAATGCGTTGCCAATAGTTTCGCACAATGGGTCAATGCATGGGGAGAAGCCGAATTCGTAATTACCCACCCCGAAGATTATGAACTTTCAACAAGGTATACCGATGGAGCAACCATTACGCATAAACAGGAGGAAGCGTTAAGGGGAGCAGATTTCATTTATGTAAAAAACTGGAGTACTTATACTGATTACGGAAAGATTTACAGCAATGATCCCACCTGGATGCTGACCGAAGAAAAGCTGAAGCTGACGAATAATGCAAGAGTGATGCATTGCCTGCCGGTACGCAGAAACGTGGAGTTAAGTGATGAAATTTTAGATAGCAGTAATAGTATTGTTACGCAACAGGCGGGTAACAGGGTATGGGCGGCGCAGGCGGTTTTGAGTGAGATACTTGGCTCTGGCCTCATTAAATAGCGGACAAGTCTGGAGATAGTTCGTGTTGCCCCCGGCTCCGCTAGCTAGCGGAGAGGACTACGAACAGGCTGTTCAGCCATCGGCTCGGCAGAATAGTGGAGAGGTATGTCAATAGAATGCTGTTGCCCCCGGCTCCGCTAGCTAGCGGAGAGCTCTACGAACAGTATAATTTAATTCAAAAACTCTAAAAATTAAATGAGTGATAGTGCAAAAAGTGGGGATGGCTATAAAAGTAACTGGAGTATGCATTATGGTGCAAATCCGAAGATGTTTGAATTAGCAAAAGAGTTGAGGGGCAGAATGACTGACGCAGAATAAATTCTTTGGAATGTTATAAAGAAGAACGATTGGCAATTAAATTTCAGGAGGCAACACCCCATGACCATTTATATAGCTGATTTTTATTGTCATAAAATAAAATTGGTCATTAAACTGGATGGAGGTTATCATGAAAACAAAAATATGAGAATTAATGATAGAATAAGAGAAAAAGAAATTAGTGAATTTGGAATAAAAGTTTTAAGATTTAAAAACGAAGAAATAATCAATAGTATTGAAAAAGTACTTAGAAAAATTACTGATACAATTACTTTAATTCAAACAACCAAAAAAGATAACGCAGTGCCTGACACCCCTAATACAGAGTCTGCAAAAGAAGCAGACTGGTCAAAGACCTCCCCGCCAGCTGGTGGGGCCGGGGGCGAAACAGGGTATTCAAAGACCTCGTCACAAGTCAGTGGAGTTGAGGCTGGATCTATACCTGCACCACCTCAACTCTTCGTAATAAAAATCGGAGGCAATATAATCGATGATGATTCCGCATTACAATCCTTCCTCAAAAACTTTGCATCCATCCGGGCAAAAAAAATATTAGTGCACGGTGGAGGAAAAATAGCTACTAAAATAGGAGAGCAGTTAGGCATACCATCCAATTATATAAATGGAAGAAGGATAACGGACGCAGCAACAATTGACCTTGTTACAATGGTATATGGCGGACTGGTTAATAAAAAGATTGTTGCAAAACTACAAGCATTGCAATGCAATGCGATCGGATTAACAGGAGCTGATGCCAATATATTACCAGCAACAAAAAGACCAATAGTAAAGTCTCAGATTAAAGATAAAGATGTTGGCAAAGAAGCAGAGTATTCGACGAACGCCCCTTTAGGTGATGGGGGCATTGATTACGGCTTTGCAGGAGATATAAAAAAGGATGCCATAGGTGTTCAAAACCTGGATCTTTTACTTTCGAATAACTTTACATTGATAATCGCGCCACTTACGCATGATGGCAAAGGGCAAATGCTGAATACTAATGCAGATACCATTGCATCCGCATTGGCGGTAGGACTGTCAAAAAATTATGCAGTAAGATTGATCTACTGTTTTGAAAAAAAAGGCGTACTGGAAAATGTGGACAATGAAAATTCCGTGATCGGCTTAATTACCAAAGAAAAGTACCGCCAATTAATAGAAGAAAAAAAATTGTTTGATGGGATACTGCCGAAAATTGACAATGCTTTCGCTGCCATTGACAATGGCGTAAAAGAAGTATTGATCGGTGACGCGAATGACCTGTTGCAAAATATAACGGATAATACCTGCGGTACCTTAATAAAATAGCATGAGAGAAAATTTGTACGAAAAGGCGGTCTTGTTGCTGAAACAATTAATTGCCACGCCTTCTTTTTCAAAAAACGAGAATGGTACCGCAGAAATAATAACTGCATTTTTTGACAGGAACCAGGTCGCCTATGCGCGGGTGGGCAATAACATTTATGCTAAAAACAAGCAGTATGATATCAGTAAGCCCACTATTTTATTAAACTCACATCACGATACGGTGTTGCCCAATAAGGGCTACACAATCGATCCGTTTGTACCGCTGGAAATGGACGGCAAATTGTTTGGCCTGGGAAGTAATGATGCCGGGGGCTGCCTGGTTTCTTTGATTTCTGCTTTCCTCCACTTCTATGAACAGGCGGATTCAAAATACAATATTGTTTTCGCGGCAAGCGCGGAAGAAGAAATAAGCGGTATTAACGGGATCGAATTGTTATTGCCTTATCTCGGTAACATCGATTTTGGAATTGTTGGTGAGCCAACCGGATTGGAAATGGCCGTGGCAGAGCGTGGCCTGATGGTGATCGATTGTGTTGCCATCGGAACTGCAGGCCATGCAGCAAGAAATGAAGGAGAAAATGCTTTATACAAGGCTGTTGATGATATCAACTGGATAAGAAATTATAAATTTGAAAAGGTAAGCGGGCTATTGGGCGAATCGCGTTTAACCGTTACCGTGATCGATACGGAAAACAGGCAACACAATGTGGTGCCGGGGCAATGCAAATTCATATTGGATGCAAGGGTAAATGAATTGTATACTTTTGAAGAAATACTGGCACCTTTAAAAGAAAATTTAAAGAGTTCGTTTACGCCCCGTACTACCCGGATGAAATCTACCTCTATTCCATTGGATCATCCGCTGGTAAGGGCCGGTGTTCGCCTGGGTAAAGGCTATTATGGCTCACCCACAACCTCCGATAAGGCATTGATGCCGTTCCCGGCTTTAAAAATGGGGCCGGGTGACAGCGGCCGAAGTCATACAGCGGATGAGTTTATATACCTGGAAGAAATTAAAGACGGCATTGCAACGTATATTAAAATGGTAGAGCAAATTGTTTGAGACGGAGGAGGTGTAAGATTTTAGGTTTAAGGCAAAGGTGTAAGGTGTAGGTGTAAGCCTTCAAGGGAAGGAGGTTGAGGAAAAGGTATTGTTATCTAATGATATAAATCCCTATCAATAAAAAAGAATTTATATTTACTGATATGAAATTGATCGCAATGCAATTGATGGTATGCAATCGAGGGTTTAATTCACCCTATACCTTTAAGTTTTATGCTCTAACCAATAGCAGACTCCAAACCCTTAACCCATAACCCATAAACCCTAAACTCTTAACCTTTCCAAATGAAGCTCTGGCAAAAAGATAAAATTTCATTAAAGGAAGTGGAGAAATTCACGGTGGGTAACGATCGCGACCTCGATATTTACCTGGCGCCATTTGATGTATTGGGTTCCCTTGCACATACCAAAATGCTGGAGTCAGTGGGGCTGCTTACGAAGGATGAATTATTGTTACTGGAAGTTGAATTGAAGAATATTTACCATTTAATACAACGAGGCAATTTTACATTGGATGAAGGTGTAGAGGATATTCACTCACAGGTAGAATTAATGCTGACCGAAAAATTAGGGGACGTCGGGAAAAAAATACATAGCGCCCGCAGCAGGAATGATCAGGTATTGGTGGACCTTAAATTATTTCTCCGGAGTGAGATAGAAAAATTAGTGAACGCCACAAATGAACTGTTTGACCTGTTAATCCTGCAAAGTGAAAAGTATAAGGATGACCTGCTTCCCGGTTACACACATTTACAACTGGCGATGCCTTCCTCATTTGGCTTATGGTTCGGCGCATATGCGGAAAGTTTAGTGGATGATTTAATAACCCTGCATGCAGCCTATGAGGTAGTGAATAAAAATCCGCTTGGTTCGGCGGCGGGTTATGGGTCTTCATTTCCCATTAACAGGAAAATGACAACCGGCCTGCTGGGTTTTGAAGATTTGAATTACAACGTGGTGTATGCGCAAATGGGAAGGGGCAAAACGGAACGCATCGTCGCGTCTGCGCTTTCGAATATTGCCGCCACACTCTCCAGGCTCAGTATGGATGCCTGTTTGTACCTCAATCAAAATTTTGGATTTATTAGCTTCCCCGATGAATTGACTACAGGCAGCAGCATCATGCCCCATAAAAAAAATCCGGATGTATTTGAACTCATACGTTCGCATTGCAATCGTATTCAGGCTTTGCCCAATGAGATCATGCTGATGACAACCAATTTACCATCCGGTTATCAAAGGGATTTGCAATTACTAAAAGAGCATATCATCCCCGCATTTGAAAACCTGCAGGCTTGTATACAGATGGCCGGTCTTATGCTCACCAATATACAGGTAGAAAAAGATCTGTTGAACAATGATAAATACAAATATCTTTTTAGCGTGGAAGAAGTAAATAAACTGGTACTGCAGGGCATGGCATTCAGGGATGCTTACAAAAAAGTAGGGCTGGATATTGAAGCGGGCGATTTTAAGTACACTCCAGCAATTGCGCATACTCATGAGGGTTCGATTGGTAACTTATGTAATGACCAGGTACAGCGCATGATGGAAAACGTTATCAGTAAATTTAATTTCAATAAGGTAAATACAGCCATTAAACAATTACTTGCCTGACCGATTTTGAAATAGTTTAAAAAATATAGTTTAAATAACCTCAAATTAAAAACCCTAAACCTTCAATCTTAAACCTTCAACCTTATTTAAATATATTTGCACAACAATTTCACCTTTCTAAATCTTTTGTTTGCAATTGAAAGATTACCTCTTATTTATCGATACAGAAGCATCCGGGTTGCCAAAAAAATGGGGCCTTCCTTATACAACCCCCGGAAACTGGCCCCATGCTGTGCAGGTTTCATGGATAATTTATAGTAAGGATGGAAAAAAGATCAAAGAACAAAACCATTATATCAGCGACAATGATTTTGAAATATCGGCTTCTGCCCTGCGCATACACGGATTGACCAAAGATTTTTTACACCTCAATGGCATACCCAGGAGACAATTGCTGGCGAGGCTTTCTGATGATCTCCTGCAATATCAGCCAATGATCATTGGGCATTTTATGGAACTGGATTACCGGATCATTGGTGCGGATTATTGCAGGGAGGGCATCGATAATCCTATGGAAAAATTATCTACCTTTTGCATCATGATCGCTTCGAAGCGCCTGCAGCAAAATCCACAAAATAAATTTTTGCGGTTGGGTGGTCTGTATGAATTGCTTTTTAAGCAGCCGTTATTATGCCAGCACAATGCAATGGCAGACGCTGCTGCAACCGCCGACTGTTTTTTTGAATTGGTGAAGCGAAATGAGATCGGGTCTTTTACACAACCGCCAATCGTGTTTCCAAAAGAGGAAAAAGCATTCAAACCGGTTGGCTGGCTGATCGCATTGATCCTTGTTTTATTCAGCGCACTATTAATAGCCTTTTATTATGGATAACCGCACCAGTTTTTTAAAAACAGCAGTACCGTTTAACCTGTTGCCGGACGATGTGCTGGAAGGCATAGCCGGGTTGCTGATTGAAACCCGGTTTAAAAAGGACGGTATTTTCTATCGCCAGGAGCTAAGCCGGATGAAAGGCATTGATATTATTGCGGAAGGGGAATATGAAACATTTTTTTACGATAGCAGCCACAACAAAAGGCTGGTGGAAATATTTCATCCGGGAGATTGCTATGGAGGTATATCGGAATTGCTGAACGGTAGTAAATCACTTTGTACCGTCATTGTTAAAAAGGGAACCCTGGTATACACCCTGCCCCGTAAAATTTTTAATGATCTGTGTAAGACGCATGAGTCATTTTACCAGCATTTTACCGATTCCTTTGGCCACAGAATGCTGAATGAGGAGTTTGCGCATTTCTATAAAAACCCCACCAATTTTGAAAGAAGCTTTATAACGTCCGAGCAATTATATTCCCGTAGAATTGAAAGTGTGGAATACAGGGATATTGTTTGGTGCGCAGCGGATACTCCCGTATACCAGGCAGCCATTGTAATGGGTCGGCAAAAGGTGAGTTGCCTGTTTGTAAAAAATAAGCAGAGTAAAATAACCGGCTTTCTAACGGACATCACTATACGCGATAATGTGGTGGCCACGCAGGCAGCTTATGAAAGCCCGGTAAGCAGCATTATGGATAGCCCGGTTGCCACCATCAACGTGCATGCTTTTGTCTATGAGGCCGTCCTCAGCATGTTCCGTACCAACACCCGTTACCTGTTGATTGAAAAAGACGGGGAGTACGTAGGCTTTATCAGCCGGAATAAATTATTGAGCGAGCAGGGACAATCGCCACTGGTATTTATCCAATCGGTAAAGCAGGCATTGTCGGTAGATGAATTAAAACGTAAATGGGAAACGGTACCACAAATTGTGGTGCAACTGTTAGACCGGGGTGTACATGCCGCAATCGTTAACCAGGTTATCACAGCAGTGTCTGATACCATTGCTATTAAAGTCATTGAAAGTGTAACTAAAGAAATGGGGCCTCATCCTGCAAAATTTGTGTTCATGGTATTAGGTAGTGAGGGGCGCAAAGAGCAAACCCTTAAAACGGACCAGGACAATGCCATCATTTATGAAGATAAAGCCAACGAACACCGGGAAGAGGTACGGGAATACTTTTTGAAATTCGCATCGCATGTTTCTGATCATTTGAATATGATTGGCTTTAGCTATTGCACCGGTGGTTTTATGGCACAAAATCCAAAGTGGACGCATTCCCTTTCGCACTGGAAAAAAAATTATGAAAGCTGGATCAACGAAAGCGTACCCGAAACGGTTATGCAGATATCAACCTTCTTTGATTGCCGTTATATATATGGGGATGAAACCATCATAAAAGAACTGGAAGTTTTTTTAAATGAGCAATTGCAAAACCCAATGGAAAGGCTTTTTCATTTTATGGCAAAAAATGCGTTGCAGTATGAGCCACCCCTGACATTTTTTAAGAACATCCGCACTTTTAAGATAGATGAAAAAGAAGTATTTGATATAAAGAAGGCCATGACGCCCATTGTTGATTTAGTAAGGGTATATGCATTAAAGAACAGGATATTTGAACCCAACACCGGCGAAAGATTAAAAGCATTAAAAGATAAGCAGGTTTTTACAGAAAAGGAAGTAACGGAACTGCTTCAATCTTATTATTTTTTAATGAGCCTGCGCCTGAAAACCCAGTCGCAGCAAATTATACAGGATCATACGCCACCCGATAATTATATAATGCCGCAACAGTTATCCAAAATAGATCAACTCTCTTTAAAAGAAATATTTAAAACCATTGAAAATTTTCAATTGCGCATACGCATGCAGTTTACCGGAAATTTATTGGGGTGATGCTGGAGGCAGGATTTTTGACAGGACTATTGCCTGAGCTTAGTAGTAATGACAACTTAAGCGATCTCTATTTTCCTTCATCAATTTTACCAGTAATTCAGTTTTGATGAAGCGAATTCGAAAATGACCAACTCCTGCTCACTCTCAATAAACACAGCTATATATTTCTTTTTATATGGCACACATTTGTATCCTAAAACTGACCGGTCTGGATCCATGCAAAGGGCATATGATCTTTGGGTATCAGCTAGTTTAACAAAATAATCTTAAATAGAATCAGTAAATTTTTCGGCAGTGGCTACCAAACCCTTCTATTGGAGAAACCAGGTAATACCCGCAATATTATTCGCTGCTGGTTTTTTACAATAATTTTTCTCCTGCTCATTTTTTAATGAGTTTTTTGCTATAAGCCCGGGCTTCTTCAATAGTAAATGTTTTTTCTGGTTTTGATTTTAATGCAGCTTTTTTTTGCAGTACCTGGTAGTCCTTTTCAGTGATTAAAACATATTTTTTTTATCAATTACAATTGCTGTCATGGCAAAATATTTATTATTTCAAAAGTATAATAAAATTGTGGTGTAATAAAATGGCGATTAATATTTTGCCAGGGTAGTTCGTATGTATGTAATGAAAACATTTACCGCATAAGTTAACATTTTCTTTCTTACGTTCCCAGGCATGCTCACAGGAAGGTCACTGGTAATTACAATCACGCTAAAACAACTAAATGAACTACTAAATGTCGGCATGGGTTAACTTTAGTAGCATGAAAAGCACTTTGCAGCAATTATTACGTTAAATTGCGCCTGTCACAAAAGCATAATGGCATAAAGTTGGATATATAATTCGCCTCCTTTAATTTATATGGCTTTTACGTAAAAGGCAGGTAAAGCTCAATAGAAATAAAATGTACAAGAGTGCGACGCCCATGAAGCCAAATTGAAATTCAACAGCTGGGTTCAAAAAAAACTTTACGCCTTTTAACAACGGCAAAGCAACATTTAAAAATTCAGTATTCAATGCCGCTGTGGCAGAAAAAATTTAATCCTATGGTAGACGCCATTCAAAAAAAACGAATTGCTCTTTTTGGTTCCACCGGCTCTATTGGTACGCAGGCCCTGGAAGTGATCCGTGCAAACCCCGGATTGTTTGAGGCCGAGATATTGACCGCTCAAAACAATGATGAACTGTTAATTCAACAGGCCTTGGAATTCAATCCCAATGCAGTTGTTATTGGCGATGCCGCAAAATACACCAGGGTAAAAGACGCATTGGCATCTACCGGTATAAAAGTTTTTGCTGGGGAGGCCGCTTTGGAAGAGGTAGCGGATTTTGAAGGATACGATATGATGCTGGCAGGCATTGTTGGTTTTGCGGGATTAAAGCCCACCCTGAAAGCAGTTGAAAAAGGAAAAGCGATTGGCCTTGCCAATAAAGAAACCCTGGTAGTGGCGGGGGATATCGTGATGCGTAAAGCGGTTGAAAATCGTGCCCCCATCCTTCCTGTGGATAGCGAGCATTCAGCTATTTTTCAATGCCTGGTGGGCGAGGGAAGGAATAAAATTGAAAAGATTATTTTAACCGCCAGTGGTGGCCCGTTTATAGGGAAGAAGCCAAATTTTTTAGTGAATGTAAAAAGGGACCATGCGTTGCAGCACCCCAACTGGGAAATGGGCGCCAAGATATCGATCGACTCTGCAACCCTCATGAATAAAGGGCTGGAAATGATAGAAGCAAAATGGCTTTTTAATTTAAGTCCCGACCAGATACAGGTAGTAATACACCAGCAAAGTATTATTCATAGTATGATACAATTTGAAGACGGCAGCATAAAGGCTCAAATGGGCCTCCCTGATATGAAATTGCCGATCCAGTATGCGATGGCATTTCCACAGAGAATCCGAAATGACTTCCCGCGCCTTGATTTTAAGAAGCATTCTGCCCTCACATTTGAGGAGCCGGATGTTAAGACTTTCAGAAATTTAGCGCTGGCAACAGATGCATTATATAAAGGCGGTAACATGCCCTGTATCTTAAATGCTGCCAATGAAATAGCCGTATGGGCCTTTCTGCACAACCGTATTGGCTTTTTAGACATGACGGCAGTTGTAGAAAAAACCATGCATAAAACCAGTTTTATAGAAAAACCTACGCTGGAAGAATATTTTGAAAGCGATGGGGAAGCACGTAATTTTGCGGCTTCGTTAATAAAACTCTAAGTGCCCGCTATTTGCCGAATGGAAATACAAAACGACAGCATACGCAATCCAGGGGCAGTTTTCTAAAGAATTCACTAACAATTTAAATAGCCTTCCGGGGTTTCGGGGTAAAATGAATACAATATTATTAGCTATTAACTGGGCGAATGTAGGGTCAAAAACTGCGCAATTATTATTGTCGCTTTCCATACTGGTCATATTACACGAATTCGGGCATTATATCACCGCCAAATGGTTTAAGTGCAGGGTCGAAAAATTTTACCTGTTCTTTGATCCATGGTTCTCTCTTGTAAAAAAGAAAGTTGGGGAAACCGTTTATGGTATTGGCTGGTTGCCGCTGGGTGGCTATGTAAAAATTGCAGGTATGGTAGATGAAAGTATGGACAAGGAAGCCATGAAACTTCCACCGCAGCCATGGGAATTCCGCAGCAAGCCCGCCTGGCAAAGGTTGATAATAATGCTGGGGGGTGTAACAGTGAATGTGTTGCTGGCATTTTTTATTTATGCCATGATATTATTTACCTGGGGTGAAAAAAAGATCGTTAATAACTCTTTTAAAAATGGCATTTATTGCGCCGATAGTTTATTGTTGAAATTTGGCCTTAACAATGGCGATAAGATCATTGCTATTAATGGTAAAGAGGTTAACTACTTTGATGATATTCCCTCAAGGCTGATCACTGCTTTAAATGTTACGATTGAGCAAAACGGTCAGCAAAAAACAATTGTGATGCCCGTTGACCTGATAGGTCAGTTAGTGGAAAAGAAAAAGCAGGGTGTTGGTTTTATTGACATTAGAATGGATCCGATAGTAGGCGACATCGGTGATAAGATATTTGATACCAGTTACGCAAAAATAGCCGGCCTCCGGAACTTTGATAAAATAATTTCAGTAGACAGTGTGCCTGTAAATTTTGTCGACGAAATAGGTAAACTGGTAGAGAAAAAGAAAAATGGTATTGTCAGTATTGAAATAGAAAGAAATGGCCAGAAACTGGCAATGCAAAGCAGGGTTAACAGTGATGGCAAAATAGGTTTGCCCTGGATAGATTATGACACCATGGATAGTCTTGGCTTAATTAAAATTGATGCCCGGAAATATTCTTTTTTTGAATCCTTTCCTGCAGGTGTTGCAAAAACAGGAGAGAAGTTGGGCGATTATATAGACCAGTTTAAAAAAATGGCCAACCCCAAAACCGGCGCTTACAAAGGTGTGGGAGGTTTCAAAACAATTGGTTCTGTATTTCCTACACCCTGGGACTGGCAAAGCTTTTGGAGCATCACGGCTTTTTTATCCATCATTTTGGCCTTTATGAATTTATTACCGATACCTGCCTTGGACGGAGGGCATGTTGTATTTACGTTGGCAGAAATGATCAGTGGCCGTAAACCCAGTGATAAATTTTTGGAATATGCACAGGTAGTGGGCATGGTTTTATTATTAGGATTAATGCTGTATGCAAATGGCAATGACTGGTTTGGATGGGGGAAGGGGAGGTAGGTGCCAATGTGAAAATGTGAAAATTTCGAAATGTGAAAATGTGAGTGGTAAAAAAAGTTTATATAAAGTAAAAAGAGAAAGCTGTAGAAAACACTTTCTCTTTTTTTTATTAAGGATAAAAATTTTTCTATTTTGTTTTGGGGGACAAGAATTTGTTTTTCATGGCAACATCGTTGTGTCACTCCCTTTTACTGCATACCATTGTGGAACTTTCCCCACGTTTTAAATTAGCTTACGTTT
>JBDTVX010000109.1:0-14482 GCA_040007015.1 Ferruginibacter sp. | reverse complement strand
CAAAATTAAGATTGTTAATTAATAATTGATAATTTTTTCAAACCCCGGAGTATTATGATAATTGCATGCGTTTTGAATTGAATGTATTGTCAATTATCAATTATCAATTTAACCCGGTTAGTTTTTCGGAAATTCCGGGTTCGCCATTACCTCCTCAATCTGCAGGGTGTGCCGCTTACTATGAGCAGACAATAAGATCATCCATTGATAGGCATCCAGCATTCCAAAAAAAGGATGGGGGGTTATATGGCTTCGCAGGTCGTCTTTGGTGGTTTCTATATAATCTATATTTTTACTTCTTGCCTTTAAAAAAGCGTCCATGGTTTCCTCCTTCGTCTTAAATTTACCTTTAGGCTGAATGGGTTCAGGCGCCTGTCCTTTTTTTGTGCGATCCAATAACGCCGTTTTAAGCATTTCTTCCGTAAATTTTATTTCGCTCTTCTTTTCAGGATTGGCAGGCTGTTTAAGTGAATTATCAATAACAGTAACTATAAACGATTCTGACAATGCGATATGTTCCATGCATTGACGCACACTCCATTTATCCGGAGCAGCCTTAAAATCCAATTGGGCATCACTAAGTCCTTTTACATGATCGGTAAAATAATCACGGGTTTCTTTGAGATAGTCTGAACCTGCTTTTCTTTCTTCCTGAGTTAATTCGTTACCTGCAATTGTAAATGCCTGCAAAAGAACAAATCCTACAGTTAGAATGCTCATTATCTTTTTCATATAATCTTATTTTAATTGATAATTGATATTTGATAATTTTTAAATCCTGGAGTATAAAGATGATTTATTTTGCTTAAAAGTACGATTGATAATTGATAATTGATAATTGAAAAATGAAAAATTCATCAAGTCGGGGAATATTTGTAATAATTGATCCATTTTAATTTGAAGGTATTATCAATTATCAATTAAATTACCACTTACAGTGCAATTTTAACGCATAAAATTAAGTGTCGCACCTGCAGGAAAACCGTTTATTGAATCAAATCTACCGTCTGCTAAACGCAGGCTAAAAATCGTTCAAATGCATATTATATTTGTGTTGTGCCCCGGGGGTGAAGTTAATTGGAAGGGCATAAATCAATAACGAGTTAATAGGTTTTTCTCATAGGATATTGGAAAAAACGGGGCCGGATTTCTATCCGGCCCCCTTATATTTTTCATTTTTATAACTCCACGGTCCCGGTCACGTGCGGGGACGAAAATTTCAATACGGTTTTGTACAATTCATCGGGTACAAAAGGCTTTAATACCATCCCGTCGATACCCAAACCCTTTATTTCCTTTGCCACTTCACCTGGCATGCTGGCTGTAAGTGCGATAATTGGAATAGTGATTCCTTTTTCCCTGATTTTCCTGGCAGCCTCAAAGCCATCCATCACCGGCATATGCAAATCCATCAATATTATCCTGTGGCGCTCTATGTCTAGCCTGTCCAGTGCCTCCTGTCCATTTTTTGCCACCTCAATGATAGCTCCCCAGCTCTCTAAAAAGCTTTTTGCCACTAATATGTTGATGGGATTATCTTCTACCAGCAAAACCTCTATGCCTGCCAGGCTCATTTCATTATTCTTCCCAAGCTGTTTATGGGTATTTACCGGATTGTTTCCCGGGTTTTTACTGAGTGGAAAGGTTTGGGTAAAATAAAAAACGGAACCTTTGCCAGGTTCACTCTCCAGGTGTAATATAGCTCCCTGAAGCTCCAATATTTTTTTTGAGATCGCCAGTCCCAGGCCGGTACCACCAAAACTACGCGAGGTAGATGAATCAGCCTGTGTAAACTGTTCAAAAATCAACTGCTGTTTTACTTTAGAAATGCCGATACCCGTGTCCTTTATTTTGAACGTAAGGGAGATGTTATCCTCTGTTTGTTTATCCAATACTACTTCAACCGAAACCTCTCCCTCTTCCGTAAATTTAATGGCATTACCTACCAGGTTGCTGATCACCTGTGCAAAACGGGTGGGGTCGCCGGCAACCATCGGCAGGCGTGTTTCGGGCGTCTTCAATTTTAAAAGAATGCCTTTTTCTTCCACTATATTTTTTGACCCGGAAACTATATTGTGCAGGATATGTTCTATATCCATTTCGATCATCTCAAAACTTATTTTACCTGCTTCAATTTTGCTGTAATCTAAAATATTATTTACAATGGAAAGTAAATTACCTGCAGAAAAAAGTAGTACATCCAGTTGTTCCTTCTGATCTTTTCTCGGGTTATTTTTCAACATGAGATGACTCATACCAATCACCGAATTGAGGGGTGTACGAATTTCGTGGCTCATGGTTGACAGGAATTCGCTTTTGGACTTTGATCCCTGCTCAGCCTGTTTTTTAGCCTGTTGAAAAGACCAGGCAAACCGAAAGGAAAGGATCAGCGATTGCAAAAAGAAAAATGCCACATAGCCTGCAAATACGATCGCCCGCGAAGAAATTTCATAACCAAAATATCGTAAATTAATAATCAAGAAAACCAGCATCAGCACTGCAATACTGGCCAGCGCGTATCCCGCACCGGATCTTCTTTTTAAATAGGCTGTTATAAATATCCACACTACATAACCAATACAAAAAAACATCAGGAATAAAAATGGATTAATGATTTGGGTGAATAGAAGCGTGGGCGTAACAACAGGGGCAACGGTTACAAGCAGGCAAATTATTGAAATCAGTTTTGCCAATGGTTTGTAAACGTCCCGGGGATACAATTGACGTACGTACTGCACAAACAGAAAAACACTACTGAACAAACTGAAATACTCAAGCCTTAGCGTTAGTTGCCAGTTCAGACCGGGAAATACACTATGAAAAGCATAAAATGAACTGCCTACGATACGGTAACTATACACCATGCTAAAAAGGGAAAAGAAAAGCATAGCCTTGTCATGTTTGCCAAACAGGTATAAACCAAAAAAGAACAGCCCCCCCATAAAGAGACATCCTGTCAATAGAAAATCACCCGCTATCCATCTTTCCCTATCGGATTGCAATAACGCATTATCCCCGATCAATATTGATTTTTTAGGGCCTCCTTTTGCATGTGAGTAGTTTGCGATCTGTAAAACAAGCTGCAACGTATCTGAATTGCCAGGCAGGGCTAAAGTACTGGTAAGCCACTGGGGCGTATAATTTTTCTTCGAAGTATCAGGCACACCATTGTTTGCAAAAATTTTTCCATTTACATACAAGCGATAGGATGAATAAAACTCCGGGATGAATAATGCCAGCGGGGAGTTGTTTTTTGGCAATAAAACAGTTAATTGATAGGTAGCATATCCCTGTGGTAATAGTTGCCGGCCATCAACTGTAATTCCATTCCAAAGCTTTGGGAATTCGGTGTAAGTAGTAATTCCGGCGGTGGCTGCCGGTGACAATAATTTTTTCCATGCAAATGCCCATTCACCGTTTAAGGCGACAGGCTTTTCCTGCAGGTTCCTGTCCCGCAGATCTGCAATACCTTTTTTAGCTATATCACCTTTATCAAAAGCCACGGCTTCCAGACAAATAAAGCTACCTATTGCAATAAATACCAACGGCACAAAATATTTAAACATAATTTTTTTTCGAATAATGCCCTAACCATTTTATTACCTCTTAAATTGAAATGTTCTATCTTTTAGCAGTATGACTGAATATGATTTTCATTCACATTTTGAGTGCGAAAATTTTGAAAAAAGTAAATGGGCTGTACTGAGTACAGCCCATAAAATCTTGTGTACCGGTTACTTTTCCATTTGATCTTAAAAAGTAAAAAATGTTTTTCCATTTCGTTAAATGGAGAAAACAATTTATTTTCTTTAAATAAAAAAATGAAATACCGAGGTAGCATTACGCTAAATCAATAACAAGTTTGTACACACTGAAGCAAAGTACTAATACACTTGATGCCATGATCAGTTTTACAGCGATTTTTTCCATTTAATAGGAGGTTTGAGGTTAGTGGATAAAATTTTTCTTTTGTTATTATTATAACGCCACTAATATTAAATTTAGTATATTCCATAGGGTTTAACTGCTAACAATTGTTAATCGTTCAGGAGCCAAACTTTATAAAAGCACCCGTTTTCGCTTGTTTTTTTGTATCTGTTTAAACCATATATATAAAAGCCTAATATTCACATGGGTAACGAGGAAGAAGGTTATTTTAACTTTGAAATAATAGAAGAATTTTAATACATGCCTAGCGGCATCTTATTATTACGTGGCATACCCGGGTAAAATTTTTATTCTTCCAAAAAGTAATTTTATGATTATAGTATGGTTATTGCTATATTTTTGCAACAAAATACCAATATGCAATTCAAATTCACCAAAAATATTCAGTTTACTAAACTGATCAAAGCAAATGGAAGGTTAAAAGAATTTAATTTTCGGAAATTAAATGACCACAAAGAAGGAATGTTTACTGTGGATGTAGTGGATGAACGTGATTCCCGGGTGTTTTTCAACATTCAAAAAATTGACAATAGCTGGAAAATCATTAAACAGCCTTTACCACAATGGGTATTGGAAAATGAAGGAAATTTTCATGAGGTAATTGAAGAAGAATTAAAACTAACCTAATCACTAAAGCTTTAATACTGAGTAAGGCAACCCGAAGAAGAAGAAGAAGGCATCCAATCTTTGGAAGGTTGAATACCTGCGCTTCAAGTTTTATGCGTATCTTTCTTACCTAAAATTTACAAGCAGATGAAAAAAACATTTTGGATTTTCCTGTGTTCAACAATTTTTGTTATTTCATCAAACAGGCTATTCGCCCAGGCAGCCTCAGGCAAGATAAAACCAACATTAAATCATATCGCTGTATTTGTTGTAGACCTTAAAAAGAGTACCGATTTTTATCATCGCATAGTACAACTGGATACTATACCAGAGCCCTTTCATGACGGCAGGCATACCTGGTTCTCCATTGGCCCGCTGAGCCATTTACACATTATTTCGGGCGCAAAAGGTGTTTCCCAGCATGACAAGGATACGCATCTTTGTTTTACTGTTGCTTCAGTACCCGATTTTATAAAAGTTTTAGATGAGCATAAGATTGAATATGAAAATTGGCCGGGTCAAAAAATGCAGGTCACAAAGAGAGTGGATGGCGTATATCAAATCTATTTTAAGGATCCCGATGGATATTGGATAGAAATCAATGATGCAAAGAATTAGTGCTAATGTGCTAATTTGCTAATGTGCTAATTTGAGCCGGGGACACTAGAATAATTCAATTCTATTGGCAAAGCTGATCACCAAAAAATTAACGCAGGCATTTTGGATTTCATTCATATAAATCTTTGATATCGCAGAGGGCTATTTCAAAAAATAAATCCCCTACTTTTTCAGTAACCGCTTTAAAATATTTTTCGCCTTTTTCTCTTGTAGCTGCCCGTGGATTTCCCACCCCGGTATCAGCAGATATTTGGGACCATTTTCTTTCCACCCAAACCCATTTTTCAGCAAAAGCTTTTATTTTCATTTTCTTTTCATGCCCTTCTCCTGCTTCTGACAAAGGAAGCACCAGTCCGGGTTTAAAATATAGCAAAAGGCTCGTTTCCATTTCATCGGCATGATCTCCATCCTTTTCAAAATAAAGTGATTTATCCACTGATTGAAACCAGTTACAACAACTTAAAAACATATCCGGGAACCGCAGGCCCAGCTCACGGATCATGAATTTAAAATCATTGCCTCCATGACTGTTTAAGATGATCAGTTTGTAAATCTCCTGGCGGTTCAATACTTCAATAATGTCAGCAAGAATGGCGTGTTGAGTGCTGGGGTTGAGATTAATATCCAATTTAATATCAGCCTGCCCGGTATTTACGCCAAATGGAATGGTTGGTAACACAATTATTTTCGCGCCTTTTTCCCAGGCCATACGGGCTGATTCTGCAGCCATAAAATCCGCTTCAATTATATCCGTGCCATAAGGCAGGTGATAGTTATGTGCTTCTGTAGCACCCCAGGGAAGGATTGCAAGGTCAATTTTCGCATCCTTAATATTCTTCCAGTTTGTTTCCGCTAAAATAAATGGTCTCATAAAATAGTATCGTTTAAAACAAATATAATATCAATTGAAGTTAATAGGAAAATAACTTTCAGCATCCTCTTTTCAATAATGAATATTACTTTACCAGTTCCTTAAAATCGTCTGCGGGTACCGTTAGTAAATTTACTTTGGGTAACCGCTTCGTCAATTCTCTCCAGTTAGCATCCTGTTTATAAATTTTCTGCAGCATTACGGACGCGGATTTAACGTTTTTATTATTTGCCAGGGTGATAGCGGTCCAGTATTTCATTTCAAGGTTGTGCGGGAACATTTTCATAGCGGCACCATATTCTTCCATTGCCCCTTTCATATCATTTTTTTCGGTGGCAAGATCACCTTTATCCATATGCTGGTATGCCCTCAATAAACGAAGCAAACGGTTCAATTCTATCAATGGGGCAATATGATCATCTACCCTCAGATCTATAAGGCGGTCGTTCCAAGGCTGATCAGTTTTTTTTCCCGCCACTACCAAAATTGCTGCAGATTGCTTTCCCCTGATATCACCTCCAACCGATTGTGCGGCCTGCAAGGCAGTTAATACTTTTTCTGCCAATGGCTTACCAATGGCGGCTTCGTATGCCTTTGCCATCGCTGTGCAAACCTTGTTACCAAGCATCATATTACTTTGAACGGAATAATTGTTGCCCACAATATCATTCGCGTATGCAATACAATTCTTACCGGTATAAGCATTCACGTTGCCATTTACATCAAGCATAGCTACCTGCCTTACTTCTCTTCCTTCATCCTTTGCCAGTAATTCTTTCAGGGCCCCGGGGGCTGTTTTTCCCAGTTTCATTAACTCCAGTCCTTTTGTGCCATAACTTTTATTTACAAACGACTGGGTAGCCACTACCCCCACCCCCGCTTCGCCCCAGGGAACGGCCGTGCCTACACTAAACCAATGGCTCTGCACACCTACTGCCATTTCACCGGTAGCAGTATCCCTTGCGACTATCGAAAAAGTATGCGCCAGCCCGGAGTTTTTATTAAAAAACTGGCCAAATGCTATTACCCGGGTTACAAACAGGATTAATAAAAGGATTGATTTTTTTTTCATCTGATTTTCTGTTGAAAGGTGAGTGAAATGCAAAGATTCACTTTTTTTGACCATTGATCACGTTTGGCCATTGACGATTGACCTTTTATCAAAACGCTGTATCTTCATCTTCAAAATAACTGTTATGAGATATTTACTCACCTTTACATTGATCGCTACCGCATCTTTTGTTTTTGCGCAAAAATCTTATGTTTATTGTGGCAGTTTAATAGATACGCGTGCAGGTACCGTTCAAAAAGAAATGACCATCGTTGTTGAGAAAAATAAGATCATTGATGTAATAAAGGGCTACGTGAATGCCGGTGCGGGTGATAAAAAAATTGATTTAAAAGGATATACTGCGATGCCCGGCTTAATGGATTGCCATGTGCATCTGGAAGGGCAAACCAGTGCTACCGAATATACAGACAGGATGACCAGGAACCCGGCCGACATTGCATTTTTGAGTACGGTTTATTCCGAAAGAACTTTAATGGCAGGATTTACAACTGTAAGGGACCTGGGTGGCACAGGTGTGAATATCGCTTTGCGAAATGCCATCAGCAAAGGAACGGTTAAAGGGCCACGGATGTTTACAGCAGGTAAAGCCATTGCCACCACCGGCGGGCATGCAGATCCTACAAACGGCTATCGCAAAGACCTTATGACTGATCCCGGTCCGTATGAAGGCGTAGTGAACGGAGCAGATGATTGCTATAAAGCTGTAAGGCAAAGATATAAAGACGGGAGCGACCTGATAAAAATTACGGCCAGCGGCGGTGTGTTGAGTGTGGCGAAAAGTGGCGAAAACCCCCAGTTTACAGAAGAAGAAATTACGGCCATTGTCGCAGCCGCCAAAGATTATGGCTATAAAGTGGCTGCGCATTGCCATGGTGCTGAAGCGATGAAAAGAGCCGTATTGGCGGGTGTAAACTCGATAGAGCACGGCACTTATATGACGGAAGAGATCATGGGATTAATGAAGCAAAAAGGTACCTACCTTGTACCCACGATTACTGCAGGCAGAAGTGTGGCGGATAGTGCCAAAAAGCCAGGTTATTACCCGGATATTATTACTCCAAAAGCATTGGCAATAGGATCCAGGATACAATCTACATTTGCAAAGGCTTACAAGGCGGGTGTGCCCATCGCATTTGGAACAGATGCGGGCGTGTATGCCCATGGTAAAAACTGGATGGAATTTGTTTATATGACTGAGGGCGGTATGCCTGCGATGGAAACAATCCAGGCAGCTACCATTAAAGCTGCCGACCTGATTGGAGTAAGCGATATACTGGGAACTATAGAAAAAGATAAGCTCGCAGATATTATTGCTGTAGCCGGGGATCCTTTGAAAGATATCAGCACAATGGCAGTGATAAAATTTGTAATGAAAGACGGCGTGGTATATAAAAACGAATAAAATATTTATGCCTGATGCCTGATTTTTTAAAGCCTGTTTTTTTCAAACTATCTGCGTAAAAAATCAAATATGTTTTGTCCATTCTAACAGGCAAGGTCATTAAGCTAAGAAATTGTTCCCTATCGGGGCATTCGTGTTTATAGAATTATTCGTCAATCCTGGCTTTAGCTGTGCAGGCGCCGCGTAATTTACACGGCATCTAATGGATCCAAAGCCTACAAAATTATAATGAACTATAAACACGATGCTTCTTACGGAGCTCAACTTAATGACATTGTCCGACGTGACCTCAGCAAGATATATTAACAGCTGCACAAAACAAAGCCACCCGGGGATTACCGGATGGCTCATAATATTATTGAAAATAGCCTAAGCTTTTGAAGGAGCTTCTTCTTTCTTTTCTTCAGTCTTTAAGCTGAATTGTATTTTCTGTTTGGCATCATCCAAATCCGCTACCAGGATATCCCCCGCTTTCACCTGCATATTTAAAATTTCTTCAGCTAACGGATCTTCCAGGTATTTCTGAATTGCCCTGTGTAATGGCCTTGCTCCAAATTGAGCATCATACCCTTTTTCAGCAATAAAATCCTTCGCTTCAGATGTTAATTCCATAGAGAACCCAAGATTTACCAAACGCTTCATAACGCCTTTCATCAGCAGATCGATGATCTCAAAAATATTTTCTTTTGAAAGAGAATTGAATATAACTACATCGTCGATCCTGTTTAAAAATTCGGGGCTAAATGTACGCTTTAAGGCTTTTTCAATTACAGCCTTATTGTTCTCATCCGAATTCTGCATCCTGGCAGCAGTTGCAAAGCCAACGCCTTCCCCAAAATCTTTTAACTGCCGTGCTCCAATATTGGAGGTCATTATGATAACCGTATTTTTAAAATCAATTTTTCTTCCCATTCCATCGGTTAACTGCCCGTCGTCCAATACCTGCAATAAAATATTGTAGATGTCCGGATGGGCCTTTTCAATTTCATCCAGCAAAATCACACTGTACGGTTTACGTCTAACCCTTTCAGTTAGTTGCCCCCCTTCTTCATAACCTACATAGCCGGGAGGCGCCCCGATCAAACGGCTAACCGTGAATTTTTCCATGTACTCACTCATATCTATGCGTATCAGCGAATCATCATTATCGAACATATACCGGGCCAATGATCTTGCCAACTCTGTTTTACCAACTCCTGTAGGGCCTAAGAAAATAAAAGTACCAATTGGTTTCTTGGGATCCTTTAACCCCACCCTGTTGCGCTGAATGGCCTTTACTACTTTTGAAATAGCTTCCTGCTGGCCAACCACTACATTTTGCAGATCGTCGCCCATACGGCGAAGCTTTTCTGTTTCCGCCTGCACCATACGTTTAACCGGTATCCCTGTCATCATACTGATTACTTCGGCAATATCTTCTTCTTCTATCGGAAAACGTTTGTGTTTACTTTCTTCTTCCCAATCATTTTTGGCTTTTTCCAATTCTTCCTGCAGCCTTTTTTCTGAATCCCTGAGCGAAGCAGCTTCTTCAAAACGCTGACTTTTTACTACCTTATTTTTCTCTAATTTAATGTCTTCAATTTTCTTTTCCAGCTCTATCACATCCTCCGGTACATTTATGTTCTTGATATGCTTCCTGGCCCCTACTTCGTCCATCACGTCAATCGCTTTGTCGGGCAATAACCGGTCGGTCATATATCTTTCGCTCAATTTCACACATGCATCGATAGCTTCTGCGCTATAGGTTACATTATGGTAATCTTCGTATTTGCTTTTAATATTAGCAAGAATCTGGATCGTTTCCTCTACAGAGGGCTGGTCTACAATTACCTTTTGAAAACGACGGTCAAGGGCTCCGTCTTTTTCAATATGCATCCTGTATTCATCTAATGTAGAAGCACCAATACATTGCAATTCACCCCTCGCCAAAGCCGGTTTAAATATATTGCTGGCATCCAAAGAACCACTGGCGCCACCTGCACCTACAATGGTATGTATTTCATCGATGAATAAGATCACATCCCTGTTTTTTTCCAGTTCGTTCATGATCGCTTTCATTCTTTCTTCAAACTGGCCACGATATTTTGTGCCGGCCACCAGGGCCGCCAGATCCAGTGACACCACCCTTTTATCAAATAAAACCCTGCTCACTTTTCTTTGTACAATGCGCAATGCAAGGCCTTCCACGATCGCGGTTTTACCCACACCGGGCTCACCAATTAAAATGGGGTTGTTCTTCTTTCTCCTGGAGAGTATTTGTGATACACGCTCAATTTCATTTTCCCTTCCTACGATCGGATCGAGGGTACCGTTTTCTGCTAATTTTGTTATATCCCTGCCGAAATTATCCAGCACAGGTGTTTTTGTTTTTGGCTGGTTAGCAGCGCCCCCACGCTGGGCCTTTTGTTGCTGGCTGTATTGTTTTCTTTCTTCGTCAAAATCATCTTCATTTTCATCAGAAAATTCTGCAGCGGGCGGATTGCTTGTTACAAAGCCCAACTCATTTTTAAAAATATCATAATCCACATCGAACTGGTTAAGTATCTGCGTGGCGATATTTTCTTTATTCTTTAAGATTGACAACATCAGGTGCTCGCTCTCCACCATCACGCTCTTATGCGCCTTAGCTTCGAGGACTGTTATACGTATTACTTTCTCCGCCTGTTTGGTCAAAGGAAGCGAATTGATATTGGCAATATTTTTACCTGTTTTATCTTTTACGGCTACCTCTATTTCTTTACGTAATTCATAGAGGTCGACATTTAGCGATTTTAATATTTTGATCGCGGTATTTTCACCGTCGCGTATTAATCCCAAAACTAAATGTTCCGTGCCTATAAAATCATTTCCTAACCGCAAAGCTTCTTCCCTGCTGTAGGAAATTATCTCTTTTACCTGTGCTGAAAAATTGTTGTCCATGAATTAAATTTTACTTGTACAATAATAACGAATATTTGGTAGATTTAGTTTGGTGGCCAGGCGAAATGTGGAAATGTTGAAAAGTTAAAATGTTGAAAATGAACACTAAATTGAACCGTCTTCCAGCTTTTGATCAACACGACTGCCTGCTTAATTCAACCAGGCATAGCTACTTTCTATTTTCGGTTTTATTGGAATCCTCCTGGTAAATTTACCTTCCCGTAATTTTACCAAAGGGTATAACATGAAATTTTCCTTTACTTTACAATATACCTAAAACAAATCTTCTAACAAAATAATTAACGTTTGGCCATTCCGTATGAATCCCTATTTATATCACCCACATCCTAAATCCTTAACTTTAGCGAATGAATGTCAAAATAGATACCAAAGAAAAATTCGTCGTAATTGCCCCCCTGGATACCAATCTTACTGCTAATATGACAGAGGAACTTACTAATTTGTTGCTTCCTTACATACAAAAAGACATACCGCACATTATTTTGAATATGTCTGCGGTAAATGAGGTAGATGAAAAAGCGGGCGAAATGTTAGCGGATATTCAACAGGAATTTTATGAAAACAATCGTTCTTTAGTCATTTGCGAATTACATAAAACTGTAGAAGCTAAATTGGATCAACTGGAAATACTGGAAATATTAAATGTAACACCTACAGAAAGTGAAGCATGGGATATTGTTCAAATGGAAGAAATCGAAAGAGAATTGCTGGGAGGTGAAGATTAGAGGGTGTTGATGCTTTATAAGTTAACTGTGTGCAGCATAATTGAATCCAAAATACTCTAGATAAACGAACAGTAAATTTTTAACCCTATTAATCACTGCAATTGTTAATACTCACCATATTAGGAAATAATTCTGCAATACCTGCTTTTGGGAGAAATCCCACTGCACAGGTATTGCAATCACAGGAAGAATACTTCTTAATCGATTGCGGGGAAGGAACCCAGTTACAAATGGCAAAATACAAGGTCCGGCGTAGTAAGATCAATCATATTTTTATTTCTCATCTTCACGGAGATCATTATTTTGGTTTAATCGGGTTAATAACAAGCATGAGTTTGCTGAACCGTACACAGGACCTGCATATTTACGGCCCGGCGCCGCTGGAGCAAATTATCGATCTTCAACTGAATGTTGCCGATGTGAAGCTTTCCTTTATGCTCTATTTTCATGCCATAACTTCTGAGGGCCTGATTGTGGATGAAACTAAATTTACGGTAGATAGTTTCCAGATGAAGCATCGTATTGAATGCTGGGGGTTTTTGTTTAAACAAAAAAAGAAGCCAAGAAGTATTGATCCGGTAAAGGTAAAAGCTTATGAAATACCTTCTTCATTTTACGAAAAACTACAAAAGGGAGAAGATTATATTACCAAAAAAGGAATTATCATACCAAACGAAGAAGTGACCATCGCCAATAGCCCCATTAAAAGTTATGCTTATTGTGCAGATACGATTTTTGACGAAAGCCTGGCTGAAAAAGTAAAGGATGTGGATCTGCTATATCATGAAACAACCTACCTGAAAGAATCAGCGGATAAGGCAGCGGCACGTTTTCATTGCACTACCGAACAGGCAGGTACCATCGCTCTGAAAGCGAGGGCTAAAAAACTGATCATCGGCCATTTTTCATCCAGGTATGAAGTGCTTGATGAATTTTTAAATGAGGCAAAGGAGGTTTTTGAAAATACGGAGCTTGCTATGGAAGGCGCATGCTACAAGGTTTAATCTTCGTCCAGGTCAATAATATAATTAAACCCGTTTGTCAGTACCCATTGATAAAATTCGGGAAACCATTTGCGCCAGGCATGCTCATTGTGACTACCTTCCGGATCCGTTACCGAAAAAACCAGGGCCTTTGAAATCATTCCCAACTTTTCAGTTATCTCCTTCATATTTTCTATATGTTCCTTCCCTTCCTGGCCGCCTATATAAAAGAACAGCGTTCCTTTTAAATTTTTACCGTTTGAATTAGTCAGGTCCATGATCTTATCCGCCGTCCAGAAGGCAGGTGAAAAAATACCTGCCTTGCCAAATACCCCGGGGTATTTCAGCATTGCATAATAAGAGATCAAACCGCCCATTGAACTGCCGGCAATAATGGTGTTTTGATTGCTGCGCAATGTGCGGTAATGCTTATCAATAAAAGGCTTCAAATCTTCCACAATAAAATCAACATACTGATCGCCTTCCCCCTTTCCGAAATCCTTAAAACGGTACGGGTTGTATTCATTCATTCTTTTGGGGCCGTTATCAATCCCCACAATGATACAGCCGGGTTTACCATTTTTAATCATTGAGTCAACACATTCATCTACTCCCCATTCACCAAAAGCGGAAGTATATTCATCAAAAATGTTTTGCCCGTCCTGCATATACATTACCGGGTATCGCTTCTTGTTTTTAGCATATCCGGGGGGCAGGTATAACCATATCCTCCTGGTTCGTCCCAACTGCGGAATTGTAAATGCCGTATCAATAATGTGTACGTTGGAAGATGCGGTATGCTGTTTTTCCACGGCGGCAAAATCATCTTTCCATGCTGCTATCGAAAATCCGACAATGGTATCGGAGTATATGTTAAGCAGGCGGTTCCCTGCATCTTTTCCATCATCCAGGCATTCCACCGATTGCCAGCTTCCCCTTGTGAATTTAAACTGATAAGTTCCTGCCGGAATATCATTTATTTCTATAAAACCGGGCTCATTCAATTTTGAAAAATGATTTCCATTTTTACCGGGGTTCCAGCCATTGAAGCTACCCGCCACAAAAATAGAGTCTTCTACATGGTTTGGCGGCAGATTATTTAGCCGGAACCCGACCTTGAACTGTGAAAAAGCAGAGAGGAAGCAGCTAAGGAAAATGACGGCCAAAAACAATGCTTTTTGGTTGCGGCAAACAAACACCGGCAAGCGCTTATGTTTAAATATCATTTTTTTAGATATGCTTTTACTCTCAGGTGCACGGGCTCGCTTAATGGGGTAACCGGTAAACGAAGTACATTTTGTATTAAGCCAAGCTCGG
>JBDTVX010000108.1:0-14512 GCA_040007015.1 Ferruginibacter sp. | reverse complement strand
TTTGATTATCTTTTTTGCCTCACCTGTATCGACTGGAAGACACATCTTACCATGGTGTATCATTTGGACTCTACAAAATTTCGCCACAATATCGTGATTAAGTCAAAGTTAGATACGGACAACCCTGTAATAGAAACAGTAAGCGATATCTGGAAAACAGCCAATTTTCATGAGCGGGAGGTATACGAAATGTTTGGTGTAATTTTCATCAACCATCCCGACCTGAGGTTACTTATTTTACCCGATGGATGGGAAGGGAAGAAACCAATGTTAAAGGATTTTGAGGATCCGGTGAATATGATAAGGTTGTAAAGCCCCCGGCCCCCGCTGGCTGGCGAGGAGCAATCGCAGGAGTAGAATTAAAAATTGGAACGGGATAAGTCGCAAACTTCATTTTATAACAAAATTTAATAATCCCCCTTCAGGGGATAGGGGTTATGGTGGAAGAAATAGGAAGAACGATCGAAGGTGATGTAATCATTAATGTAGGGCCCCAGCATCCTGCCACTCATGGTGTGCTGCACCTGGTGATTACGATCAACGGGGAAACCATCAAAAAAGTGGAACCACATCTTGGCTTTATACATCGCTCTATCGAAAAGATGTGTGAAAGCCTGAGCTATCGTCAATTCATATACGTCACCAGCCGGATGGATTATCTTTCTGCCCATATCAATAATCATGCTTGTGCGCTTTGTGTAGAAAAAGGGTTGCAGGTGGAAATACCTTCACGGGCAAAAGTTATCCGGGTATTAATGGATGAGTTAACAAGAATAGCTTCGCATGAACTGTGGTGGGGCGCAATGGCCATGGACCTCGGCGCATTCACTCCTTTCTTTCATGCATTCAGGGAAAGAGAAACTATCAATGATATCATGGAGGAAACCTGCGGTGCAAGGCTTACGATGAACTATATGGTGCCGGGCGGTGTAATGCAGGATATTCATCCCAATTTTCAAAAAAGGGTGAAGGATTTCATCAGCCTGTATAAATCAAAGATCAGCGAATATGATGAACTGGTTACCGGTAATATTATTTTCCGGAACAGGATGGAAGGTGTGGGATATTTATCTGCCGAAGATGCGGTCTCTTATGGATGTACCGGGCCTACGGCAAGGGGTAGCGGCGTTTCCTGCGATATCCGGAAACTGTATCCTTACGAAATATACGATCAGTTGGAGTTTGATGAAATACTGGAAACAGGATGCGATTCATTTGCAAGGTATATGATCCGGATAAGAGAGATGAATCAATCCATCAGGATCATAGAGCAATTGATAGATCATATTCCGGAAGGCGATTTCCAGGCAAAGACAAAAGCCGTATTGAAATTACCGAAAGGAGAATTTTACCAGCGGGTAGAAACAGCCAGAGGAGAACTGGGGGTATATATTGTGAGTGAAGGCGGCAACACCCCGTACAGAATTAAATTTCGTTCACCAGGATTTTCCAATCTTTCGGCTTTGGATCATATGGCAAGAGGCAGCAAGCTGGGCGACCTGGTTGCAATGATGGGAACACTGGATTTGGTGATACCGGATATCGACAGATAGATCGGTTGAAGGTTAGGGGTTTAAGGTTTAGGGTTGGAAGCCTGCAAACCTTACGCCTACACCTTACACCCGCACGTTAAACCTTTTAAATGTTAAGTTTCTCAGACATATCGCAAGCTATAGACAGTTGGTTAAGGTCAACCTTCAATCCAACTTGGACAATGGTTATTGAAATGGCGATTGCAGGTGTGTGTGTAATTGGGTTGTTTGCAATGCTCGGGCTCGTGCTGGTACTTATGGAGCGAAAAGTTGCGGCATGGATACAGATACGCCTTGGTCCCAACCGCGTAGGTCCTAAAGGAATGTTGCAGTCACTTGCGGATACGGTGAAGCTGCTGGTAAAAGAAGGTATGACCCCGGATGGCGCTGATAAATTTTTGTTTAACCTGGCACCCTTTATCGCAATGATGGTGGCCATGCTGCTGATGGCGCCGATCGCTTTTGCAAAAGATTTTCAGCTATGGGACCTAAATATTGGCGTGTTATATTTTTCTGCAATTTCTTCCATCATGGTGATCAGCATTTTAATGGCTGGCTGGGCAAGTAATAATAAATATTCTTTGATGGGTGCAATGCGCAGCGGTGCTCAAATAGTGAGTTATGAATTATCAGCCGGCCTATCCATTCTTGCCGTAGTAATATTAACCGGCAGTATGAACCTGAACGATATTATTCAATCCCAGGCTGATGGCTGGTGGATATTTAAAGGGCATATACCGGTGATCATAGCCTTTATCATTTTTATTATAGCAGTAACGGCAGAAACCAACCGGGCGCCGTTCGATCTTGCCGAAGCTGAATCGGAACTGACTGCCGGATTTCACACGGAATATTCCGGAATGAAGTTCGCCTTGTTTTTTTTAGCGGAATATATCAATGTATTTATTGTATGTGCCATCGGCGCTACTTTATTCCTGGGGGGATGGATGCCTTTTCATATTGGCCACTGGCAGTCATTTAATCATGTAATGGATTATATTCCTTCCAGTATCTGGTTTTTTGGGAAAACATTTTTCCTGATATTTTTGATCATGTGGTTCAGATGGACATTTCCAAGGTTACGCATCGACCAGCTGCTGAGCCTGGAATGGAAATATTTATTGCCGATCAGTATGTTCAATATATTGCTGGTAACAGTAATGGCTATATTGGGGTGGCATTTTTAAGGCCCCCTAAACCCCAAAGGGGGAACGAAATGCAGAGGTTTTAGAAATGATAAAGTATAATATTAATGAATAAAATAAATTGAACTCTGTTAATAATGAATGATAATTCAAATTATAAAGACTCTTCTTCAATCCCTCCGCCAGCTGGCGGAGGTGGGGGGGCGATTAAATATATTAAAGACGTTTTTGGCGGTTTAAAGTCGCTGGCTACCGGCCTTCGGCGTACGCTTTATTATTTTACCCATCATAAAGAGATCATCACACAGGAGTATCCCGACAACAGGGAAACATTGATTTTGCCTGAAAGATTCAAAGGGGAAGTGGTGTTGCTGCATGATGAAAATAATGAACATGCCTGCACGGGCTGTACCGCCTGTGAGCTGGCCTGTCCGAATGCTACTATTAAGATCATTACTAAATTTGATATTACGCCGGAAGGCAAAAAGAAAAAGGCCCTCGACAAATTTGTATATCATCTTGAATTGTGTACGATGTGCAACCTTTGTATTATTGCATGCCCGACCGATGCAATCAAAATGGCGCAAACATTTGAACACAGTGTATATGACAGGAGCGAGCTGACAAAAATTTTGAATAAACCGGGATCGAAGATCAGGGAGGGAGTAGAATAAGAATGTCTGCGCTGATTTTTTTGATGTCTGATTTTTTTCAAATTGCTATTCCATTCTTTAATCGATGATTTAAGAATACCTGGCAGGTTAGCCCTGAAAGGGCGAAAATATCGTAGCAATGGGTGAAGCCCATTGATGATGGTGAAGGTAACAAAGGTTCCAAGCCCTGAAAGGGCGAAATACCACAGCGATGGGCAAAGCCCATCGAAAATTTGCATAACGTGGAAAAAGAACCACATTGGTATGCCGTACAAGAGAGTGACACAACAATGTTGAATAAAGAAATTCAGCCCGTGCAAAAAATGAATTTTATTTGATAGATTAAAATATTACACATCCGTAATAACGGTGTCGTGTATTCGAAATGAAATTATAAACTATAAATGAGCGGATCAACAATAATATTTTACATGCTGGCAGCACTAACATTAGTGAGTGGGGTACTAGCCGTTACAACCAGGCAAATATTTCGTGCTGCCATCTTCCTGTTATTTTCATTGATCGGGATCGCGGGGCTTTTTTTCTGGATGCAATATGAATTTATTGCAGCCGTTCAGATAGTGGTTTATGTTGGCGGAATTACTGTGCTGATCATCTTCTCCATTTTTTTAACGCAACAGGCGGGTGACTTATTACCCAAACAAAAAATCGGCAGGCAGGTATTTTCAGCACTGGCGGTCTTCTGTGGTTTTGCTTTAATCATGGTGCAATTGTACCAGCATGAATTCGAAAAAACAACCAGCGAACCGATCTTGCCTACCGTATCAAATATTGGCAATCAAATGCTGGGTGTTGACGCAAACGGTTTCGCATTGCCCTTTGAAGTAGTGAGTATATTACTGCTGGCAGCAATGATCGGTTGTATTGTAATTGCCCTACGTTCAAAAACTTCAATATCATGACGGAGCCGGGATTATATCATTTATTAGTCATTAGCGCCGCTCTTTTTTTTATTGGCATATATGGATTCTTTACCAGGAGAAACCTGGTCACTATCCTGATGAGCGTAGAACTGGTCTTAAATAGCGTAAACCTGAATTTTATTGCGTTCAATAAATATCTATGGCCGAATAAACTGGATGGGTTATTCTTTTCCATTTTTGTGATAGCCATAGCAGCCGCAGAAGCAGCGGTAGCCATTGCTATCATCATTAATTTATACAGGAGTCATCAATCCATTGACGTAGAGAGTGCTGAAGAGATGAAATTTTAAAGGTTTTCATCAGTTCCGGAACGGAGAAAAGAAGGGTTATATACCATATTATGAATGAATTTTTACAAATACATGTGCTCCAGGTGCTTCCGGTCGGGAAGGATATCGGATGGGCATTATTGTTAATACCCTTGCTGCCACTGGCAGGGTTTTTATTGCTTGGAATATTCGGTAGGAAACATATCCGGAGTTTATCCGGCATAATCGGGACCGTCCTTTTACTGGCGTCCACCATATTATCACTCTATACTGCGTACGGATATTTTTTTGAGTATGGAAAACTGGATGGAGTCTATCAAAAATTAATACCCTTACAATTCACATGGCTCGAATTTTCACCCGGATTTTCGATTGATATGGGGATCATCCTAGATCCTATTTCGGTGATGATGCTGGTAGTGGTGAGTTTTATTTCATTGATGGTGCATATCTATAGCCTGGGTTATATGAAAGGTGAGGAAAGGTTTTCCACTTATTATGCGTTCCTCGGCCTTTTTACTTTTTCCATGTTGGGCCTGGTGATGTCTTCCAATATTTTCCAAATGTATTTTTTCTGGGAACTGGTAGGTGTATCTTCCTTTTTGCTGATCGGTTTTTATTATGATCGTCCCAGTGCCGTAGCTGCCTGCAAAAAGGCTTTTATCGTAACAAGGTTTGCTGATCTTGGATTTTTGATTGGCATATTAATATTGTCTTTTCATGCAGGTACGCTTGATTTTAAAACTCTCATACAAAGGTTAACGACTGATGGAACGCACGAATTACATACCGCTTATACCTCCAGTTTATTCGGTGTGTCTGCATTAACGTGGGGCGTAGTACTCCTATTTATCGGAGGCGCCGGCAAAAGTGCCATGTTTCCTTTACACGTTTGGTTGCCTGATGCAATGGAAGGCCCCACACCTGTATCTGCATTGATACATGCAGCAACAATGGTAGTGGCAGGTGTATTTTTGGTAGCAAGATTATTTCCTGTTTTTCGGATGTCGCAAAATGCATTGGAACTGGTGTGTTATGTGGGCGCCTTTTCTGCATTGTTCGCTGCCGTTATTGCGTGTACACAAACGGATATCAAGAGGGTACTGGCCTATTCTACCATATCGCAGATAGGTTTTATGATGTTTGCATTGGGTGTAGCCGGCTCGGGTGGCGAAAATGGCCGCCTCGACTATTCATTTGAACAGGTTCCGGGATTTACCGCTTCCATGTTTCACCTTTTTACACATGCCATGTTTAAAGCATTATTGTTCCTGGGCGCCGGTGCGGTCATTCATTTTATCCATAGCAATGAGATGAAAGATATGGGCGGATTAAGAAAGCATTTACCCATAACCCATATTACTTTTTTGATCGCATCCCTGGCAATCTCGGGTGTACCGCCTTTTGCAGGGTTCTTTAGTAAAGAGGAAATTTTATTAGCTGCATATCATTCCAATGCCATTATTTACTCATTCGCCCTGATCACCTCGGGACTAACCGCATTTTATATGTTCCGTTTATATTTTATCATTTTTTGGAACAAAGCTCCCTCTCTTTTGGAGAGGGCGGGGGGAGAGGTGCATGGAGAAGGGGGCTTTGCAATGATGCTGCCATTGGTTTTACTGGCTGTTGGAGCTGCTGCTTCAGGATTTATTCCTTTTGGAAATTTTGTAAGTTCAGATGGTAAGCCACATGAATCGGCATTTCATTTACAATTTTCTATAGCCCCGGTTGTATTGGGATTGGCCGGTATATTCACTGCAATGTGGTTGTATAAAAAACAAAACAATAAAGCTGATTCAATCGCTGCTTCGTTAAACGGATTTTATAAAGCGGCTTACCATAAATTTTATATTGACGAAGTGTATTTGTTTATCACCAAAAAAATAATATTTAATTTGATTGGAAGGCCCGCTGCATGGTTTGATAAAAACATAGTGGATGGATTAATGAACGGCACGGGAAATACAACGGAGGCTATTTCAGAAAAAATAAAAGCATTTCAATCAGGCAAAGTTCAGCAATACGCCATTTACTTCTTAGCCGGGGTAATAGGTCTTGCGGTATTGTTTATCTATATCTGGAAATAACAATTAAAAGTCTAACACACCGTATATCGAAAAGCGATATGCATTAGCAGGGTCGGGCCCCCTCTCTTTTGGAGAGGGCGGGGGGTGAGGTTGCCAAGTAAAAACCAATAAATGAATCTAACATTACTGATATTATTACCGCTGCTAACCGCAGTGATCATACTGCTCGTACGGAATGCACAGCAGGTGAAATGGGTCGCATTGATTGGTGCTACGCTTCAATTTGTATTGGCGTTTGTTTTGCTTTTCGCTTTCCGCAATGAAAGGGCGGCAGGCAATGATGCACAAATGCTTTTTGATTTGCAATACAACTGGTTCCCCGCCTGGAACATCAGTTTTCATTTGGGCGTAGATGGTATTTCAGTAGCCATGGTTTTATTGACTGCATTCGTGGTAATAGCAGGCGTGCTGGTTTCGTGGAACGTAACGAAGATGACAAAGGAATTTTATTTCTTACTCATCCTGCTAAGCCTCGGGGCCTATGGATTCTTTATTTCACTTGATCTTTTCATTCTTTTCTTCTTTCTTGAGATCGCCGTGATACCAAAATATTTGCTGATCGGCATCTGGGGAAGCGGTAAGAAAGAATATGCCGCCAATAAACTGGCCCTGATGCTAATGGGCGGCTCTTCGTTGGTGTTAGTAGGGTTATTAGGCGCTTATTTTGGTAGTGCTGAAAAAAGCTTTGACCTGTTGACCTTGTCTCAAAACCATATACCCGTTTTTGTTCAAAAAATTTGTTTCCCATTGCTGTTTATTGGATTTGGTGTGTTTACCGCATTGTTTCCTTTTCATACCTGGGTACCTGATGGTCACTCTTCCGCACCTACTGCGGGATCGATGTTTCTGGCGGGCATCTCTATGAAACTTGGCGGCTATGGCTGTTTGAGGGTGGCAACCTATATTATGCCCGAGGGGGCAAAGGAATATGCCAATATTGTTATCGTACTGTCTGTCATCGCTATTTTATACGGCGCCTTTGCTACCATGATGCAGAAGGACCTGAAATATATCAATGCATATTCATCTGTGAGCCATTGCGGTTTTGTTTTATTAGGTATCGGGATGCTTACAAAAACAGCTATGACCGGTGCCGTGATGCAAATGGTATCTCATGGTTTAATGACCGCTCTTTTCTTTGCTGTGATCGGCATGATCTACGAACGTACACATACCAGGCAGGTAAATGAAATGGGCGGGCTGCTGAAAGTAATGCCCTTTATCACCACTGCATTATTCATCGTAGGGCTGTGTTCATTGGGATTGCCCGGGTTGAGTGGTTTTGTGGCCGAGATGACAATATTAATAGGCTCCTGGCAGCATCCTGATCTGTTTCACCGGGTTGCAACTATTGCCGCGGCTATGTCAATTGTGGTAACAGCGGTGTATATCTTAAGGGCAGTGGCAAAAACAGCCATGGGACCGATAAAGGAAGGCTTTACTAATTTAAGTGATGCAAAATGGAATGAAAAATTAGCAACCCTGATTTTGATTGCAGGTATCATTGCGATCGGCGTGGCGCCGTTCTGGTTGAACGACCTGATCAGTCCGGCCGCAGATGTGATAATGCACAAGGTGATAGGGAAATAATCCAGATAATGAACGAAGGGTATTGGGGTTGATGCTTAAAAGGGGAACAGTAGCGGGTACCCGAAAGCTACGGGATCCGCATTTTAAAATGTATGTTGAACGACTTTTTGATATTAATGAAATCTGAACTGGTGATTAGTGTTATCATCTTCCTCCTGCTATTTATAAAAGTAGGGAAGGGGATGAAAAATGAGCGCCTTTTACCCCTGGTGCAGTTTTTATTACTGGCTAATTTTATTGGGGGATTTTTCTTCAATGAAACAGGTAGTTTATTTGGCGGTCTTTTCACCACCAATGCGTTAATAGCTTTTCAGAAAAGTATTTTAAGCCTTGGTGTATACCTTATTTCTTTATTATTTGCAGACTGGTTAAAGAAGACTGAACACATGCCGGAATTTTTAATACTCGCGCTATCTGCCTTGCTGGGAATGTTTTTCATGATCTCAAGCGGCAGCCTGTTGATGTTCTTTTTATCACTTGAGCTTTCCACGCTTCCTGTTGCGGCGATGGCCAATTTCGACCTGGAGAAAAAGATATCCTCGGAAGCGTCCATGAAAATGATCCTTTCATCCGCTTTCTCTTCCGGTATTTTATTGTTTGGTATCTCATTGTTGTATGGAGCTACCGGCACCATCAGTTTCGCCGGGATACCTGCAATGCTGGATGGTAGCCCGTTGCAGATACTGGCGGTTGTATTTTTATTTACCGCTTTTGCATTTAAGTTGTCCATTGTTCCCTTTCATTTATGGACAGCGGATGTATATGAGGGAGCACCCATTGCCGTTAGTTCTTTTTTGTCGGTGATATCAAAGGGCTCCATCGCATTTATATTGATGACGGCTTTATACAAAGTGCTTGGGCCCATGCATGAGATTTGGTACAATATGGTGATGATATTATCGATTGCCACCATGGTCATTGGTAACCTCTTTGCATTAAGACAGCAAAATATCAAGCGATTCCTTGCTTATTCATCCATCGCCCAGGTAGGTTTTATATTGGTCGGGCTCAGTAGTAATTCAACCGCCGGTATATCATCCGTTGTATATTTTGTTTTGATCTATACATTCTCCAACCTTGCAGCATTTGGAGTGGCCGGGGTTATATCGCAGCAAACAGGTAAAGAGCGGATCGATGATTACAAAGGGTTGTACCAAACCAATCCATTCATAAGCTGGGTACTTGCCCTGGCATTGTTTTCACTGGCAGGTATTCCGCCTACTGCCGGTTTTTTTGGCAAACTATTTTTGATCACGGCAGGTGCATCCAAAGGAAATTATTTTTTTATCACAGTGGCGGCATTGAACCTGATCGTTTCCCTGTTTTATTATCTGCGGGTGATCAGGGCGGTATTCATGGATAAAAATGAACAGCCCATTGAAAAGATCAACATGCATCCTTCCACCAAACTGGGAATGATCATTTGTGCGGCAGGCATTGTGCTGGTAGGATTGCTGAGTTGGGTATACGATTATATTAATCAACTTTCAATATAGCAGTACCTGTTGAAAAGCGGCGCTCACTTGTACTGCATACCGTTATTAAACTTTTTTCAGTTGTATGGAAAAAAATACCAGTTCACGAAAGTTGCCAGTGGCGTTTTCAAAGAAGATGCCGGAATTCTAAAAGGGGCCTGCTGTAAAGCCTTTAAACCGAAGTAAATCATGCCAATTACTTTATTACATACTTTAGAAATTATAGAAGTCCTGGAAAACTTTATCGAAAGAATAAGGCCACCGGAAAATATCCGGCACCAGCTTGACCTGGCTTATAAAATTGAAAATCAAAGTGTGGTAATTTACGAGTTGAGGCCGGTATGGAATAAGCCAAAAGAAATACAGGAGTGCAATATTGCGAAAGCTACATTTTTAAAAAGCAAAAACCTCTGGAAGATATTCTGGCTGCGTGCAGATTTAAAATGGCATCCTTATAAACCTAACCCAACAGTAAGTACGCTGGCCGAATTTGTAAAGCTGCTAGAGTCAGATAAATTTGGTTGTTTTTGGGGTTAAATGACTGATTCGTGCATTCGTAGCAAAAACAAAAAATTTAGAAGGCTTCTGATAACCGGTATTTAATTTATATTATGGCGATCAATAAAAATCACGAATTCGAAGAACTGGACGGTGTTAAGTGCGGCATCGTGGAAAAGAACGTAAAACCTGCAAGGGTACAGTTTTTAAAACAATTACTGGAGTATAACAAATATACGGTGATCGCAGTTCCGTCGCCACCCCCTAGGGTTGTACCTGTACCCATTGCAAAAGTTGTAGAGGGAGCGGTACCTCCACCCCCCGCCCCACCACCTCCTCCGCCCCCGCAAACATTTACAGTTGGGGTTACCGATTATACTTTTAATCCCATCAATGCAATATTTGGAAGATTGCTACATGTGCCGGGCGGACACGTGGTTACACAGGCATACTGGCTACAGGAGGAATCAGTAAGCCACGATGAGGTTCCCTATTATGAATGGAGTAAGACCAGGGATATCTGAATATTTGACAAAGTTTTTGTTTAAAAACTTATAGTTCAGACTATTCCAATATTCAAATACGTTTTTTTTTTATTAGAGATCAAAACATCCGTTTAGAAAAGAGTCTCCTATTTTCAGGTCAGGCTCCCCTCTGCCTTTTGGAGTGGGGCTGGGGGTGAGGTCTTAAAAACTAAGGTGCTGAAGGCGCTAATATTTCCCATACCTTGCAAATGCCCTGCAATATCTAACCCTATAACCCATACATGAAAAGAATAAATTTATTTGTTGCCTGCTGCGTGTTTGCGAATGTTTTTTCCTTTGCACAGGAATTCCCCGGTTACGGTATTGTGGGCCCTGATGAGATCAGTTTAAAACAATGTGCCTTTGATAAAGATGCAAATGCCGTTGTGTTGCTGCATGAAGCCTATTCAGATTATGATGATGATCACCGGCTCATTACTACGCACCATATACGCGTTAAGATATTAAAGGAAAAGGGTATCTCCTCGGCCGATATTTCCATTCCTTTTTACAGGAAAGATGATTTTGAGCAAATTGACATGGTGGAAGGAATGACCATTAATGCAATTAATGGTGAACCCATGGTAAATACCCGTCTGGAGCGTAAATCTATATTTACAAAAAAGACAAATGAAAGGTATGGCGAGGTTGTATTTGCTTTTCCGGTTATCAGGGTAGGCAGTATCATCGACTATAAATACCGTAGTATCATGAAACACTATGGCGGGCTGGAGGATTGGAATTTCCAGGAAGAGCTGCCCGTATTGATGAGTAAATACACCCTTGTCATTTTGCCTAATATGGAATTTGCATACCGGATAAATAAAGCAGCGAATATACCAATAACTGTAAAGAAAGAATCCTTCAAAGGCAGCGTTGAATTTGAAATGCACAATATTCCGGGCCTGGGAGATGAGCCCTACATGGACGCCCGGAGGGACTACCTGCAAAAAGTGATTTTCCAGTTAAGCAGTTATGGCAGGGATGATATGGGTAAAAAAAATTTTATGACCTCATGGGATGAAGTGACGCGTGAATTATCAACTGCCGGTGAATTTGGCGGCCAGCTCAGCAAAAATATTGCAGGTACCGATGACTTCATAAAACAAACAAAAATATTGGCTTCCCCGGAAGAAAAAATGAAGGCGGTCTATATTTATGTGCGGAACAATATGAGCTGGAACGGTTTGTACAGTAAATACGTGGTCGATGGGGTAAAGGATGCATGGCAAAAAAGAAGCGGTAGCAGCGGTGACATCAACCTGCTATTGGTCAATCTTTTAAAAGGAGCCTCCCTGGAGGCATACCCTATGCTGGTAAGTGAGCGGTTCCATGGAAAGGTAAACAGCGACTATCCCTTTATTGGTCAGTTTAATTCGGTATTCGCCTGCGTGATCATCAATCATAAAAAATATTTTCTTGACGCAACGGATAAGTCGGTACCTCCACACTTAACTCCCTTTAATATTTTAAATACAACTGCTTTTGTCGTTAACCGAAAGGTAGGTGGCCTGGTAAATATTACCAATGATACACTCCAATATAAAGAAGATATTATAGCCAATCTGGAGCTTTCAGAAAACGGCACAATATCTGGAGATGTTTCTGTAAATAGCCGTGATTATGCAAGAATGAAAAAACTGGAGGATTATAAAGCCGACAAAAATAAATTCCTGAACAGGTATTTCACCGTTGGCGCAACCAACATTACCGGGAAGGACCTGGAACTGGTGAATAGGGAGAATGATTCAATGCCATTTGAGCAACATTGTAAATTGTCGGGCCGGCTTAATACCACCGGTGAATATTCCTTTTTACCATTGAATCTTTTCACTGGCTTTGATACCAATCCATTCCTTAGCGACAACCGTTTTTCAAATATTAATTTTGGTTACAGGCGTTCTATCAACCTGAATACTTCCATACAACTTCCCGCAAATTATGTGATAGATGAAATGCCTAAATCTGTAAAACTTACCACCCCGGATAAGGATATTATTTTTATAAGACAGGTAGATTATGATAAGGAAAACAATTCAATAAGGTGCATCATGTGGTTTGAGTTTAAAAAAAGCCTGTATGAAGCAGATTTATATCCTATGATAAAAGAAGTGTACCAGAAAATATTTGACTACTTAAAGGAACCAGTGGTGCTGAAAAAGAAATGATGCTTCTGAATAAAATTGCTCCTCCATAAACCACATCAACGCATAAATCAGCACATGATCAAATTATTTGATTATGCAATTTTCTCCATCACTAATTTTTTTACATCCGCCAGAGCGATCCTTTCCTGCACCATGGTATCCCTGTAGCGAATGGTAACGGTATTGTCTTCTTTGGTTTGATGATCGATCGTAACACAGAAGGGAGTACCGATTGCATCCATACGGCGGTAGCGTTTACCAATCGCGTCTTTTTCTTCATAAAAACACATAAAGCTTCCCTTGCATTCATTCAACAGTTCGCGGGCGATTTCGGGCAGGCCATCTTTTTTCAGCAATGGTAAAATAGCCAGTTTGGTGGGTGCGAGCTTTGCGGGTATGCGCAATACTACGCGGCTATCCTTTGTTCCGTCTTCCTTCGTCCATTCTTCATTGGTATAAGCCAGGCTGATAATGGTAAGAAATAACCTGTCCAGTCCTACGGATGTTTCCACCACGTATGGAATGTAGTTACCATAAGGCTTTCCATCCTCTTTCAGGTCGTTGTCAAAATATTGTAATTTCTTTTTGCTATAGTTTTGGTGTTGGTTAAGATCAAAATCAGTGCGGCTGTGGATGCCTTCCAGTTCTTTCCAGCCAAAGGGAAATTCAAATTCTATATCCAGTGCAGCATCCGCGTAATGCGCGAGCTTAATATGATCGTGGTAGCGTAATTTTTTTGCAGGGATGCCTAAACTTTCATGCCATTTTTTTCTTTCTTCTTTCCAGTAATTGTACCATTCCAATTGCGTGCCGGGGCGCACAAAAAACTGCATTTCCATTTGCTCAAATTCGCGCATCCTGAAAATAAACTGCCTAGCGACGATTTCATTTCTAAACGCCTTGCCGGTTTGCGCGATGCCAAAGGGGATCTTCATGCGGCCCGTCTTTTGTACATTTAAAAAGTTTACAAAAATACCCTGCGCCGTTTCAGGTCGTAAATAGATGGTATCGCTTTCTTCTGAAACGCTACCAATTTGGGTGCTGAACATGAGGTTAAATTCTCTCACCTCTGTCCAGTTGCAGGTTTTGCTGATGGCGCATTTTATGTCATTGTCTTCGATCAGTTTTTTTAATCCTGCGTAGTCGCTTGCTACCAGTAAGGCATCCATCGAGGCCAATATATCATTTGCCAATTGTTCGTTGCCGGTTGCTTTTTGTTCGTCCGCGAATCCTTCTATCAGATGATCAACCCTATATCTTTTATTGCTGTCTTTATTATCGATCATCGGGTCGCTGAAGTTATCCACGTGGCCGCTCGCCTTCCAGGTGGTGGGATGCATGAAAATTGCCGCATCAATGCCGACAATGTTATCATGCAGTTGCGTCATGCTTTTCCACCAATAATCACGGATATTCTTTTTAAGTTGTGCACCATTCTGGCCATAGTCGTATACCGCAGCCAGTCCATCATAAATTTCTGATGATTGAAAAATGTAGCCGTATTCCTTGCAATGTGCGATCAGCTCGGGGAAATTATTTGCTTCGTTTGCCATAATGGGCGCAAAGTTAAGATTTTGTAAGTTATAGCGGTCAGCACCGAAGGTTTTAAAGCGGTCGGCACCGCAGGTCAGACCGCTTTAAAACC
>JBDTVX010000107.1:0-14586 GCA_040007015.1 Ferruginibacter sp. | reverse complement strand
AGCTGGTGGCTCTCGCTTCTTGCATTGGCCCAGTTTAAGACAAGGTTGGTGGTAGGCACCAGTTCCACTTTCATGATAAAGGGGTTGATCGGATATTTACCGGGGCCTAACGGTTCTGCCCACACGCCTTTACTGCCTTTGGCTACAATATTGCCATGCTTAAATTCGACACCGCTCAGGTCTACACCTTCGGCACCTACATAACTGATCACCACACCCACATGGCCAATGGCTATTTCTGTCATGCTTACCATTTCCACTTTTGTAAACCATGGATTTAAAAAGTAAGTACCTGCAAGGATCACCTGTTCCTGCAAACCTTTGTAGCCGCCATGACTCATAAATGCATCAACATCCTGGAATTTATTATGCCCTGGAACTGTCTTGCCGGCAATATGCCCTTCTTCGAGCGGGTTACCTTCCTGTGTAGTAACCACGCCTACCGCATTATCAGGAATGGTGGTCATATCTGTCATTTCAACACTAAATAAAAAAGTATTGATCCGGTAAGAACCTGGTGCAATGATGGCTGTCTGCCTGCCCTTTCGCCCACCGTTTTTTAAAAAAGCCACTGCGTCCTGGAAGCTGTCACAGTCTACCTTGCGTCCAAGAATAAAGCCCGTTTCCAGTTCGGCGCCATCCCTGGCCAGTATTAAACCAAGTTGCCCTGTCGGGATAATGGTGAATGGCTGGAATGTAATGTCATACTGCCAGATCCATTTGCCAAAATATAAACCGGGGGGTAATGTTTGTGCCTGGAACCCGGCTTCCCCGTCTGTGGCTATGATGCGCCCTTCCGGTAATTGCTGGTTACCAAAAAGCACAAATTTTTTAGTGACCAATCCGATCCTGTTTTCCGGCACTATTACAACGCCAAAGAAAACACGGAGAATAAATTTGTAAAGAATAAGTACAAATAAGGGCACGCCAATGATCAGGCCCCATTTGATTAAATCATGCGTTTCCATTTTGATTTTAGGTTTAATTTGAAAGTAAATATTTGTGGGATAACCACTTAAAAGTTTCCACTTTGAATAAATGAACGAGTATTAGTCGGCAGTGAAGAATGCAAGGTAAACATTGTAACGCATCATAACAGTGTATATCCAGGCTTGAATTGTGTGCCTGAATTTCCTGTTATTTCATACAGTTACTATTGCTGCCTGCCGGGAGGAGAAGTGTTGAATTTGGTGAAGATAAAATCAACCAAGAAGAAAATTACCTTATTGGTACGCCTTTTCATTTTGATAAATTGCAATTGCAAAGATCGTATAAATCAAAACGGCCTCAAAGGGAAATCAGGATGGATGGTAAATAGGTGAACAGGTGAACAGAGTTAGTTTCATAGAGGTGACACCTTTTTTTAAAGGTGTCACCTCTATGAAACTATTCCAGGGCTTTCTGTATAACCGGTACAAGCCCGTCTGCCCACACTTTATATTCCCGGCCCGAAGGATGTAAACCATCGGGAGCAATCAATGAAAGATCATTGGCAGCAAGTCTTGAAGAACCGGTAATATCCAAATAGTTCACACCCATTTTTGATGATATTGTATTATTGATCAGGTTAAAGGAATCTATTTCCCTCGCTATCAAAGCTCTGTCGCTGCCACTTGCATAAGGAGTTACACTGTAATCGGGGATCGATAAAACGATCACTCTTTTTTTATTGTTACCGGCATATTGTATTGCTATGTTCAGTAGGGTCAAAAACTGATCGGCATATTCCTGCTGCGTTCTGTGCTGGTATTGATTATTAACACCAATTAACAAAGTAACAATATCATATTTCGGTTTCAACGGAGCTGCCAATGAAAGTGTGCTCAATAAATTAGCCGTGGTCCACCCGGTTTGGGCAATGATTTCGGGGGTACCAAAATTGATCCCCTTCACGGTTAAATATTTTGCGGTCTGCACAGGAAACCTATCTGCGACTGGTACGGATTGCCCGATGGTATACGAATCGCCCAGGGCCAAAAAAGATCCTGGAGGTGTTGTATCAATAACGACCGGTATTACAGGCGTATAGGGGATGGCTGGATTAACAGCCCCCGGTTCATCTTTGGTACACGATATTAGCGCGAGTAGCAGGGAAAGGACTGGTGTAATTAACCTCGTCATAATTCAAAATACGAAATTATCATTAAAAGGTTTGCTTATATACAAAAAAGCCTCTTAAAAAGAGGCTGTAGGAAAGGTAATCACTCTTGCTATTTATATAAAATCTGGTAATATTCATCTGCCATCCTGTTGCTGTCAAACTGAACCTGCACATCGTTCATGCCATTTTTCATAATATCCCGCCAGGTCTCCTTATTGTCGTAATACAAAGGAAGGATCTGGTTTTCCAAAATTTCATACAACTGGTCAAGGTCATATTCATCCTGCTCCTGCACCTGTATATTTTCGTAGTCTATCGGCGGTACTACAAAACCATTGTTGCCATTGTTGATAAATTCACATATCCAGCCATCATTGGTACTAAAATTAACTGCGCCATTCATAGCCGCGGTCATACCACTTGTGCCACTCGCTTCCCTGGGTACCCTTGGGTTATTCAGCCAAACATCGGCGGCTTGTTTCAGGCGCTTGCTTAACGAGAGTTCGTACCCGATACATACGGCTACGTTTCTGTACTGCTTACTTAAATGTACCAGGTGATTGAAATCATTAATAGCCGGGTAATCCAATGGGTAAGGCTTTCCCGCCCAAATGATCTGTACAGGATATTTTGTATTGCTCAATAATGCTTCAAAGCGTTTATGGTCCCTCGTTAGTAACTCAGCCCTTTTGTAACCTGCAAACCGGCGGGCCCATACAATGGTCAATACATCAGGGTTCAGTAATTTCCCGGTCTGGTCGGCAACTATATCCAATGCTCTTTTCTTTAAGAACCTTTTACGGTCATCAAACCAAATATCATTACCATCCAGTTTGGCCTTGTATAACTGTTTATCTGCCCAGTAACGCCAGTTTTGTGCATTGGTAATGGCCTTAATTTCACAAATATCCGGGTACTTACCCCACATTTTGCGGCTCACTTCGCCATGTAACTGTGAAACGCCGTTTGCCAGTTTTGCGAAGCGCAATGCTGCCAGTGAATGATTGAACAGGTCGTCTGTGATACCCGTTAGCCTGCGAACCTCATTCATCTCCAAACCGCAGAAGTAACTCATCTTCTGACATAAATAAATATCATGCTTTTCGTTACCGGCTTCTTCCGGGGTATGGGTGGTAAATACGAGGCGCTTCCTCACATCTTCAATATTTCCAAATTTGTTATACAGGTAAAAGGCTGCGCTAAGGCCATGCGCTTCATTTAAATGATATACCTGGGGATCAAAGTTTATTTCGTCCATTAATTTAGCACCTCCTACGCCCAGCAGGATAAACTGTGCCACTTTGGTAGCCAGGTTGCCATCGTACAAACGATGGGTGATGGTTTGGGTTACGTAATCATTCTCCGGCAAGTCAGTGCTTAATAAAAACATCGGAGCACTGTTGAATGTTTCCGGGTTAAGATACCATGCTTTTACCCATATAGGATTGTCATGAATATTTATTTGAAACTTGATCCCGGTATCTTCCAGGAAATTATAAATTTTCTCGTTCCATTGTACCTGCAGGGTTTGATCTGCGTTGCGTGCCTGGTCGTAATATCCATACTTCCATAAAATACCGATCCCTACTAAATTTTGTTTTAGTTCATAAGCACTGCGCATATGCGAACCAGATAAGAATCCAAGACCTCCGCTGTAAATTTTCAGGGGCTGGTGTACTGCAAATTCCATTGAAAAATAGGCCACCCGTTTACTGTAATTTTCATTCACAGCGTAAGGAACTTTGAAATTACTAAAACTCATAATTCAGACAAATTTAATTTGGAGTGCAATATAAAGGGAATTTTCAGGAAAAAAAGACGAATCGCCATAATAATTGTGTCATGCAAACGCAATAGAATAACCCGGACTTGCATCAAATTTTAGAAATTAAACGTTCAAAATATATATTATATTTGGAATAGACGTTTATATGCAAACGAAAATTTAAATTTATTATTATGATTAAAGTCATTGGGATTCCGTTTGATTCAAATTCATCCTTTTTAAAAGGCCCCGCCCATGCGCCAACACGCATCGGTTTAATGGAATACGAAGGTTCAACGAATGCTTACTCCGAGAACGGAAGGGAGATTATCAAGGGTAAAAATTATGAGGACCTCGGGGATATCGCTTTCAAGGGCGCTAATTCTGCGGATGCGTTTAGCCTGATAAAGCAATCAATAGCTATCCAGCTTTTACAACCGGTAAAAGTTTTTTGTTACGGTGGCGATCATTCTGTTTCTTACCCGGTTATTGACGCTTTTAGTGAAAAATATAAAGATCTGCATGTTCTTCACCTTGATTCCCATGCAGATCTCTATGAAAATTTTTACAATAATCCTTACTCGCATGCATCGCCATTCGCCAGGTTATTGGAAAAGGGAAAAATAAAATCTTTAACACAGGTTGGTATCCGTACCTTAAACAGGCACCAAAGAGAGCAGGCGGATAAATATGGTGTAAAAATTATCGAGATGAAAAAATTCAGTTTCGATTTTTTAAAAACCCTGCAGGCGCCTTTGTATGTGTCTTTGGATATTGACGTGTTGGATCCTGCATTTGCACCCGGCGTTTCGCACCATGAACCAGGCGGATTAAGCACAAGAGAACTCATCAGGATCATACAAAGTATTGAGGTGCAAATTGTGGGTGCCGACCTGGTGGAATATAACCCGATAAGAGATATTAATAATATGACTGCAATGGTGTGCTACAAGCTTTTTAAAGAGCTGATCGATAAGATGTCTGATTAATTAAAAATTCTTCAGCATTCAGTCTTTAATCCCTACTGGTTGATCCTTTTCATTTTAATCTTACTAAACAGTAATCATACTTTGGTTGCCTGGAAAAATCAAAATTTGGAAAATTAAAATTTTTTTTTTAGGTTTGTCTAAATTTTAATTTAGACGATATGAATTTTTCAGTTTCAGAAGAAAACTATATCAAAAGCATCTACCATCTCCAGCAGCAGTCAGATACCGTTACCACCAATTCCCTGGCCAATGAATTACAAACCAGGCCCGCTTCTGTAACGGATATGCTTAAAAAGCTGCAAACAAAAAAGCTGCTCGAATACGAAAAATACAGGGGCTTTCGCCTGAATGCCACCGGCAACAAAGTGGCACTGAATATTGTAAGGCGGCACAGGCTATGGGAATACTTTTTAGTTACCAAACTCAGATTTGAATGGGATAAGGTACATGCCATCGCCGAAGACCTGGAACATGTAAGCAGCATAGAACTGATTCAAAAACTCGATAATTTTCTCAACTATCCCCCAATAGATCCGCACGGCGACCCCATACCGGACATGAATGGAAAAATGGCGGTGATCAAACAGGTTAGTATAGCCGATGTGCCGCTAAAGAAAAATGTAACCGTTAGCTCAGTAGGCAATCAATCGCCGGAAATGCTGGAATTGCTGAACCATTACCACATAGGGATTGGAACCGCCCTGAAGGTCAACATGCGCTTCGACTTTGACGGTTCCGCAGAAATTAAGGTGTTAAAACATGCAGCCTGTATCCTGAGCGAGCAGGTGGCAAAAAATATTTTTGTTTACCATGATTAAATATTCAAATACGGATACTTCATTAAGCGAAGTACACCAGAGCATCGATACCACAGCAAAAAAGAGGGGATGGAGAAAAATGTTCTCCTTCCTTGGTCCCGCCTATCTTGTGAGCGTAGGATACATGGATCCCGGTAATTGGGCTACCGACCTGGCGGGAGGCAGTAAGTTTGGATACAGCCTGATATGGGTGTTATTAATGAGCAACCTGATGGCCCTGTTATTGCAGGGTCTTTCGGCAAGGCTCGGTATAGTGAGGGGGCGCGACCTGGCGCAGGCTAACAGGGAAGCATACCCTAAATATGTAAACTTCGCACTGTACCTGCTTGCGGAGATCGCCATAGCCGCCTGCGATCTTGCGGAGGTATTGGGTATGGCGATTGGAATACAATTACTAACCGGGTTGCCATTGATCTGGGGCGTATCTATTACGGTACTGGATACCTTTCTTTTGTTGTACCTGCAAAGAATGGGGATGCGTACAATGGAAGCATTTATTATCAGCCTTGTGGCGGTAGTGGCCATTTCATTTTTAATAGAAATTATTTTCGCCAAACCCGACCTGGGCGAAATGGCCCGCGGCTTTATTCCATCTGCATTAAACGATGAAGCATTATACATAGGAATTGGTATTATTGGCGCTACGGTGATGCCTCATAATTTATACCTGCATTCGGCATTGGTGCAAACCCGGAAGATCGACCGAACGGATGCCGGTATAAAACAAGCGTTAAAATTTAACCGGGTAGATACTACCATTGCCCTGAACCTTGCTTTTTTTGTAAATGCAGCTATTTTAGTTTTAGCGGCCACTGTTTTTTTTAAAACCGGTAATTCGCAGGTGGGTGAAATAAAAGAAGCATACAGGCTGTTGCCAAAATTTTTGGGGGATCTGGCGCCTAAACTTTTTGCCATAGCGCTGATTGCAGCGGGGCAAAGCAGCACAATAACAGGAACTTTGGCGGGCCAGATAATAATGGAAGGCTATTTAAGCTTAAGGATCAGTCCCTGGGTAAGGCGTTTAATAACAAGGCTGCTGGCCATCATACCCGCATTATTGATTATCATCATCTACGGGGAGGAAAAAGTAGATGCCTTACTGATACTAAGCCAGGTAATATTGAGCTTGCAATTAGGTTTTGCCATTATCCCACTTATCCATTTCGTAAGTGACAAAAAAACAATGGGAAATTTTTCTATCCCCCCTGTTACTAAAATTACGGCCTGGGTTATTGCGGGCATACTTGTTTTTTTGAATTTAAAAATGCTCACCAATGAAGCAGCTGGCGTTTTTATATCGGATGCGATTTTACCAAAAATCATTTTATCGTTTTTAGGATTGCTGTTCCTGGCGCTGCTACTATATATCCTGTTTTTCCCGCTATACAATAGAATGAAGAAAACAGGCTCAATACAGATACACCCCGATATGGATGAGATAAAAAACCTGGTTATCCCGGAATTTAAAAAAATTGCCATCGCTCTGGATTTTAGCAAAAATGACCAGCAATTACTGGCATTTGCCATTGGCCAGGGAAATGAAAATACCCAGTATATACTGATGCATGTGGTAGAAAGTGCCTCCGCAAGGCTGCTGGGGAAATACAGCGATGATTTTGAAACAAGAAATGACAAAGAAAGAATGGATTGGTATGTAAATCAACTGCAACTACGTGGCCTTAATGTAGCGGGCTATCTTGGATTTAGAAACAGGTCGAAGGAAATTGTACGTATTGTAAAAGAATTGAAAGCAGACATGCTGATAGTAGGGGCGCATGGACATACGGGATTAAAAGATTTTATTTATGGAGAAACCGTAAACACGGTAAGGCATGAATTGAAGATACCCGTGCTGATCGTAAATGTTTATGCATAACGGGGAGGAATATACGAAGATTTTGATGCTGGAAAAAAATGCTTTTTCCCGGTAAGGGCCGGTTGCCCCGGTCGTTAGGTATTATTCGTTGCCGCTTTTAATATTGACTGATTTCAGTTGCCCGCTAATTTTTTGATCCCAGTCCGCCTGTTTTTCCGGTATCCTGCTATGACTGGTTTCCATATCATACTGATCCTGTATTTTACTCATGGCCGATGCTGTTTCATTGTATACTTTTTCAATGGCGGAGGCATAATTGGCATTGGTAAAATGGGCGTTTCTCAGGTTTTGTATAAATAAAAAGGTATTGATATACGCGATATCAAAGTGCTTTTGTTCATGGTTGAGGATATAGCTTGTTTTGTTGCCCGGCAATACCCAGGAATCTTTTTTTGAAAAACTGCAGCTCACGGATATCACTAATTCTGAAGTGTTACCGACCCGGTGGAACGCTAATTTTAATCCGAAGCCGGCACCAGTCAATGCCACCGCATCACTCCCTGCAACAGGTTTACCTTTAAAATCATCCCAGGTAAGTAACTCACCGGGCTTGTAATAAATGGTATTACTATTTGAAGTGCTTTCGCTGGTCACGTAATTAACCTCGACACTTAATTTCTGCGCAAACAATCCTATTGAAAAAATAAATGCGGGCAAGATCAGGAACAATTTTTTATTCATATAAGAAGTATACGATCAACAAACACAATTATTGCCCGCCGGTTGTTGTTTCAAAAAATTTAGATTTCTGTTAACAGGTAAAACAGTTTTCGGTTTATTGTTCCTGTTTTTTAAATTCGTAGATCAGTGATCATGGTAACAATGCAAATGCCCGGGCATGAACAAATAAAATAAGGCAATGACCAATTGTGTACGGCCAAATACAACACAACCTTACATCTTCTACCTTTCACCTATTCTTCAATATAATTTAATTCTTTCCCAAAGGTTTCTTCCGTAAACCATGCAGCAACCAAACTAGTTGCCATTACTAATGCGCCTGTTATCCATCCAGCACTGATATAACTGCCTGTTGCAGATTGCAGCCCTTTGAATAAAAGGATTAACAAGGGTAAAGCACCTCTCACCATATTGGGCGCCGTGGTGGCCGCGGTCGCTCTTAAATTAGTACCGAATTGTTCTGCCGCCATCGTAACAAAAATGGCCCAAAAACCGGAACCAAAACCCAATGCTGCACAGATCACGTACATTCCCGCCGCGGTACCATTTTGCTGGGTAAAATAAAAAAACATGGAAATGATAGTCAGCAAATAAAAAATAAAAAGCGTTTTTTTTCTGCTCTTTAGCCAATTGCTGACAAAACCGGCTATTACATCTGCTGCCGCTATTGCCAAATAGGCAAACATGGTCGATCTTTTTGGCAACACTTCTTCTGAAAAGCCAAATGCCATGGCAAAATCGTTGGAAAAAGCTACTAAAATACCAACAACAAACCAGGTAGGCAAGCCAATCAATATAGTAAGCAAATATTTTTTGAAGCGATGTTTATTGGTGAAGAACATGAAAAAATTCCCGCGCTGCACATTGAGCTGTTTCACCTTGTTAAACATACCACTCTCAAATACGGATATGCGTAATAGCAAAAGGCAAAATCCTAAACCTCCACCGATCAAATAACAGGTACGCCAGTTGAAATTCTGTGAGATAAAGTATGCCCCCACAGCGCCCATAATACCTATTCCGGCAACAAGGGCCGTACTCAATCCCCTCTTTTCTTTGCTAACCAATTCGGATACCAGCGTAATACCCGCGCCCAGCTCGCCAGCAAGTCCAACACCCGCGAAAAATCTTGTGAGCGCATACTGGTTGGGTGTTTGCACAAATCCATTGACGATATTGGCGACAGAATACAAAATAATTGATCCGAATAAAACGCTTAACCTGCCTTTTTTATCACCCATTATACCCCAAATAATTCCGCCCACCAGGAGGCCAATCATTTGTATGCTTATAATAAATTCGCCTTCAGATTTTACGAGCGCCCTTGTAAGACCCATCTCCGTTAAACTATCTACCCTTACTATTTGAAATAACAGCAGGTCGTAAATATCTACAAAATAACCCAGTGCGGCTACGAGTACTGTGATATTGAAAATAGCAGCGGATTGTTTATTCATCATTTTACTTTATACAGAAACGCCTTCTGAAGATTTTTTCTTCTTCCCAAAAAATAATTTGATAAGGATGGGCGCTGTGGTTATTAAAACGATCCCGACTACAATTAATTCCAGGTGTTCTTTCAGATCAAAATTGAACCATCGTAAAAATAATATTTGCAGGTAATGACCGGCAAACAACATTGAAAAAACCCAGGCAACACAACCCACAAAATTGAAAAACATAAACTTCTTTTTGTCCATTGAAACAATCCCCGCAACAATTGGGGCGAAGGTACGGATGATGGGTAAAAACCTTGCCATCACGATCGCTCCTCCGCCATGCTTATCGTAAAATTCTTTGGCCTGGAGTAAATATTTTTTCTTAAATAAAAAAGTGTCTTTTCTTTCAAACAAAAAAGGGCCGCTTTTTTTCCCAAACCAATAACCCACTAAGTTGCCTACGATACCGGCCATTGAAATGACGATGCCCAGTATCATCAGGTTGAGAAAGGAACTATTCAAATGAATACCCAGCCCGGCTTTAACAAGGTTGTCGCTTAATATCCCGGTAACGAATAATAAAGAATCACCCGGCAAAAAAAAGCCTGCGAATAAACCCGTTTCCGCGAATACGGCAAACATAATGAACCACAGGCCGCCATTCTTAATATACCATTGCGGCTGTAGTAACTGTGTCCAGTGAAAATTTTTTTTAAGAATTACATTGGCATTTGCCCGGATAGTTTGCACATCTGTTCTTAACGTGGTGAATCCCTGCTTTTCTATGATAACAGAATCGCTGCCGGAAAGGGAAAAACGGAATTTACCTTTATCATCAATGGTAAGATCAGATACCGTGCCGCCGATGGCTGTGAAAGAGGCTTCCTTTACTGGTTTGTCATATTGATCTATCAAAGTTCCTTCTGCAATAACGGGGGTGGCAAAGGAATGCCCTGCGGCAAAAAACAATATAACCAATTCAATACTTGTCTTCAGCAATTTCATAATAATAATGTGTATTAACTTTGATAATTAAAACGGGTATATGTTGACACCATCAGGATACTATACCAATTCCTTTGTACCAGCGCCTAACTCCCCTTCCCACTTACTTACTACTGCGGTAGCGATACTGTTGCCCACCACATTTGTTGCACTTCGCCCCATATCCAGCAAAGGGTCTATTCCTAAAAGTAAGGCGATGCCCGCTTCCGGAATATTAAAAGTAGAAAGGGTACCGGCAATAACTACCAGCGAAGCTCTTGGAACTCCGGCGATGCCTTTGCTGGTAAGCATCAATACCAGCAACATAGTTAATTGGGTTGCCAACGGGATGTCCATCCCATAGCTTTGCGCGATGAACAAAGACGCGAAGGTCATGTACATCATGCTTCCATCCAGGTTAAAAGAATAGCCTAAGGGCAAAACAAAGCTAACTATCTTATCCTGGCATCCAAATCTTTCCAGCTCAAGCATTGTTTTGGGAAACGCGGCTTCACTGCTGGAAGTACTAAAGGCCAGGAGTATTGGCTCCTTTATTCTTTTTATTAAATGAAGTGTCCTTCTTCCAACAAATAAACAACCCGCAAGGATCAAAAATATCCACAATATCAATAACCCAAAATAGAACTCGCCGATAAAAATAGAATAAGTTTTCAAAATACCGATTCCCTGTTTTGCTATGATAGCCGACATGGCTCCAAAAACGGCGAGGGGCGCGAAATTCATTACGTACCCGGTGACTTTTAAAATAATATGTGCCATAGCATCCAACGCTTTTATAACGGGCTTTGCAAAATCTCCCAGCGCCGCGGCGGCTACACCAAAGAATAAAGCAAACACCACGATTTGCAGTATTTCATTTTTAGCCATCGCATCTATTACACTGGCCGGAAAAACATGATAGAAAAATTCCTTTATGGTAAGTGCTGCCTTATCAAGACCTATATTCGCATTACTATCGGGAAGGGTTAGATGCATCGCAGTACCTGGTTTAAAAATATTGACCAATATCATACCCACTAATAAACTCATTAATGATGCGCTGATAAACCACAGCAAAGTTTTGCCACCGATACGCCCGACCGATCTTATATCCCCCAGTTTGGCTACTCCCACAACCAGTGTAGTAAATACAAGCGGGGCAACGATCATTTTTATAAGCCGCAGAAAAATATCGGCCAATATTGTGAACCAATCCAGTTTTTTATCTCTTGCAGCAAGGTTGTCATTTTTTTGAATGGATATCAATTCCCGTTGTTTTTGCAACTCTTTATATACGGCGTTACCCGTATCCGTTAGTGCGGCCAGCCGGATGTTGGTTGCTTTGAGCGAATCGGAAAATAATTTGATACCAGCGAAGGAACGGGTCTCATCTTCGCTACCCAATAAACCAATTTCCGCCTCTTTTTTTTGAAGGATGATATTTTTTTGAATGGCAAATAAAGCGTTAAAAGCCGCACTGTCTTTCACCATTTCATATTGTTTCATTTTATCATGTAAGTGCTTTGACTGCACTTCCGCATTGCCGATTTTGGTGTTTTCCGTACCAACATAAGTTTTATTAAGAATAAATCCGGCAATGATACCCGCAACCAGGGCAATCCCAATGTATAAAGTCAGCCGGCTGGGTTTTGACGGTTTAATTTCCATGATAATATTTAGGTTCGCAATATAATATTTAATACTTGTTATACGCCGGCTGCTATAAAAAAACACCGCTGGTTGCTGAATTAAAGATTTATTGCTTATTTTTCCATTCATTATTTACTTAAACCAACATTCAGTTATGAGTTTATTTGTAAGAAAGCCAATGTCTTTGTTAATGAGCGAAGCCGGGGAAACCGGAACCCATACTTTAAAAAGAACATTGGGGCCGGCATCTCTGATAGCATTGGGGATTGGGGCTATTATTGGAGCAGGGCTGTTTTCTATTACCGGTCTTGCTGCGGCCAACAATGCGGGACCTGCCATTACCATATCATTTATTGTAGCGGCCCTGGGCTGTGCATTTGCAGGTTTATGTTATGCAGAATTTGCTTCCATGATCCCTGTTGCAGGTAGTGCCTATACCTATTCATATGCTACGATGGGTGAATTTATAGCCTGGATAATCGGGTGGGACCTGGTATTGGAATACGCAGTGGGTGCGGCTACCGTAGGTATTAGCTGGAGTCGCTATCTTGTTAAATTTCTGGAAGGCTTTGATATTCATTTATCACATCAATTTACGGTAGGTCCGTGGGATGGCGGTATTATTAATCTGCCTGCTGTTTTTATAATAGTTTTAATGAGCTCTTTACTAATCAAAGGAACCCAGGAAAGCGCTACTGTTAATGCCATTATAGTAGGTTTAAAAGTAACTGTTGTATTGGTGTTTATTATTTTAGGCTGGAAATATATTAACACCAGCAACTATGATCCATACTTAATTCCTGCCACTGAACCTGGCCACGAAGGATATTTCACACATGGGTGGGGAGGGATCATTCGTGCGGCGGCCATTGTGTTCTTTGCATATATCGGTTTTGATGCGGTAAGCACAGCGGCCCAGGAAGCCAAAAATCCTAAAAAAGATATGCCTATTGGAATCCTGGTATCGCTGGCAATATGTACTATTTTATATATATTGTTCGCACATGTAATGACCGGCGTTGCCAATTATACCACATTTGCCGGTAAAGATGGCATTGCCCCGGTTGCCCTTGCTATTGAAAAAATGGGTAGTCCTGATGCAGCAGGAATAATTCACCCCGATTATCCCTGGCTGAATAAAGCGATCCTGGTAGCCATCTTAGCAGGATATGCTTCTGTGATACTGGTGATGCTGATGGGGCAAACTAGGGTATTTTTCAGTATGAGTAAAGACGGGCTGATACCAAAAATATTTTCAAGGGTTAACCCCAAAACGCAAACTCCCATTAAAAGTAATTTATTATTCATGCTTTTTGTTAGTCTGTTTGCCGCATTTGTTCCGGCAAGGGTAGTGGGTGAAATGACAAGCATTGGTACTTTATTTGCATTTATCCTGGTGTGCATTGGCGTTTGGGTGATGCGTATAAAAATGCCTGAGTTAAAACGCTCTTTTAGAACTCCACTGGTTCCGGTAGTACCCATTCTTGGAATTGCCACCTGCCTGTTTATGATGGTCTTTTTACCAATGGATACCTGGATCCGTTTGCTTGTATGGATGTTGATTGGAATGGATATTTACCTGGCGTACGGAACAAGGCATAGTTTGCTGGGTGGCGGGGTTGAAAACAGGAAAGGAACGACGATTGCGCGTTATGTTGGATTGGCACTTGCAGTAATGCTGATTATTGCCGGGTTACTGCATCAATATACGATGGGATTTGAAAATGACCGGACACTGTTGTACATCTCAATCATTTTCGCGGCAGTACATTTATTAGTGTTTGGAAGAAAACTGGCTTTAAGCAAGGGGAGCAATTAATCCTGATCCGCCGATTGAACCTGGTTTATTTATTTGTCTTGATTTATTGATGGCAGCACCCATCGCTATGTATTTCGTACTTTCAAGGGCTTTGAAATATAAGTCTCTATACATTTAAAACATCTTCCTATCTGCCATCCACTGAGGTGGCAAATATAGTGTTGGTATACTCTTAACGGTAATATTGCCCCGGCAAGCAGTTGTTGCGTCTCTCACCAACAGCAGAAGCTTTATTATTGACGCTCTTTTATTCCAGGAAAAAAAATTACAAAAAAAATAAAGCAAAACGCTCTAAACTATTAAGCATATTAACAGACAATGCCCCGGTAACCGGGGCATTGTCTGTTAATAATATTGATGTATAATTAATATCCTATAAAAAACTACTGTCAATTATATCGTAACCCTTCTATTTCTTACCTTCCAGTTGCGTCATCGCCATTATTTGTTTCATGGTTTTTTCC
>JBDTVX010000106.1:0-14740 GCA_040007015.1 Ferruginibacter sp. | reverse complement strand
GTTCGCCAAAATACCGGCTTGCATCCCTGGGTAATTCGTTGGGTAAATTGCCCACTGCCATCACATCTACCGAGTTGGGTAAATAAGGCTTTGTTCGCCGGAATGTATTTTTATCTACTCCATACACAGGATCATCAATAGTGGCATCCCCCAGGTTGCAGGGTATAGAACCGGTGGTATCATCAGTAATATCCGCAATGGTAGTAATGCGGAAGCCGGGCAGTTGCATATCTTCCAGTTCAAATAAGCGGGGTACCTGCTGGTCCCAGTACACCCCGTTGATAAGCATATCGGTATTTGGTATAAAATCCCTGAATTTACAAATATAATTTCCGGGATGGTCATGAAAATCTTCCCGGTTATATTTGCCGGTTTCTTTGTGGGCATACAGATCAATGCCTTTCAGATGGACATATACCGGGTAAGAGAATTCCCGCGCTACAAATTCTTCCGCATCTACTTCATGTACCCCCAGCAGGTTCATTATTTCAAGCACACCGTGGGCCACACGTCCACTACCTGTAACCGCTATCTTAATATTGGGGACCTTCAATCCAAAATAAGTATGTATCAGTTTTTGAAAACTATTTACCGATGCAACCCGTTGTAGTCTGAATAAGCCGGTACGGTTTCCATAGGCGAGCATACCATTGTGGGCGCCCACAATACCGGCAAAAAAACCAAAACCGATAATTCGCGTGCCATCTTTATACTCAAGGCATTCGTAATCAATTAAAGTGATCTTTTTTTCAACAATTGCGCGAAGCAGCTTTTGATTAAAGGGCTGTAATTTTTTGGTGTGGGAAAAAAAAAGGTAGGTCTTGCCTGCCAGCAGCATTTCTACGGGCACTTCTTTAATACCCATCAGCACATCACAATCATTCATATCTTCTGTTACTGCCAAACCGGCCATCGAGTACTCGGTATCGCTATAGCAGCGGATATTACTGTGTTGCACTGTAATTTTTATATCCTGAAAATTTTTCTGTAACCATTTACATTGCGCAGGTGTAAGCGCCACCCTGCTGTCGGCGGGAATTTTTCCTTCCCTGATTAATCCAATCTTTAGCATCCATCATAAAATTTGCTGCAATTTATTACTTCCTTTTTTAGCAATGGCAACTAAAACAGGCCAGCCGGATATTTATGATTTAAAAAAATCTATGACTGATCCGGTATCAGGTATCCGGTACCAAGTATCCAGTACCCAATATCCAGCATCAAGAATCCACCATCTACCATCCAGTACCAAATGCTTCAAAGTCTGAAAGGATTACTGACTGAAAATGAAAAACATGAGCTGTCGCCGGTTTTTTTAATGGAAATGATGGAATTAATTTAAAAATTGGTGGAGGAAGACAAGGAAATTTTCAAAAAGGTACTAGCCGGATTAGAAAATAAGATGTACAAAGAAGTAAAATACATTCGATGAAATTACGGCGACGATACGATTACAATGGAAAAACTGTTACAACTAAAAGAATATTATTTTAAGAAAAAATATTTGCGCCGTATTTTGGACAGAATAGATGATTAACGTAATATTGCAACCCTGTTGGACGGTTTAAGGTGTAGGGTTTTAGCGGGAAGATTGCCCATGTGGCGGAATTGGTAGACGCAGCAGACTCAAAATCTGCCATTCGCAAGGGTGTGAAGGTTCGATTCCTTTCGTGGGCACTTAGCCATCTTTTAGAGATGGCTTTTTTATGCCTGACACCCGCTACTGGCAAAGGATTCATGAAAATCTATTTTTACTTTCGTATACTTTTTTTCTTTTATTTATATTTATATATCTACGTCAAATATGCTCCGATGCGGTTATTAAAAAACTAAAAACATTGATGATATCATGAATGAGCAACGGTTGGGATCCCGCGAATTCCGGCTCTTTTATGTGGTCCCCTTTCAATTATTTTTGCATCCCGTAAACCCAACAACAGGGCAAAAGCTATAAATGAGCCTAAATCATTAATTATACCCGATGAAATAATAATCAATAAGATCTTTTTAATGGGAGGAAAAAAGTAATGATAGACAAAGACCTTGCGGAAGTATATGGCATATCAACAAAGTAAATGAACCAGTTAAACGGAATAAAAAGCGGTTCCCGGATGATTTTATGATCCGGTTAACGCAGGAGCAGAAAGATGTGATAGTGGAAAATTGCGACCACATTAACAATTTAAAATACCCTCCCAATTTACCCTTTGTATTTTCGGAACATTTCGCAGTTATGTTACCCCGTGCTATAAACAGCAAACTACCAATAGCTGCAAATGCTGTATCAAAACAAGCGATACTTCTATTACCCGGGATTTTACCTGGAATATTATCTGCATCGGTAATTGAGCCAAGTCTATTTCCGGGAACCAAACCCTTGTTAAAAAATCCGGGAACATCTCTTACTAAAAAATACAAAGTAGAAATAAATAAGCCCTTACACTTCCGTAAGGGCCTGGCCGTTACCGGTCTATGCTGGGTTTTATTCCTGTGTCTTGTATGCAAATGAATCTACCCGGTTTTCCTGCAAAGCTTTTTCAAATTGTTCAACAAAAAGTCTCCATGCTGCTAACGCAATCTTAATGCTAATGTAAGAAGCACCCGGAGTTATTTTGAAGCCATTATTTACAGTTGCCGGAGTTTCAGATAATTGCTTTTCTAATTCCAAAACCTTTTTCTTTGAATACACCAATACATCTTCACTGGATTGAAAGCAATCGGGGAACATATCATCACCATAAAAAGATAATTGATCCGTGTGCCCCTCGCTTACGGCAAAAACCCCCGATGAAATCTCTGCCTTTATATGCGGGAAAAAGCTGCCGAACTCGATGGCATATTTTGGCTTTAATGCTAATTTCCCGGTAATGCCAGGTTGCGCTAGACTGTCGCAATACACAAACACCGCCCTGCCGTTTTCCGGATGTATCGAATCAGGGCAAATACCTAATTGTATTTTTTTCATCCACGCCGGCCTTAATATATACTGTACCATCTTATCCGTTTTTAAGTTTGCATTTTAAATAATCAACAAAAACGCTGATATTTAATATTGATAACAGGGGAGATATTCCGGAGGATGTTGTGTAGACAGTAAATATACTGACTTAATAGGTAACTATACTATTTACTTGCTGTAAATTTCCCATCCAAAGCCATTTATTTATACACATGTAAAAAAAATACGGTGAATGCAACATACGGAAAACTTTCTGTCCCCGGCAAATCCCTGACCAGGCCGATATTCCATTCAGGTATTCACATTAAATTTTTATTTAGCAGCCTTAATTTTGCGGGTACTAAAAAGCCGAAGAAAAATCTTCGGCTTTTTAATTTAGTACTATGGGAGATGGTGGAGTTAAGGGGTTTACTGCCTTTACAGCTAACTCAAATGGAATGTTTTTTAAACCTAATCCGAAGATTTTCTTTGATCTTTCATGCAAAGATTATTGAAAAGGGTTTATTTAGAAAAAACCTTATAAAATCTACTCCTCATGCTCCGCAATATTTTAGCCGGCTTACTGCTACGCAGGATCTTCTGCATGGTCCTTACTGATTCCAATACCGATTTTTCATACAGGTCGGTACTTTTTGATACAAAATGATCCCTGCCGGGAATCATCAGCCGGATATCGCATAATTTATTTTGAGGATTGCCACTATCACCCTTCCGCAGGGTAACTTCTGCACGTATAATATGATCGCTTTGCTTAAATAATTTACTTACTTTATCAGCAATAAAATGCTCTAATTTGTCCCCTGCTTTAAAATTAACTGATTGAATGGTAATGTTCATAATGGTATTTTTAAATGAAATAAATAAAGAAATTCATGGGTTAAATTTCAGCGCCCAGTTCATTGCCTACGAGGGAATTTTCTAAAATTTTAAGTACATCCGTCTTCGAAGAAATGGTGGCGGTTGCCCGTATTATTAACACCGGTATTTGGGACTGGTGTATTATTTGCTGCGCATAATCGCCCAGGTAATAATCTTTAACATTATTATCCAGTTCGGCGCTGATTACCAGCAGGTCATATGGAAATTCTTTTTTTTGAATGGTATCCAGCAGGTGCGCAGCAAACTTGCTGTCTTTAAAATAATAATTAAAGGTGGTATTGAAATGATCTGCAGATGATTGTTGTTTCAATATATCGAAGAGTTTGGAAATGATATGCAATTCCTCAATATAACTGGGATTGCGTAATCCAAGAAAATGAAGGGTAGCCTTATTTTCAGTGATGATGGGCCTGATAAGATCGTACTTTTCAAATACACTGATCACGGGCCTTGCAGGGAATAACACATCGGTAAAACTTTCGAACATTTTGCCCGAAGGAATCAATAATACAGGGCAATGGGATTTCTTGATCACATAGTAAGAGTTAGTGCCCGCATACATTTCGCGGTAGCCGGAATTCCCATTTTTCCCCATTACAATAAGATCCGAATTTTCCGTTTTCGCTGTTTGAAGAATAGCGTTGGGAATATAACCGGATATATAGGCAATTCCGCAGTTTATACCATCGCCGTTTTTAACAGAAGCTGCCAGCCTGCTAAGAGATTTAATGGCAATATCAGGGTTTGAATTGTTTCCCATATTGTCTTCAGGATATAAAGTATTATCAATATCAAATACATGAAGCAGCTTCAGATCAGCACCATGCCTTTTGGCCATTGCTACTGCTGTTTGCAAAGCATTCATGGAATTGTTACTAAAATCGATGGGTACCAGTATCCTTTTTATATCAAAGTTTTTCATATCGCTATGTTTAAAATTTGAAAATTATGGGTAAATATGATTAGTTGTAAAGCGGCATTTCCTGTGTAAAGGATTCACGCCCGGGTTGAAGTTCCTCCTCCACCTGCTCATTTGTACCAGATGGCTTTACACTTAATACAGGAAAAAGGGAATGGTTAATAATATACCGGGTATAGGGGCCAACAAAAAACTGGCCGGATGATGAGGGTAGCGAATCAATAGAATTGGTAATAACAACCAGGTCGGCTTCCATCAATACCGCAATCTTCAATACTTCTTCAGCCATGTTTTTCCCTACTTTAAAATAAGTAGATGCTTCCACGGCATCATCCTTTGCTTTTTCATTCAATTGACCTGCCAGTTCTTTCAACAGATCAACATCCTTTTCATAGTCGGTAGCCAGGCCTAATATCTTAATTGTCGCATCCCCCCTCCTGATAATTTTTCGAACAAGGTCATATTTTTCCAATGCAGACGGTGTGGGCCTTACCGGGAACAATATTTTCTTAAATGATTCCCACTTTTTTTCCGGTGGCACGGTGAGTACGGGGCAAGCCGCGTTTTTAACAACATTAAAAGCGTTTAACCCGATTAGCGTTTCCCTGAAACCGGATGAGCCATGCGTGCCCATTATAATTATATCAGCCTTGTGGCTAACACTGATTTTAATAATAGTGGAAGATACCATCCCGCTTGCCGAAATAACTTCACAGGGCATCAAAAATCGTTCGGTAATCGAGTGCTGTAAGGATAGTAATTCCTGTTCCGAATGATGGGTCATCGCAAGCGCCGTTTCTTCCGCATTATGGCCACTATTGTCTGACAGGCCACTGGTTTCCACCACATTTAATAACAGGATGCCCGCCTCTTGTTGCTTTGCCATTGCAATCGCCGTATCCAGGGCATTGATGGAAGCAGCGCTGAAATCAACCGGAACTAATATTCTCTTGATGCTAAATTCTATCATGGCTTTAAATTTTACAATGAGGAATAAGATTAACACTCAAAAAAGATGATCAATAAATAAGATGAGTTCCTTTAGTAAATACCGGATAAAAATATTCAGTTGTTTTGCTGATCAGCTGATTTGTTGGAGACGCATTCCTTTTTCAACATTTGAACCGCACAGCCTACCTGCTATGCAAGCAAATTACCACGATCATATTAGCAGTATATTAAAAAGAGATTAGAAAGCGATTAGAAATATTTAAGGTCGGCGGTATGGGTGGCAATTGGCAATTTTATCGTAAAGGTGGTGCCCCTATTAACCAGCGATTTGACAGAGATTTCCCCCTTATGTAATTTTATGAACCGGCTTGCCAAAGACAGGCCCAGCCCGAACCCTGCAATATTCCGGCTATTATCCGCCCTGTAAAAAGGCTGGAAAATATTTTGCAATTCGCTTTCGGCAATACCTTTTCCTTCATCTTCGATCCTGATAACAATTTCTTTTTGTTGAACGGAGAGTTTTACTTTGGCCAAACGATTATTTGAATATTTACATGCATTTGAAACAATATTTTTTATTGCAGCAAATAATAAAGTGGCATTACCAAAAACAAGCAGGTTTTCTTCCTCGTCAGGTAATTGATCAAAATCCAGTTTTACCAAATAAGACCTATCTATTTTTTTCATTTCGCCGGGTAGCAGCATCAATACTTCGTCTACCCTTACCAGGTCGATTTCTATCCCACTCGGGTTACCCGAAGCTTTGGCAAACTCCAATAAAGTCTGGGTGAGATTACTGAGATGGCGCACATCCTGGTAAACGGAAAGCATCACCTTGCGGTATTCCCCGGCGCCTCTTATTCTTTGAAGTGTTACTTCCAGCTGACTTGAAATTGATGTAAGTGGGGTGGACAGTTCGTGTGATGCATTGGATATAAAGCGGCGCTGTGTTTCAAAACTTTCCTCCAGCCGGTTCAGTAACTCGTTCAATGTACCTGTTAAATTATTCCACTCGTCATCCGCATTGCCCGATTTGATGCGATGTGCTAAATTTTTTGCCGAAATAATATTTACTTCTTCCGTGATCTTCCTGATAGGCAACAATAATCCCCGTGAAAAAAAATAGCCGGATGCAATAGCAATAATAATGCCACCTGCAAAACTAAATAACAAAATAAGCCTGAGCCGTTGAAGGTAGCTTCTTCCTTCTTCATCATAAGCAGCGGAAACAATTACGATCCTGGAATGGATGTCTACATCGCACCATGCAAGCACTTCCTTTTGACCAATATTAAAAAATACCTCTTTCTTTTTTCTTGCTGCATCCAGTATTGTAGTGTCAATATGAATTGTGTCACCGGGACTATCAGGGAAGGAATAGATCAATACATTAAAATAATTATATGCCTGCACCGTTTTACTTTGCATGGATAAAGCGGTGGCAGCGTCTATTTTATTGATCAGGACCGGGTCGAACGTTTCCGATTGGTTGAGCAGCCTGTAGGTAGTAAGGGCGCGGTTCAACAGCCTGCTTTGCGCATTTTCTATCCGGTTATAAGAAGAAAAATAATAAACTGAAATGCATAATAATGATAACAGTAAAAATACGATCATTGTAAAAAGCAATGTTATTTTTATTCTTACCGGCATTAGTTTTCCTTTAAGATATATCCCATTCCCACCTGGGTCTGAATTAATTTATGCTCAAAGTTTTTATCCACCTTATTTCGCAGGTAACTGATATACACATCGATCACATTGGTGTTGGTATCAAAGTCCATGTCCCATACATTGATAGCGATATCCGCTCTTGAAACCACCCGGTTTTTATTCCGCAACAGGTATTCGAGCAGCTGGAATTCCTTTGCAGTAAGATGGATGATCACCTGATCTCTTTTAACTTCCTTGTTATCAAGGTTCATTTCCAGGTCTGATAATTTCAAAACATTTCCTACCGGGATATACTGGCTCATCGAACGTTTTAATAAAGCCCGGATCTTTAAAAGAAGTTCCCTGAACTCAAAAGGCTTTACGATATAATCGTCTGCACCTGCATCATATCCTTCTATTTTATCATTTAAGGCGCTCATAGAAGTAAGCATGATAACAGGAATATGCTCATTCAATAAACGAACGGACCTGCACAATTCATACCCGTTCATGCCCGGCAGATTAATATCCAGTATCAACAGATCAAAATCCTGCACCGAAAATAACCGGTAACCCAGTTTTCCATCATAGGCAACTTCCACTCTAAAACCGTTCTCACTAAGTCCGAATTTTAATGTGTCCGCGATCTTTTGCTCATCCTCTACAATCAATATTTTAATATCTTCCATACGCCATTAGTAATTGATGATACATCCGGCAATTTACTAATTATCAGGCTCGTAAGCAGTATAAACATTATTATTCTAATCAAATTCTAATCCTTCTTTAATAAAATTTTAACCCCGTGAATTTATATTTGCATCTCAATTAAAAAAGACAGTGCTTCATTCAATTACATTAAATAAAGAATTTTACTTTCTGAAAGTGAAAAAATAAGGATCCGCAATACCCGGATTCAAAAATTTGTAAGCCCATTATTCATCGACTTCAACAATTACCAAAAACATGTTACAAGTGAATAATACCTCCAATACGATCAATTCTATTATTAATGATTTCAAAACCGAAGGCTTTGTGCATACTTTTTCGATCATTAAAGATGAGATCGGCTGTGGCGGTCCAAGGAAACTATACAAACCCGCGGAAATAAAAATCGTAAAGCAAAATAAATATAGCGCCAATCCCTATTCCTCATCAGGCGCAATAATTTATGCCCTTGAAACTTATGACGGATACAAGGGAATATTAATAAACAGGTGCGGTATTTTTGCTGACAAGGCAATTGAAAAGTTTATACAAAAAGCTTCTACCTAAATTAATAAATAAAATATATGCCAGGTTAATCAAAATATTTGTATTAAAAAAAACACTAAATCTTAAATGAGAATAGACAATATTTCCCCCTTGTCCCGCTGCATCCGATATCTGTAATTTTCATCAATCATCTTTAGTTGATTACACAAATAATAGCTATTTTGTAGAATGGCCGTAATAAATTTCTTATTGCCCAAAATTCTAAGGTTAAGCAAAAGAAAAAAAGACAGTACCAATAAAAGAACATTGGTAGTTTCTATCTTATTTTTTTCCGGGTTGTTATCTTATGGACAAAAAAACCAGGTCTGTTTTACAATAGATGATTTACCCGTTGTGGGTTTAAGTTCCAGGAGCAATGAATCCCAAAGAACTGTAGTAAAAAAATTATTGCTGGCTTTAAAAAAACATAAAATTCCCGCAATTGGTTTTGTCAATGAATTTAAGTTATACACAGCAGGCCAACAGGATACTTTCAAAATAAATTTACTTAAAATGTGGCTTGATTCGGGAATGAACCTTGGCAATCATTCCTTTTCGCACATGGATTATCACCATGTTAACTGTACTGAATACTTTAATGATATCATTAAAGGAGAAAAGCTCACAAAACCATTGATGAATAGTTATGGTAAATCTTGCAGGTATTTCAGGCATCCTTACCTCCATATTGGCGAGTCAAGAGAAAAAGCTGACTCTTTGCATGCATTTCTGATAAATACGGGTTACACAGAAGCCCCCGTAACAATTGATAATGCAGATTGGATTTTTTCATTGGCATACGACAGTGCCCGTTTAAAAGGCGACATGGCCCTGTTGAAATCTATTGGAACTACGTACATTGATTACATGCAGAAAAAATTGAAATACTATAAAACCCAGTCAATAAAATTATTCGGCCGCAATATCAGGCATATATTGTTAATCCATTCGAACGCCATAAACGCGGACTATCTTGATGAGTTGGCAGTAATGTATGAAAAAAATAACTATGAATTTATTTCCCTGGAAAAGGCCCTGGAAGATAAAGCGTACCTGACTAAAGTTACGCTATATCGCAACTGGGGAATATCATGGCTCGACCGGTGGGCTTTATCAATTGGAAAAAAAGGTAAATACTTTGATGATGAACCTGCAACACCCGGATATATTATGAAACTGGCAAAAACAACACGGGAATAATATCACGTAGGGGCAACCCTTGCGGTTGACCAATGATGTGTTCTAAGTTGTAAGATGATGGTGTGTGGTGATGGATCCTATGATGATAATAATGCTATAATCCCAAGGGCGGGGGCTAGCCCTGCCCCTACTCTTCGCTATTGGTAACCTTTAGCAACACAGGCACATTATTTTTCAAAGAAGAAAGAAAAACGCCCTTCGTACTATTTCCGTCATATAGTGTAACGCTCCTTCCAAAATTAAGATCAATCAATACTTTGTCATCAATGACCCACCCCGGCCCTTTGAGGGTATTGCCCTTCCGCTTAAACTGGTTTCTTACCTGCATGTCTTCCTGTAACTCAATTGTTACAAGGTCTCCGTCATGGAATTTTTTGTATTTCCCCTTAATACTGGCTGTTATATATCTTGCAGCTTCTGGTGGTTCATTATCCTGTTGTGCTATACTCGTTTTGCCCGGCCTCGCAGACAGGTCAATTTCAGCAGGATGTTTACTGTCTTTTTCTTTGTTGACATTTACCGTCATGGAATTAAAGGCACCCGTATCCGATTCATTCGCTCCTCCTTTACCGGTAGGCGAAACCGGAGGCTTACCGGCAAAAACATTGTAGCCGAAATCTTTCATATAAAGTTCCGGGTATTCAAACAATTCTTTAATGGCAATTATTTTATATACATATACCGCTGTTTCATAATTCAGATTCATTTCAAAATAGTTGGTTCCCTGCGCACTGATTTTTTTGGAAATATTTCCAATGCCATTATTATACGCTGCTGTAGCAAGTACCCAGGAGTATATGCCAAATTTTCTATAAATCATTTTATAATAATCAGCCAATACCTGGCAGGCTACATAAGTTGCTTTGTTGATATTGTTCCTTTCATCAATAATGTCATTTATTATTAATCCCTTTTCGATGGCCGTGGGCTTCATCAGTTGCCAAAATCCTGCGGCGCCTGCTTTTGAAACCGCATTTTTAAACGCGCTTTCAACGATTGCGAGGTATTTAAAATCCTGTGGTAAATTGGTTGCCTTTAAATACCGTTCAATGTCGGGGAAATATTTCTTTGATTCATTGCGGATATTGGACATGTTGATAAACCGCATTTGGTTTTTAATCACCCCCATCAGCTTTTCCGCTACAAAGCCGGAGCTAACAGGTATCTTTTCGCCGCAAAATAATATCTCGTGTACCTGGCCTTTTGATTCACTTGACAAATTAACATACAAAAAAATAAATAGCAACCTGGCATAGAAAAGCTTCCCCGTCATAAGATTTATTAAATTGAAGAAGTAAGGAAATTGAGCAGCAGGACGATGCCTTGCTTTGAAAATTATTTTCTTTTAAAATAATATTGATTCATTTTTACTTTGAATACACATACACAAATGATTTCGCGATCAATCATTCAGCACGGCGGGGATTAAATATAGAGTGTATTATCAACCCTCAGGTTTTCCCTGCTCCTCTTCCTCTTTATTCTTTTTTCTTTTCTTCTTTTTCTTTTCTTTAGTTGGTTTTTCTTCTTCCAGTTTTTTCGCGGCCTGTTTCTGCTCTGCTAATTTTTCTTCATTACCCAATCCCAGGAGGTCATATTGATATTGTACTCCCTTTAACCTGCTTAAAACATATTCGTCATCGGGGCGAAGACTCAGTGCTTCCTTAAATGCATTTCTTGCTTCGGTCAGTTTTTTTGCAATCAATACCGAATCGCCCCTGCTCAAAGCACTCCTGTATGCCGCCACCGCCGAATCGCCTTTTTTCCTTGCCCCTAAAAATTGTATTGACTCCTTGTATTTTTTTTCCGCTGCCTCCCATCTTACCCTCTCTTCTTCATTTTTTTTCCGGATCGCTTCCTGGTCGGCCAAATACTTGATTTCCGATCTGATATACTTTACCTGGTTAACCGGGTAAAGGGATGCAGGCTTTATTTGTGAAGCCGCCTTATAATTTATCACCGCCTGGTCAAATTCTTTTAGCACCAATAAACTATCTCCTATTGCAGTGAGACTGTCAAACCGGTCGTTTATTTCATTGTCCCTTTGTATTTCCGCCAGTTTGTTATTGATAAGCGCCAGTTGTTTTTTGGGCTCGTCCTTCTGTGGTTTTAAATCCGATGCCGCTTCATACGCAATTTTTGCCTGCAATAATTCTTCCTTTAAATAATAGGATTTCCCCTGGGTTATGGCAAGATCATAATTTCTATCCGTTTCCTTTGCCTGCCTCATACTGTCTTCTCTTTTCCTTTTATCAAATGCGATCTGGCCCAATTTTATTTCAATAAGATCCATCTGGCTAACCGGTAATGTTTCCAGCGGTTTTAAAGCAGCAGCCTGTTTATATAAATTTTTTGCAAGCGCATAATTATTTTTCCTCAATTCAACCCCCGCGTTTGCAATTTTGGCTTCATATTTATCATTGGTATCTTTTTGCAGTGCCAGGATACGCCTTTTTTCATTTTCCTGGGTACGTTGATCTGCCAGCACCCTATTCACTTCTTTTATGCGGTCGGAAATAATCTTACTTACTACTTTAATTTTATCTTTTGGGTAAGATCTTGGAAAGATCCTTAGCGCGTTGTTGTACTCCGTTATTGCGTTATTATAATCCGCGGCATCCACTAGTTTGTCTGCCACGGCAAGCGCGGCCTTATACCTATTTTCAAGTTCATCATTGAACTCCTGTTGCTTTTTTAATTCATCAATAGCTTTCAGCCTGCCGAGCGCCTTCTTATCATATTGATTGATAGATAATGCGCTCCTGTAGGCTGCTTCGGCTTCGGGCAGTTTTTTGTCATTAAAGGATTTGTCACCCTCGCTCATATAATTATTATACCGGCTAACCTGCTCCTGCAATTTTTTTTGTTCAGCTTCCTGTGCAATTAATTTATTAATATTTTCAATTTGACGGATAGGATAGCCATCGCCCGGCATAATATATTTTGCTTTCTCAAAAACCTCTTTGGCCTTTTCATATTTCCGCTGATCCAAATAATTCCTTGCCTCATTTTTAAGTGCATTGTATTTTTTTTCATTTTCCAATTGCTCCTGCTTTGCAATTTCACCCAGTTTACCCCTGGCCTGGTCAATTTTTATCTGGGCAATATCGTCTGTTGGTTTAAGAAGCTTAGCTTTTTCATAAATGCCAATTGCTTCTTCATAGGATTCTTTTTTATATGCCTCATTCCCTTTTTCCAGCAATGCATAATAATCCGGCGCCGTATCAACAGGCTTTTCTTCTTTTACTTTGTTATCATTTTTATTACTGTTGCGAGGGGTGGGTTTTTCGGCAATGGCGATTGGTTCAGCAGGTTTTTTGACGGAAGATTCTTCAACATGCTTTTTTAGTAATTTAAGCGTTTTATAATTGTACGTGTATTCCCTGAAATCATATTGATTGATATTCTTTTTATATACAATTATAAAATGATGCTCCCTTCCGCCTTCCTTTATGACCATTATTGCCTTCTTTGAATTTTCTATTTTTGAATGCAGTAATATATAGGTGCCTGAAATAGGAAACAGTATTTCTTTGTAGGTATCAACGGGGATAAACCTTGCATCTTCAACTTCTGAAGGAAAGGTTATCTGTGCCTCAACATAAGTATTTACAAAAATTGTATCTCCTTCAATATTCTGCGCATAGCCGATTTCTGCAAAGAAGGATGCCAATAAAAAAATGACCGATGCGTAATATTTGTTCATTGGTGATTGTTGAAATAAAACAATTGCAAATCAAATTTAATAGATTTAATTCATCCTGCAGATAATAATAATCGGTGTTTCAACGGGCCCCGTATGATCGTTACTACCAGCAACGCATAGTGGCGAATGAGCATCGGGACTTACTGAAATAAGATGACAAAGTACCTGCAATGGAATTCCCCTCTTATTTTTTTGAAATGATCAACTTATAATCAATAAGTACCCTGGGATGTGGAGAACAACTCTTTTGATGGCCGCCTTGCCTGAAATGATGTCATCATTTTTCAAAAGACCAACCAGGTCCGGCAACTTTATTTACGCTATTTACTTTATTACTTTATTTACTTATATACTTTATTTACCCTACCCCCTACCCTATGACATTCTCCGATCTTTTTCCCGCTTCATTCAAAATGATGATCCGGTAAGGATAAACCGGTGATGCATTAGTCTTAAGCAGGAAGGCCAACTCACGGCAAAGGTTATCCGTTTCATTTTTCATGGACTCATTTACTTTATTGCTGTAGGTGATCAATACGTCGATAGAGCGTTCAAATCCATCCCCGGCTTTAGGGCTTACCCGGACACTCTTCTGTATTTCCACTTTTTTCAACCTGTCGCCAAAAAGCTGGAAACATAATAATTCAACATCCTCCGCACTTACAATTTTTCCTCCTGAAATTAATTGTTGCTTTAAAAGATCTTTTTTCTCAGACACCGATACGCGGTTTCTGCCGCCCGAAAAAGCCGTTATGGTAAACAACTTTTTTGAATTGACAAGCGACTGGTGCGAGGCTGCTAACAATGCGCCCGACTTAACCTGGTTGGCATCCTCGCCGTTGGTGATCCAAAAATCGATGGTCACAATTTCGCCATTATTTTTTGGCCTCAGCATCAAATAATTGTATTCCGTTTTTTTATCTGTTGCCAACGCCATATGATCTTCAAGCCCGGCGAGTGTCTTTCCGATTTCTCTCAGGCGCTCCAAAATGTATTCATTGCTTAATTGTCCAAAATAGGCACTCTGATCCCTTATCTTTTCAATTATGCTGTTGATCATTTCCCTAACCTCATTTGAGCTGGTTTTACCAACCCCGCTACTTCTTACAATGGCCTCCCCCGCTACCAGGTTTTGTACCCCTGCTGATGGCCTTAGTTTATAATATTCCCCGCTTTCAGTTTTAATGGCTGCCAGGTCCAGGTATATCCCCTCAGCCGGAAG
>JBDTVX010000105.1:0-14887 GCA_040007015.1 Ferruginibacter sp. | reverse complement strand
CAAAAGGTTCAGCATTGCCTGGCAGGGTTGTAAGTGATAAAAAATAATTTTCCAGGGAATGGCTTGAGCTGACAGACAATAGCTGCACATTCATGGCAACCAGGTCGCTGATCAACTGCGGCACTTCTTCTTTATTCATCATTAACCGGAGTTGCTTATCTTCCTGCAAAAAAGAAATCCATTTTGTTTGTTTCAGTTTTTCCTTTGCCGCAACATTATCCTGCGCTTCAATTTGAATCAGCGAGTGGGCCGGGTCAAGCAGATCCGCTACGCTCCCTTCCACCATTTTCTTTCCTTTATGAATGATGATCATCCGGTTGGCGATCATTTCAATTTCGCTTAAAAGATGAGATGAGATCAAAACCGTTTTACCCATTTCATTACTTAACTTCAAAATAAGGTTACGCATATCCGCAATACCCTGGGGATCCAGGCCATTGGTGGGCTCATCCAGGATAATTAAATCGGGATCATGCACCAGTGCAACGGCAATGCCTAAACGCTGTTTCATTCCCTGGCTAAATGTTCTTACTTTACTGCCGGCTCTTTCCCCCAGGCCAACCATTTGTAGTTGCTTCATTAATAATTGCCGGTTAACTTTCATTCCGCTCATTCTTGCAAATATGGAGAGGTTATCGTATGCAGAAAGATATTTGTAGAGATCGGGCTTTTCAATAACTGCGCCTATGCGTCGCAGAATTTCAGAACGATGGGTGCTTAGTTTTTTTTCGAAAATGTTAATTTCCCCGTTGGTAGGCGCCACCAGGCTGAGCAGCATTCGTATAGTGGTAGATTTCCCAGCACCATTTTGGCCCAGGAAACCATATACATCACCCTCATTTACTGTAAATGAAAGATCATCTACGGCCCTGCTATCTTTAAATTGTTTGGAGAGATGACTGACCCTGATAATAGACGACATGTATATAATATTGACAAAGGTAAAACGGATACAACAACCAATAGTTCATTTACAAAACGCGAAATTCAAAATTCCACGAAAAAAACTGTAATTAAAAATAAATCATTAGATTTACACCGAATACTGCTTACCACATATTCTCCAACAACGCTTTAATGCCTTTTTCTAATAAATTTTAGCAAATAGCCCCTATCTCAATCCTGTAGAAAAATTCCATCCCATTTGCTGTGCAATAAACCGCTTGATTATTTTAATCATTCCCATCCCTCATTTTAAAAAGCCACAGTATGAAGATAATTTTTACTTTGATAATCCTTTCTGTATTTAGCTTAACTACCCAGGCGGCACATGCTGCTACTTTCCCAAATGCTGGGTGTGGTATTAAAACGGATGAAGTTGATAAAAAGAATGAATTACGTATTGGATCCAACCGTGAATCAGGTGATATGCAGCTATATTTTACGGCTGAAAAAGAAGGAGATGCCATTATTACCATACTAAATAAATCGGGGGAAATTGTGTTACAACAAACTAACAGGCTAACGAATAGTAACAATATTATTCCGCTTAAAAATGCAACTGCATTGACGGAAGGATCATATACCCTGCGGTTACTTTCAAATAATGAAACCTATACAGCCAGGTTCCTGGTGTGGAAATAAAATTATTTCACTGCTTTTAAATAAAGGGATAAAAAAAGAATGAATGGAGGGCCGGGTATTCAGCAAACAACTAAACTGGCCGGCTAAAATAATCAGTATTAATTTATAATAAACCAGGCACGAAAAATTGCTCCCCGTTTTATGGGGGGCTTTTTTATTGTCCGTTTGGATTCATATAAGATTGCAGGGCATTTACATACACTTCAAATGAATCAATCCCCTTTTTAGTGATTTTGCAGATCGTTTGGGGATAGTTCTCTTTAAATTGCTTGATCACATCAATATAGCCGGCATCCTTCAGTTTATTGATCTGCACACTAAGGTTGCCGGCAGTAGCGTTTGTCTTTTCTTTTAGAAAAGTAAACTCGGCCTCCCTGACACCAATTAATAAACTCATTACGGCTAAACGCAACTGTGAGTGTAATATGGGATCCAAATCCTTAAACATGTTTTACTTTTTGCACTTTTCGCTTTTAATCCATAAAATAAGGCCTGGATGTTGTTGTATTGCCCTGACACATCGAACGGACCGGGATAATAGTAATTAATTTTTATATTGATCATTCTCCTGCGATCCCTGGGGCTTTGCTCTACACTTGATTTTAATGCCTTCATTACCCTGCAAATTTCTATAAACAAACGCGTTATTTATTATACATTTTATTTTTCAGCATGTAACCTGGCACAAGGTAACTTGCAAGGATAGCAGCAGCACTAAATAATATCTGGTTCTGATAATTTACAAAGGTTGCAGCAACGGCTAATACCCAACATATAATTCCACCAACCCGCAATGGCTTAAACTGCAGTATTCCACCACTTACAAAAGTGCCGGTAGCATAAAACAGCATATAAATAGGGAAAGCGTGTTCCCACCCTATACTCGATAAAATAAAACACAATGCCATAAAAGAAATAGTCAAACCCATCCATAGTCTGTTCATACTCTCCCCGATATAAGTTTTTACCTTTTGCTTTGGTTTGTATTTAATGCTATAAATAATTGAAAATATTATGCCCGGGATAGCAATTAGCCAGGCATAATAATGACGGGGAGTTTTTATGATCACAAGAAGAAAATATTGTAGCAGGCAGCCTATAAAAACAAGCCAGCCCCATACCAGGAAGTATATGCTGTTATCACTTAACTCCACTTTTGTTTTATCAATCATGGATTGTATAACAAGTAAACTATCCCGTGGAGATAACTCTTTTTCTTCCATTTCTTCCATCTCTTCCATAATATTTAGTTTGTTATTGAACGTACATTTTTTCTTATTCGGTATGCAATCTTAACAACAAAAGGAACCATCCGGGTTTTACTGGCAATCCTTTAGCAGTTGCTCTACCTGTGCTTTACCCCAGTTGGGATGCAGGTCGCTTGCAGGTTTGAAGGTTGCATATTTATCCATGGCAGTTTGTAATTCAGGTTTCGCGGTTTTACATCCGCCGCCAAATTGCTCGGGAGTATATTTTAATCCCTGGCCTTTCAAAAAATAAGGGCGCGGATTGTTGGCATCCTGGGCAACAGCCGCTTCCAGGCTACCGCTGCTTGCCTGCCCGTATTCCTGCCATCTTTGTGCGGGGTCCACCATCATATGGCAACTCGCGATCATACTTTTAATACAGGAAATTTCAGAATTTTTGGGAGACAAGGAATCTGCTTTGGTAATTAGTTCGGTTGCTTTATCAGCGTAGCCGTCTGTCTTTGATTTATCCTGTTGAATAAACCCGTAATTCACCTGGCAAAAAGCTGCATAATAATACGGCAGCCATTGTGTTTTTTCTGCGGTGGCGATCCGTTCAAAATTATTGGCAACGGTTAACAGGTCGGCCGGGTTTTTGAAGCTGGTATCCAGCGCGGCAAGGTTTTTTTTCATAGCCTCCGTAAATTTCTCGCTTTGAGCAAAGAGTAATGTAGATAATAACAGGATGGCTGCAGACAGCATTATTTTTTTCATTTTCAATAGTTTTAATTGTTTGATTTATGGTTTGATTTTAATTTTTCATACTCCCGTTCCGTAGCATTTTCTTTAGGGAAAACGTAAGCAGCCGAAAATTGATAGGCAAGGCCAAATCCCCATCCAATGGTAGTCCACACCGGCCATGGAATAAAATATCCGTCAACCGTGGTAGAATGATACCCGGTAAAATACCATAGGGCCCATAAAAAAATATTTATAATTGTATAAGACACCGCATGCTTTTTAAAGTTGGCCCTTTTTTGAGCTATTTCCCAAAGCATAGGATCTTTTCCTTCCGGAACCGGTTTGTAATTTGACATGATTGTATGTTTTAATTGTTTTTAAGATTTTATAAAGTGTTTTAAATTGTCTCCATTTTCACATTTTCGAATTTGCACATTTTCACATTTGTGTTTTATAAATTATTATTGATCGCATCCTGGGTCCTGTCTTTTCCAAAACTCAGGAAGCAACCTATAAATATAAATCGTTTACCCGGTGCCGTTACTGCATCTTTTCTGCTTCCATCATTGTTGTAATTGTAACTGTAAATTTGTTTTTGACCCAACACATTATTAATACCTAATACCCATACAGCGAATGTCTTCGCATCTTTTTTTCCAAGATTAGGCAGGTAATTTATGCTAATGCTCATGTTATTATAGTTGATCGTTTTCCCCTGGTCGGTAATAGCATATTTTCCGTGTGTACTATCATAAGCGATATTGTAATATGGCCTGCCCGTTGCAAAATTGTAACTGAAATTAATTCCCGCTCTCCAGGGCAATATAAATCGCTTAAACACAAAGGCCGCTGTATGATTGGCCGCGAATGACGGTTGCATCTCTGCAGGATAATTCAGGAAATCTCTTTTGGTATCCAGGTACGAATAAGAGAACCAGTAATCCACATTTTTGATCGTTTTTTTATCCCTCCAAAAAAATTCAATCCCCTTCGCAAAGCCAAAGCCATTGTTATTGGCTGCCGATTGCAATTGGCTAAACCCGGGCGCTGTTTTATACAGGTCATCATATTTTTTATAAAACAATTCTCCCCTCAGGGTGTAATCATTTGTTTGCTTTGTATATTGAAAAATATAGTGGGTTGCTTTTGAATAATCAAGACTGGCTACAGCAGGCAGCAATTTTCTTTCGGGATTTTGATAAAAGATGCCATACGCAAAAGATGCCTGGCTGTTTTCTGCAAGTTTATAGGCCAATGAAACCCTTGGCGCTATATTCCATTTATCAATAATAGCGGAGTGCTCCAAACGGGTACCGATTTTTGCAGCCAGGTTATTGGTAACATAAATATCCGTTTCCACAAAACCTGCATATAAATGATCGATCACTTTTTCATCATACTTTGTTCCATTATATAAAGTATAGGTGGATTTTTCATTGCTGTAAAAATAATCACTGCCAAAACGGATGGCAGTTAAGCCCTTTATTTTTTTCTCCAATATAAATCTTGCCTGGGCATACCTGGCGACATTCACCAGCGAGAAATTTTTAAACGAATAAAAATAAGGGCTGCTAATGGCAACTTTCTGATTTCCCTCATTCTGTATTTCATTTTTTATTTCATCCTTATTGGTACTAAAGCTAATACCGGTATTTATTTTCCACCCGTTTCCGATGCGGTCCTTCAGGCTAATATTTTGATAGGTGTTAATATTTTTTATGGAGAAAGCATCTTTCAGGGCCAGGGAATCGATATCCTGGCTCCGGAAACCGGTTTTATTGGTGCTTAAATAGCCATAATATTTAAGGAAACCGCCGTTTTTGGTTTTAATTCTAAAATTGGCATCCCCCTGTTGGGCAAGTGGCAACTGAAAGTAATCCTGCTTTTGTTTGATCACATTAAATGCCAGCCACAAATTGGCATAATTATAAGAGACCCCCCAGGAGGATTTCTTGTCTTTTGACAAATGCTGTATACCCCCGCCAAGTCCAACCACAGAAACACTAAGATCTGCCTGGGTTCTTTCAGGTAAGTCATTGCTCTCCAGTATAAGTGCAGAAGAAAGTGCCTGCCCGTACAACGCGGAATAGCCACCGGTACTAAACACAGTTCCTTTAAATAAAAAAGGATTAAAGCGCCCCCTCGTGGCAATCCCAGGCGTACTGCTATAAAAGAAATTGTTGACAAGGTTCCCATCCATATAGATTTTACTCTCAGTAGCGGTGCCTCCCCTTACAAATAAACCTTCGCTTTCCCCCACTTGCTGGGTACCTGGCAATGATTTAAATGCACTGGTAATATCGCCGCCGGCGCTTGGGGTAGTAACAATGTCGATCGAGCTTAAGACGGCTCCTTTATTTTTATCGCTTGCTTCAAAAGAGCCTGCGGAAATAACAACGGCCTTTAATTCGGTTATTTGCTCCTTTAGAGAAATCTGCTGAACAATTGCTTCCGAACCTATATTAATATTTTGTACTATTGGATTGTATCCTGTAGAAGAAACTTCTAATTGCTGTGCACCGCGCTCTGCGGTTATAAATGAATATGCGCCGGAAGAGTCGCTTGTTGCGCCGTCATAAGTATTTTTTAATACGATACTTGCGGCTGACAGGGGTTTATTCTTGTTATCTGTAATACGGCCGGAAATTTTAACCTGGGCCCCCGCTGAAAAAGCGGCAAGTAGTAAAGTGATGATTATTAGATGTTTCATTTTCTATAAATAAGGCACAAACATAAAGTAGTTTGTTTTATAAACCAAATTAAATTTGTGTTTTTATTTATTTTTTTTGCTGAATATTAGGCGATTTTAAGGTTTAAATTCATACGCAACTTATTGAAATACAATAAACTAGAATTGTTTTCCCGATCTGCCCCTACCCCCGGTTTTATTCATAAACTTATTAACATCCCAAAAAAATTATTTTTTTATGTGGGGGCAATTTGTAATTTAGCAATAGAATTTAATGGGTTAGTAAGTACAAAGGGTTAGCAGAAATGCTGACCCTTTTACTTTGTACGAACCCCTGCATTCAAGTTTTCCGTACATTTTTATTTCCATAAATAAATTTCCCGGGTATATTTATGTGCTTTTAAATAGAAAATAAATTAGAAAATTGCACACACCGGAAATCAATTCTACTACCAATCTTTATTTGCTGATTTTCAATTTTCACATTTTCCCATTTTCCCATTTTCCCATTTTCCCTTTTCATATTTTCATATTTTCACATTTAATTATTCACATTGTAGGATTACATTTACAGCATGAGCAAAACAAAATCAGCATTCTTTTGTCAAAGCTGTGGTTATGAAAGTCCAAAGTGGGTAGGAAAATGTCCCAATTGTAATAACTGGAATACGTTTGTAGAAGAGGTGATCGTAAAAGGGAATGATAAAAAAGAAGATCATGAATGGAAGGGATACAATGGGATTGGAAAATTAAAAACTATTTCCATTAATGATGTAAGCAGTGCCGAAGAAAAAAGGATCATCACAAAAGATGCAGAAGTAAACAGGGTATTGGGAGGGGGCATTGTAATGGGTAGTATTGTATTGGTAGCCGGTGAGCCCGGTATTGGCAAATCAACGCTTTTTTTGCAGATCGGGTTACAACTAAACGACATCACTACGTTATATATAAGCGGTGAAGAAAGTGAACAGCAAATAAAAATGCGCGCCGACAGGGTGGGCATTAAGAGCGATTCGTTTTATTTGCTTACGGAAACCAATACTCAAACCATTTTCCAGGAAATAAAAAAACTGAAACCGCAATTGGTGATAGTAGATTCTATACAAACTTTGCAATCGCCTTTTGTAGAGAGTGGCCCTGGCAGCGTAAGCCAGATAAGAGAATGCGCAGCGGAACTGCAACGTTTTGCAAAAGAAACCCACACCCCGGTTTTTTTGATCGGGCATATTACCAAGGATGGCAATATAGCCGGGCCAAAAATTTTAGAGCATATGGTAGATACCGTACTGCAATTTGAAGGCGACCGCCATTATGCCTATCGTATTTTAAGAACACTAAAAAACAGGTTTGGCTCAACTTCCGAATTAGGCATTTATGAAATGACCGGCGAAGGAATGAGGGCCGTAAGCAACCCTTCAGAAATTTTAATTACACAAAAAGAGGAACAACTAAGCGGTATTGCCATTGCAGCCACCATCGAAGGCATGCGCCCTTTATTAATTGAAGGACAGGCCCTGGTAACGCAAAGTGTGTACGGCACCCCGCAGCGAACAGTAAGTGGCTTTGATCTTCGCCGCCTGCAACTTTTACTGGCGGTGCTTGAAAAACGGGGTGGTTTTCATTTTGGTGTGAAAGATGTATTTGTAAATATTGCCGGTGGTATAAAGGTAGAGGATCCGTCTATTGACCTGGCCATCGTTTGTGCATTACTGAGCAGCTTTGAGGACATCCCGGTCAACCAGCATTATTGCTTTGCAGGCGAAGTGGGGTTAAGCGGTGAGATAAGAGCCGTAAACAGGATCGAACAACGCATTGCGGAAGCAGAAAAATTAGGTTTTGAAAAGATCATTGTTAGTAAATACAATGCAAAATCGCTGAGCAAAATAAAATTTAATATTGAAGTGGTGCCCCTGGCAAAAGTGGAAGAACTTTACCAGTACCTGTTTTGAGTCTATAGGCGCATTTAAAATTTTGGTCATTTTTTTATTGACCAGCAGAAATTTTTTTATAGCATCGCCGCTGTAAATATGATTTTTTTTCTTTTTAGTAAAAAATAATTCCCCTTGCGGTGTATACCAATGTGCATCTTTCCAGGTTGCAGGTGAGCAGTATCGCTGATAATCCTGCAGTTTTTCACAGCAAGGGGTTACCTGGTGCAGTATCGCCGGCCACGCTCTCTCCTTTATTCCAGGTGATATTCTTTTTTTAGAGAGATAATAAGTTTAGAGGCACTGTTAAATAAGCGCATTTGCAAACCAGCCCTGGTATTCCAATCAAGCTGTTTTAACGCACATAAATTAGCGTACTGCTCAAATTGTTCGGGATCTTTTTTATATAATTTCAGCGGTCCGGCAATGGAAGGCTGTAACAATTTAAATCCGGAAGCATCAGAAGAAGTATTGACCGTAAACCGGGAAATACTTTTCAGATCCAGAAATTTCACAAGAAATTTTCGTATTTCCTCATTCAGGTATGCGTTCCTGTCCTCCACGGCTTTCAGTCTTTGAAGGTCGGTGTCGTAATTAGAAAAATTACTGATCAAATCATTGTTCCCGAAATACCGGAGGCTACCCGAGTTCTTTAATTGCTCCATCGTAGAAGTGGTTGCACTGAAAAAAGCGCCGGAATAAGCATAGGCGGATAAAGCATAAATTTTTGTCGCAGAGGTATCATTGTCTTTATAAGATTTTAAAACTGCGATCAGGGTGTCGAGTTTTTTAGTGCCTGCTACAATAAATGCCGACCTTTCGTTAAGATTTACGGTGTCCCTTAACAAATCCCTGTAAAGAAAGTAGGCATATTGTTTTGCCCGGTTATGCTCTACATAATGTTCCCTTTGATTCTCCACAAAAAAACCTGCACTCACGGCAAGGAATAGCATGAGAAACTCAAACAAATAATCCTTCCATTTTTTTTTATGATGATCCTGGGGATGATGATGGATTTCCATGGTTTTAGTTTCTTTATCCGCTGCAAATGCAAGGGGGGCGGGTGATTGATCGTTTGCCGACCGTGCTTGTTCATCAACTGGCTCACTGGCAATATTGATATCGGGAACCAATTGCGGATTAATAACACGCACCTGTTCTTCGGGTATGTTTTTTTCTTCGCTCATTAACACATATAAAACTTATAGCAACCTTAGCAAGAATTATTCTGAATAGCAATAAATGAATGTTTATGTATAAGCAAAAATATTAATAACAATCCGGAAAAAGAAAATATTTATATAGTAAGAGCTGATGGTAAGAACAGGATCGTATCAATTAATTCCATACTCTTTTTTTTTGTGATTTTTTTTTTACTGACCGGCGATTTCAATAGCGAACGCATGGCCTGGAAAAAAATCAGACATCAAAAAATCAGACATCATACATTAAACTTATATTTATACATGCAAATGCTGAAAACCATTTTTTCCGACACCCTTCATCTTTTTTACCCCCATGTATGTACGGGATGCGGGAGTGATCTGCTGCAGGAAGATAATTTACTTTGCTTAAGGTGCATTACTAATTTACCACGCACTCATTTTGCCCAACACGCCAATAATCCGATTGAAAAAATATTTTGGGGAAGGATCCCATTGGTTGCCGCGCACAGCGAATTTTATTTTGGCAAAGAGTCGTTGATCCAGCACCTTATTCATCAATTAAAATATAAAAGCAACCAGGAGATTGGTATTTATCTTGGGGAACTGATGGGCCGGAGTTTATTAGAAAGCAATCGTTTCAAAATGATAGATTATTTAATACCCCTTCCTTTATATCCGGATAAAGAACGAAAAAGAGGATATAACCAGGCAGCGGTTATATGCAGCGGTCTGTCTGCTTTAATGAATGTGCCTGTTTTATCGGGCTGCATTACCAGGAAGCGATTTACTGAAACACAAACAAAAAAACACCGGGGAGAACGCTGGGAAAATGTAGCGGATAGCTTTATGGTTAATGATAAAGAAAAGCTACAGGGGAAAAATGTTTTATTGACAGACGATGTAATTACTACCGGGGCTACCCTTGAAGCCTGCGGCCAGGCTATATTACAAGCCAATGATGTAAAATTGAGTATCGCTGTTTTATCGATGGCAACAAAATAATGAGTGACGAGTAATGAATAATGAATGACCGACTCATCACTCATTCATTATTCACAACAAAATAAGCTTTAATTTTGACTCATTATGAGGACCGGGTCTAATTTTTCCAGATTTTCTTTTGCCTGTTGCTGGTTGCCTGCTGTCCTTTGCCTGTTAATTTGTTCCTGCAAAAAAGATTCTTTTATTACCAGCGGCGATGCCAGGATCGCTACCAGCGTAGACAGTTTAAAGTATGACACTGTTTTTACAAGTATTGGTTCCATCACACAATCGTTTAAAATCAATAATCTCAATAGTCAAAAGCTTCTTTTAAGCAAAGTGAAACTAATGGGGGGCGCTTCTTCTGCATTTAAAATAAATATAAACGGTGTGCCTGCAAAAGAAGTAAATGGTATTGAAATAGCTGCAGAAGACAGCATTTACGTGTTTGTTACGGTGAACATTAATCCTAACACGGCGAACCTGCCTTTTATAGTAAGGGATAGTATTGAAATAACATTCAACGGAAACAGCCGTTTTGTACAACTGGAAGCATTTGGACAAAATGCTAATTTTTTACGCAACAGGGTCATTAAAGGAAATATTACCTGGTCCAACAACCTGCCTTACGTTATTTTGGGAAGTTTGCAGGTTGATACGGATGCAATGCTAACCATTGAGGCCGGTTGCAAAATATATTCACATGCCGATGCCCCGTTTATTATTGATGGCTCCCTGGTTATTAATGGAACCAAAAAGGAAAATGTGATCTTTACCGGCGACAGGCTGGATGAGGATTACAGGGATTTACCGGCAAGCTGGCCGGGAATTTATTTCAGGGGCAGCAGTAAAAACAATTCATTGACCTATACCGTAATAAAAAACGCATACCAGGCCCTGGTGGCAGAACAACCATCCGGGAATTCAAATCCAAAAATAGTCTTACACCAATGCATCGTTGACAACGCGTATGATGCCGGGATACTTTGTGTTAACAGCAGCCTGGCAGCGGATAACAGCTTAATTAGCAATTGTGGCAGAAATATTAATATTATTTACGGCGGGAATTATACATTTACCAATTGTACGGTAGCCGCATATTCCACTTATATCAGCCACAAAAATCCTGTGCTGACAGCAAATAATTTTGCTTTACAAAACGGAACCTCCTTAACGGCCGACCTGGATGCAACCTTCCGCAATTGCATATTCTGGGGCGAAGATGGTTTTGTGGATGATGAGGTAAGTGTAAGTAAACAGGGCAGTAATCATTTCAACGTAACCTTTGACAGGTGTTTATACAGGGCAATGAATGATCCTGCCAATAGTGTTTTAACTGTCCCTGTCAAAAACCTGGACCCCTCATTTGACAGTATCAATGTATCAAAGCGTTATTATGATTTTCATATCACCAATGGCCAGGCGCCCGGAATTAATAAAGGGGCAATCACCAGGTTTTTAAAGGACCTGGATGACAATGACCGTAATATTGGTTTGCCGGACCTGGGTTGCTATGAAAAACAATGAGAAAGCCTCCCTGCCTTCCAGTGGAAGGTTCTTGTCCCCTGTTGATTTTAATAGGTTTTATTTTTTCTCCGAAGGCCTGGCAATAACATATAATATTTTTAATTTAAATATAAACTTACAGATTTTTGCAAGTCGATAACTTCTTTTGGCAAAAAAAGTGTTTATTTTGTATTTCAAAAGTTTACCTCAGGCATCTTCATTTAATATCAACAAAATCGTTTTTCATTCGTTATTTATAAAAATTTAATTATGTTAAAATTATTAGTAATCAGTACAGCATTTATTACCTGTCTTGCTCAAACCAATAGGGCTTCAGTAAGCAATGAAGTTTCTTCACCTGCAAAGGTTGCCGGAAAATCGATCTATGATTTTAAGGTAGAATCGCTGGACGGCAGCACCATCGATTTTGCCCAGTTCAAGGGCAAAAAAATATTGATCGTAAATACAGCTTCCAAATGTGGTTTTACGCCGCAGTATAAAGAACTGGAAGCCCTTTATGAAAAATATAAAGACCATTTGGTGATTGTAGGATTTCCGGCAAATAATTTCGCCAGCCAGGAACCAGGGACCAACACAGAAATAAAAGAGTTCTGCACAAAAAATTATGGCGTTACTTTTCCTATGGCTGCCAAGATCTCTGTAAAAGGAGACGATATAGCGCCTATTTACAAGTGGCTTTGTAATAAAAGCGAGAACGGCGTACTGGACGCAAATATTTCCTGGAATTTTAATAAATTTTTACTGGACGAAAATGGTAACCTGGTTACAAAATTCGAAAGTAAGGTTAAACCAATGGACCAGGAACTAACCAGCAAACTTTAATTCCAAAAAATAACCGAAGACATCCGGGGTTATTAAAAACTTCGGATGTCTTTTTATTTTACCCACGCTGTGCAATTCGAAAAAGTTATAGGACAAAAAGAGACCAAGGTACAATTGGTACAAATGGTGCAGCATAACCGGCTGAGCCATGCGTTATTATTTTTGGGTAAGGAAGGAAGCGGGGCGCTGTCATTGGCGTTGGCATTTTCCCAATATATTGTTTGTGAGAAGGTAAATGGTAAAATTAAAAATACACGGGAACCTTCCTTATTCGGAGATCCTGAACCTGCAAACCACCAAACCTTTTTTGCCAGTGATTCCTGCGGAGCATGTAGCGCCTGTATCAAGGCCAGCCAACTCATCCATCCGGATATTCACTTTTCCTACCCTGTAATTCCGCGTAAGCCGGGTCACGAGCCAATCAGCACAGATTACATTACGGAATGGAGGGAATTTGTTACAATTCAGCCTTATGGAAATGTGTATGACTGGCTTCAATTTATAGGCGCTGAAAATAAACAGGGTAATATTACCTCAAAAGAATGTAATGACATTACCCGTAAAATAAGTTTAAAGAGCTTTGAGAGCGAATATAAAATTTTAGTAATATGGATGCCGGAATACCTGTCTAAAAATGGCAACAAACTTTTAAAACTAATAGAAGAACCACCTCCAAATACGCTGTTTTTGTTAGTAGCAGAAAATGAAGACCTGGTATTGCCTACGATTTTGTCGAGAACTCAGTTAGTGAAGATTCCCACACTCACCAATTTGGAAGTTGAATCAGCTTTGGCTCTCCGATCGGGCGTGCCGATTGAAAAAGCAGGACAGGTTGCCGCTTTAAGCGAAGGTAATTACCGGGAAGCTTTACAACTATTACAACATGTGGAGGACGACTGGCAGGCAACATTGAGGGAATGGCTAAATATGATCTCCAAAAAAAACCTGTCAGGGCAGGTAAAATGGATAGAAGAGATGAGTAGGCAGGGAAGGGAAAGGCAAAAACAATTCCTGAAATATTTTACCCATTTACTGGAACAGGCGATACGGTTAAGCGTGCTTGATCCAAATGCTTCGGATGCCTTTTCTATCGCGGCTAATGAAAAAGACTTCGCACTACGGTTAAACAAACTATGCACTATACCCCAGCAGGAAGCAATCGTGAATGAATTGGACAAAGCAAGTTATTATATTGAGCGCAACGCCAACGGCAAAATGCTGTTTCACGCCCTCTCGATTAAGTTGTATCACATTATTACTAACAATTCGCTAATTTTGATGAATTGAGGAAAAAAGGCAGGTGAAGCTGAGTTGGAGTTTGTGTTTGCTTTATGGAATGTCTTTCCCCGCTATATTAATATTTGTTGCGTCATCTGGCCCCGTTCTTGATCGGGACTAATTTTTTATACTGAACCTTTATTGAGCTGACCCGGTCATCCGTCTGTAAAAGTTGTATAAATTAATAACCACTCCCGGAATGCTTCATAAGCTGAAAATTTACTGGAGTGCGGCTCCGCTGATTATCGGTCGGGGACGGATGCCAATTAAGTTGGGCAACAGTATAGCCGGTAAATAATTTCCAAATGCGGATTCCCGGTATTTCCGGACCTGACTCTCCTGCCCGGTGTATCATTTTATTTGAAGGGCATTTTAATTTTTCATTTTTTTAATCAGGCTAAATATGGCATGTGGTAGTTGTGGATCTGGCAGTACCCCCGGGGGATGCAAAAGTCATGGAAGTTGTGCAAGCGGTAGTTGTAACAGGATGAATGTTCACGATTGGCTCGCCAATCTGCCTTTTAGCGACCCTGAAAGCGGTTGCAGAATTGTGGAGGTTAGTTTTAATAATGGCAGCCGGAAAGATTATTTTAAAAATACCACCACTTATTTTTTTGAGAAAGGGGATATGATTACAGTGGAAGGTGTAAGTGGCTTTGATGTAGGCATGGTAAATATGACCGGCGAATTGGTACGGTTACAGTTGAAAAAGAATAATATCAAAGAAGAAAGCCCGGATATAAAGAAAATTTTACGCAGGGCCAATGAAACCGACTTAAGTAAATGTAAAGAAACAAAAGCAAGAGAGAAAGAAGTAATGATACGCAGCCGCGCTATTGCCAAACAGTTAAACCTCGATATGAAAGTAGCCGAGGTGGAAATTCAGGCCGATGGGCGCAAGGCAACTTTTTTTTACATTGCGGATGACAGGGTTGATTTCAGGGAACTGATAAAAATATATGCCGGGGAGTTTAAAGTAAAAGT
>JBDTVX010000104.1:0-14947 GCA_040007015.1 Ferruginibacter sp. | reverse complement strand
TACTTCATCTTTCGGCTCTAAAAATTTTCCAGATCTCAATATACCTTTGCGTTGAAACATTTTCAATTTTCAATTAATTCACGATTTTTTGATTCTTCTCAAAATCATAGAGTGATAAATACCTCAACTGGTAATATGCTCCCCAGAAATCCCTGAGTGCTGCAATATAATCCCGCTTTGCCTGGTCCTTTTCCTGGAAAGCAATACTCAGATCGGTGATGCTAAGATTGCCCAATACATAGCGGTCTTTTGCTATCTGGTATTTTTCGCTGGCGATACTGTCTGCACTGGCTGTTAGTACCAGCTGCTCCTTCATCATATCAAATAAGGTAACCTGCGTAACGATCTCCTGTGTAAAAATTTGCTTATCCTGTTCCACTGCATAGGATGCAAATTGTAGATTAGCTTCTGCTGTTTTTTCCCTTGATTTGGATCTTCCCCAATCCAGTATCGGAATTACAAAAGTTAGTTGCACCTGTTGCTGGTCTTTGGGTGATTGATACACTTTTGGAATCGAAGTGGCGCTTTTTGAAAAACCCAGTTGTGCATTCAGTGAAGCATTCAGCCCATTATCACCTTTTGCCTTTGCCACATCCCGTTTTGCTTCCGCGATGCGCCTGGTGAATGCGATAGCATCGCTCCTGTTGGCGTAAGCTTCTGCCAGCACCTTGCCGGCGGATACCGTCATATTAATGGTTGCGCCGGGTAATGACAGCGCTATTTTTTGCGTATCCTGCAACCCGCTGTAGGCCCTTAGGTTAAGGGTGGCGATCTCCATATCTCGCCGGGCGATACCTGCAGCTTTCTGTGCTTTTAATTGTTCGAGCTGTAACTGTAAAATTTCATTTTTTGAGATCTTGCCAAGATCAAATTTTTCATTGGCAATGCGCAATATGGTTTTGGTATTGCCTAAATTGGTTTCAGCGATCTGCAGGTTTACCTGTGCCAGCAGGAGATCAAAAAAGTAGCCACTTGCCTTAAAAGCGATGGCTTCCATGGATTCTATATAGGCCTGTTTACTTTCATTGAATTTTAGCGGCTGTATCTTTTTTTCCCATTTTAAATTATTAAACTGGAACAATGGCTGCGTATAGCCGATACCAAAAGGCACCCCGTTGTACAATGTATTCTTCCGGTCGAAATCATCAAAGCGTTGCAATTGGGTTGTCCCGAAAACAGTTCCGCCGGTGGCAGCAATGCCCTGGCTGAAGGAGAGGTTGAGCGACGAATTATTATTGTGTATCGACTGAAAAAGAATGGTGCCATCCGGTTGCTGTACTTCAATAAATGTTTTATTATATGCGGGTAAATTGCCATCCAGTGATAACTGCGGCTGGTAATTGGATTTAAAGGTGCGGTATTCCCAATACTTTGTTTCTCTGGTGGTGGACGCCTGCCTGGAAGCAATTGATTTTTCCTTTGCCATACCCACCACCTCCTGCAGGGTAAGCCTTAATGTGTCATCCGGCACCTGGCAAAACCCCCGTGAAAAAGCGGTTACCAATAAAGCGATATAAATTATTTTTTGTTTCATTCATCAATTGTTAACAGTGATCTCTTTTGCATTTTTATATCCGCTCATATCGGAGGTTATGATCACATCACCGGGTTTTACCTTGTCCATTATTTCCACATAATCGAAATTGGTCATGCCGATCTGTACGGTTTTTCTTTCGGCCTTACCGTTATTGAGAACAAACAGGTCCTGGGTGGAAGTTCCTTTGAATGCAGGGCCATTAGCAATGCGCAGTACACCGGTTTTGGACGAGGTGACGAGGTACACATCCACTTTCATATTGGGCCGCAATAATTTGTTATTTCGCACATCCAGTTGTATACTGAATGTGACCACGCTATTCTGAACAGCGGGCTGAATATTTATCACAGTCCCCCTTACCTGCGTTTCGTTAATACGGATAATGGCCGTCATGCCGTTGTGCAACTGGTCAAGATAGGTATCCGCGATGGATCCCTGAACTTTAAAACTGCTGAGATCCGCGATATGTGCCAACGCGTCTCCTTCATGTATGGCGGCGCCGATATTTTTGTTTACCCAGGTAACCACCCCGTCACGCCTGGCAACAATATTGGCCCGTTTCAGTTTGCGTTCCAGTTCCTGCAGGTCATTTCGCTGAATGGACGCCGCGATCCCTGCTTCCCTCATTTCCACCTGCATGGTTTGTTGCTTGCTTTTGATCTCATTTTCCAGCTGTTGCTTTTCCAGCCTGGCTACTTTCAGGTTCAGTTCTGCCTTCTCCACATCTTCCCTTGTGCCGCCACCGGCTTTGTATAAACGCTTTGCATTTTCAACATCGGCTTCCAGGCTGTTTATCCTTAATTGCTTGATATTGTTATTGGATTTAATATCGTAGAAACTCTTATCCAGTTCAAGTTTCAGCTTTTGAATATCATTGTGTTTTGAATCCAGTCCAAATTTCAATTTCTCGTATTCGGTTTGTGAAGCGGATTTGTCGAGGGTAAGTACCGACTGCCCGGCTTTAACCGCGATGCCTGCATCCAGTAATACATTTTGTACGGATGAATTGATGGGGCTGGTGATGATCTCTTCAAACTCAGGTAGTATTTCACCAGATGCATTGATGGTGTTTTCGATATTACCTTTTTCAACTACCGCTGTAGTGATAGCGGATTTTTTTATAGATGATGCCAGGGAAAAGCGAAGCAGCAATATTGCCCCGGTGATGACAAGTATGATGACGAATATAATAAAGAATGCCTTTTTTCTTTTACTGCTCAGTACTTCCCCCTCAATTGACTTGTCCATAAAACCATTTTAGATCATTCATGATTCAAGTTGGATGCCAAAGTGAAACTCAGTGTCAGCAAGGCTTTCCAAAGAAATAGTTTTAAAAAACTGTCCGATACCGGACAAGATGTTTGAAAGCGGACGAATTAATTTGCTCATGTGTTTATGAGGAATTTCAAAATTTGAAAATGGGGAAATGTGATAATGAAAGAAGTATGCTGGTGAAAGGGTATCTTGAATTGAACAAGACACTTGGGTGCAGCCGCCTTAAGGAATATATTTTTTTATTTTTTAAGTTTAGAATGATACAATCGTAAAATTCCTTAATTTCAGGAACCAGGCAACTGGTGCTATTTTTAATATCCTTTAAATTAAGATCATGCCAAAATATATTATTGAAAGAGATATTCCCGGCGTCAGTAATTTCACGCCCGAGCATTTAAAAGATATGTCTAGAAAATCCTGCGAGGTGATCAGAAAAATGGGTTCACAAATTCAATGGCTGCATAGCTACGTAACCGGCAATAAAGTTTATTCCGTTTATATTGCACCCAATAAGGAATTGATCCAGGAACATGCCCGGCAGGGAGGCGTTCCCGCAAATGTTGTCAGTCTTGTAACTACCATTATCGACCCAACCACAGCAGAATGACCGCCATTTAAGCAAAAGCTAATCTGGTTTGCCACCGGTGTGTACGTAGTTTTTCTTTGGTAAAAAGAGGACCCGTTTAAATAAATAATTAATGAATACAGGCCGGTAAATAACAGGCTGTATAAATTATTCATGCATTACCAATATAGGCACTTTACTGTGGTAAGAAATAGACTTGGTGTGGCTGGTTTTAAATACTTTTTCCATAAGTGATTCATCTCTGCGGATAAGTATGATGAGGTCAATTTTTTTGTCTTCGGCAAAAAGGTTGAGCGCTTCATTTACATCATACAATCGCATAAAATAGAATTCAGGATTATAATCTTCAAACATTTCAATCAGGTCCTCTGTCTCCTTTCTATATTTATCGGTAATAGAGATATAATGGTTCTTATCAACATTTACAATGTGTAGTTGGGAATTAAATACCTTAAGGAAATCTTTAATAGGTGCAGAAGGGGTCGTCTTGAGTGTATCTTTAAAGTCGGAAGTGAGCATTACGTTCCTGATGCTGTTAAAGGATGCCTTTTCCGGAACGATCAAAATTGGGCACACTCTGGTCTCCACCATTTTTAAAGTATTGCTGCCAAAGAAAACCTGCGCCAATGCAGATCTTCCGGTAATACCCATGATCACGAGGTCGGCTTTACGGTGACGGACCGCTCTTTCGAGGCCTTCCACAAAATCATCATCTTTATGTACCAGGATATCGATATCCACAATATCTTCGGATAGTAATTCTTTTCTTAGTTCTTCAAGGCTTTCTTTTGCCGCAGTTTCTTCTGAGGCTTTTGAAAAGCTATGATATAATAACATTTTAACTCCCTCATGCCCCACCAATAACTGGGCGGCATAATGGGCGGTATGTAAAGAGGTGGCTGAGAAATCAACAGGAACAATTACGGTATTCATATGCTAATGTGTTAAATAATAAAAACAATTAAATATTAAGAACAGATTAAATAAAGATAACAGAAATTTTTATGATGAGGAACATAATTACGGGTCATTTTTTTACAATTTTTGAGGTGAACATTAATAAGAAAAATGTAAAGATTAAATTTTGTTTTAAAAATACAGCTTACTTAATGACAAAGAGCGCCGGTTATGTACGCAGGTTTATAGTTTATTATCCTATCTTATCTATAGTGAACACCTAAGCAAAGATCCGGCCCCGCATTTTTCCTTCATTAACAAAAGACCTCTACTGTATATATGCCGGTGCTATTCTTTTGCACCTTATTACTATAAAAGCCAAAGGGCTGAGGTATATCCTCCAATAAACTAAAACTTGTGCATGCCCTTCCCAGCGCTTCAAACACCAGTGTAAAACGAATGAATTCATTTTCAACCAGGTGATACGTCCATTCGGGCATAATGGAAATATTAAAATTTTTGATCAGTTTACAACGCGTGCCTCCGTCTTCCACCAAAAAGGTGGTCGGCCAGATCCGTACGCCTGCAGGTTCGCCCGTAAAATAACGGCAATGTAGGATGGTGCAGCCTTCTATTTGCCGGGCTACCAGTTCTTTTACTGCATTGTCAATTTCTACCTGTGGCCGTGCTATGGTAGTACTGCTCATATATAAATATCGTTGTTTGTTGGTTGGGTGATAGTTGATCGTTGTTGCCGTTTTGCCATAGTGGTGCTACTCATGTATAAATGGAAATGAATTTTACAACAAAATAATTTACAAAAATACCAATATCTGCCCTATATTATTCATCCTCCTCCAATTGAGGTATAATTTTACCGGGTAATTGTTTATGTGCGTTGGCGCCCATCTTTTTTAATTCTTCTATTTTAACGATAATGTTTCCCCTGCCCTTACCCAATTGCCTGAATGCCGCATCATAAGATTGTTGGGCGTCCTGTAATTTTTTACCTACCTGTTCAAGATTTTCTATAAAGCCGGCAAACTTGTCGTACAGTGCGCCGGCCTTATCCGCGATTTCGATGGCGTGCCGGTTTTGCTGTTCTACTTTCCACAGGTCGGCAATGATCTTTAATATGGCCAGCAGGTTGGTGGCGCTCACCAGCATGATCCGTTTATCATAGGCATATTTCCATAATTGGAGATCTGTTTTTACTGCTTCCAAAAATGCGGGCTCCACCGGGATAAACAGCAGTACATAATCCAGCGCATGTGCATAGTGAGGATAATTTTTCCTGCCCAGACCGTCTATATGATTGCGGATGGATTGTACATGCTCCTTGAGGAACTGCCTTTGCGCATCTGCGTTATCTTCCGAAACATATTGTTCCCAGGCCACCAGTGAAACTTTTGAATCAATGATGATCTTCCGCTGATCAGGATAAAGAACAGTTATGTCTGGCTGAAGGCCTTTGCCATTTTCATCTTTTATGATATTGCCTGCATTGTCGCGTATAAACTCCTGGGTTAAAAATTCCCTTCCTTTTGTAAGTCCGCTCCAGGCCAAAATACTTTCCAGTATCATCTCGCCCCAGTTGCCTTGTTGCTTATTATTGCCTTTCAGTGCAGTGGTCAGGTTATTGGCTTCCTGGCTTACCTGCTGGCTCATCTCGATCAGCCGTTGTACTTCTTTACCCAGCGTAAAGCGCTCTTTGCTTTCCTTGTCGTAAGTATCATCTACTTTTTTCTTAAAGTCAACCAGTTCGGATTTTAAAGGGTCCAGGATAGCCTTCATTTTCTCTTCATTTACCTGTGTAAATTTTGCGGTTTTCTCATCGAGGATTCCCTGCGCCAGGTTTCGGAACTCAAAGCGGAATTTTTCACCGATCGACTCAAGTTCCTGTTTTTGGCCAGCTAATTTTTCATGTGCCGAATCCAACTGAGTTTGCAGGATGGCAATTTTTTTTTGGATAGCCTGGTGGTCCAGTTGCAATTGGTGATAGTGGTCTGATTCCTGGCGTAAAAATTTATTGGTGCCCTCCGCCTGCACGGCCCGGCTTAGCAGGTCGTCTCTTTCTTTTTGGTATTGCAGCTTCTCCTCCTGTAATTGCTGAATGGCTAGTTGCTCCTGGTGTAAACGTTCATTTACTGAAAGTAGTTGCTGCCTTATGGCAGCCCGGATTGCAAAGGCAAGGATGAGGCCGATGATCAGCCCGGCCGCAAATAAAAGAATATAGATATCCATATTGCAAATAATTTGGTGCAAGATAACAGTATTGTAGAAACAGGAATTTGCAGGAATAAGCCGTTGCAGGAATATGCCATATTAATATCCGGGCCCTTGCGTTTTTTTCTGCATTCCAGGAATAATTACCCGTTTAGTGCTTAATTTTAGAAATAGGAAAATTATTAATTATTGAGCGATACAGATATTTGCCCGTAAACGAAAGATTGCAATTGAAATATGTATAAGGAAATTAAACAAATAGCACCCAGGGAAATCGTAAAGGGATACAAAGCGAAATTTATTCATACGGAAAGTATGACCATGGCTTTTTGGGAGGTGGATGCAGGAGCCGTAATGCCCATACACCATCATATTCACGAGCAAACCAGCCAGGTACTGGAAGGACAATTTGAACTAATGGTAAACGGTGAACGGAAAATATTTGAGCCAGGGTTCGTCGCCATCATTCCTTCCAATGCGCCCCATGGAGGCGTTGCAATAACTGCTTGTAAATTATTGGATATTTTTTCACCGGTCCGGGAAGATTATAAATAAACGATCATGGAGATATCACTTATAGGGCAAAAAGCCCTGGTTGGAGGCGCCAGCAGGGGCCTGGGTAAAGCCATTGCAATTCAATTAGCTCAATGCGGGGCTGAATTAACCCTTGTGGCAAGAAGCGAAGAAAAGTTAAAAATGGCAGTGGCCTCACTGTCCGCGAATTTTGGCCAACAGCACAATTACCTTGTGGCGGACTTTGCTGATTTTGAGAATTTCAAAACCGTTATGGCCGCATGGTTTAAAAATCACCATGTTGATATTTTGATCAACAATACCAATGGGCCTTCTGCAGGCGGTGTTTTGGATAAAACAGTGGATGATTACCAGCAAGCATTTGATCTTCTTTTTAAAACGGTTTGCTTTCTCACTATGGAAGCCCTGCATGGAATGCGGAAGGCGAAATATGGGCGCATCATCAACCTTTCTTCGATGGTAGTGAAAGAGCCTTTGCAAAATTTAGTGTTGTCCAATAGTATCCGCAGCGCTGTGTTAAGTTGGTCTAAAACCCTGTCAAGAGAGATAGCACCTCTGGGAATTACAGTTAACAATATACTTACAGGGTATTTTGACACAGAAAGGCTAAATGAGATCAACAGGATACAATCAGAAAATAAGGGAATTAGCCTTGATGCATATAAAGATAAAATGAAAACGGAAATACCCATCGGCCGGTTGGGCGATCCCGAGGAATTTGGCCATTTGGTTGCTTTCCTGGCATCCGGGTTTTCATCCTACATAACCGGGGCAAATATCCCGATAGACGGTGGATTACTAAGATCGCTTTGAATAGTATAGGGGGCTGGTTACCGGATGTATTAATACTTGTTACTTAATACTTATACCACAGCGGTGTTTAGTGATTTGAATGCTTCAGAGGATATTTGTTTGTAAGATTTGATCACCATATTCTCAATTTCTAAATCATCTTTTTTTATTCCGATGATTGATTTTTTAAAATCGTCAATACTTGGAAATGAGTATAAGGGGACGCCAATAAATTCGTTTTCGGTTATGGTCTTATGATCCAGGATTACATAGTTTACCAGGTAGTATTTCATAGTTGAGCTAATAATAATTGATCAAATTTATAATAACAAATGTCGGGTGCCTGAAATAAATAACAGTGGACAAAAATGTCATTTTTGGGTAGAAAAATTTCTACACGGGTTTCTGAAGAATAAATTAGCTGAAGGATTGTAATGACGTTAAATTATTACTTTACATTTTGTTTTGAATAATCAACTTTCACCTTTGCGGAAACAGCAGCCCTGAAATTTTTTTAAAAGTATTGATAAGGAGAAATTATTTTTATCAAATTATTTTTTAAAATATTTATCCATGCAGTAAATCCATGCAGGATCACCCGATTAATTAAAAAAACTTAATTATTTACCCTGGATACAATTTAATTAGAAAACCTGCGTTATTACTTTGGTTTTTCATAGGATATTGGATTTAAAAACGGGCTGAATTTCTATTCGGGCCCTTTTTTTTGCCTGGCAATGAAGGAATAGCCGTGATTGCAGTGCCAACCTGCATTTTATAATTAAAAATCAATAGTGACCTTTCACCAGCCATTTATTTCGGACCCCATTTTAATAGAAGGGGTGGGGATCTACTTTCAGAAATTTCTTTTGCCACGAAAAACGCCTGCGCCCGCCAGTCATTGAAGCGCGGATCACCCGCCAATTTTTATATAAAAGGCCCTGTAATGGATTAAAGAAGATTAAAATATCAATTTGGGTACGGAAGCATTTGTAAACAGCTTTGCAAAAATTGTGGGCGGGTATAACAAATCTATTTTGTTTTTTTTATCAGTTCACGTTTCAAATTTTCAAAATATTTGAAGCCCTGCTTATTTTAACAATGGATTTTTTCTTACATATTTTCCACCACCAAAACTGACAATATAGTCTGATTTGAAAAGCTTACTCTTTTCATAATAGTCTGTGGAAATAATTTGCGCTCCCGATTTGCAGGCCGCTAAAAACCTGCTTTTATCGTTGGTACGCGCTTCTTTTGTATCAGCGTCCGCCCTTGTACGTACGATATATCCTTTTTTTACCAATTCCTGGATTTTATTCAAATCTTTTACCGGATCATTTATAATTATGATGGCGGCTTCCGGTGTACCGGCCGGGGCATTTACAAATAATATTCTTTCTTTCAGTGCAGGATGATCTTTTAAGTAATATGACAGCTTATCTCCTTCTTCATCCAGTACAAAAATGAATTTGCCTTTTGACTCTTTACGACTCGGCCAGTTATTGTTTAACACCGCTTTTTCCAGCGTTTCAAATTTACCCCTTACCATATCCGGTATTACTATTTTTTGAAGGCCCAGGTTGTCAACGATCGCTTTGTCAAGTTCATTAAATGTTTCAGGTGTAAATTTTTCAGGCAGTGTAAAAGCCAGTCTCCTGATGGTATCATCCTTAGTATTGACCGTAATAAAAACCGGGTCATGGTCAGGATGGGCATCAGACCAGGCTTTTAACTCGCGTAAACAATTTTTTAGTGTAAGGCAATTACTTCTGAAATCTATATCCTGCACGTGTAATACTTTAAAGCCCGGTTCATGCATTAACCCCCCTGGATCGTATGGCCGCAGGGGATTGGTTCCGGCCCAAACCAAACCGCCGGGATGTGCATACTTACCTCCTTTGGCATCTGCATACACGTCAATTTCCAGCGATCGCAAACCCAGGTTGAGCTGGTCAGACAAGCTGGTATTTCCGTATTCAATTTCCCTGCCGGAATTAGGAGCTTCTTTTTTTATCATCAGGAACAATGGAGTATCAATATATTCTTTATAGCTGTTGTGCGAGCCGATGATTTGTATTTTATTAATTCCCTGTTGCGGCTTTTTAAAATGAAGAAACCAGCCCGGTATCATTAATGGAACTATTACAATAAATTTTTTCACGCGCCAAAATTTAAAATTGATAAAATGTGTAAGCTGTTAAGCCATTACAATCGGGCATCGGCCAGGTTAACAAAGCTGGCACCGTTGATTCACGAGGTAATAATTTAATATATCTATCGCAATGTATTAAAAAGGAAGCGTTTTTTAGCCTAAAAAAATAAAATTATTAATTACTACTTTTTAGTCTGTTTTTTGGGGAGGCAATATTAATATCCGGAATCGGGCAGGTTAGGTACTGAGCGTTAAATAATAGTCAATTTATGAACAAGGGAACAGAGACGCTTTCTAAATTTTTTCTTTTGCCGCGAATGCACCATTTTCACGAATTTTTTTTATAAAAAATTGCCTTTATTCGTGATAATTCGCGCATTTGCGGCAAATAAAAATCTACGCGGTAAAAGATTTTTTTGTTGACCAGTTTTTGTTTTTCATGGTTTCGGCATTGGCGCCCCTCCGAATGGCGGGATCAACTGTGGTTAAAATGGAAGCTTCGATCACCATGATAAAATCTCTGAAACTAAATTTAAACAGCTTAATGAGCATTACTATAACCTGCTCCCCAAAAATCGTAGCGCTTCTTTAATGCAGGCAACCTCCTTTCAAAATCCTGCCAATTTCTTTTATCTTTGGGGCTCCACAGCACTTCAGATAATGCGCTCATTCTTGGAAAGATCATATATTCCAGTTTCCTGGGGTTATTCATATATTCTGTCCACACATTGCCCTGCGCACCCAATACGTGCTTCGATTCTGCAGTTGATAATTTGGCTGGTATTGGCTCATAGTGATACACTTTTTCCAAAGGCAGGTAGCCTCCGATAGTTACGCTGTCTTCCGTTTTGGTTTGACTATAATCGAAATAGCAATTGCTGGTTGGCGTCATGATCACATCATGGTTTTGTTTAGCTGCTTCTATTCCGCCATCTTCGCCACGCCAGCTCATTACCGTAGCATTTGGCGCCAGGCCGCCTTCCAGTATTTCATCCCAACCGATTATTTTTCTTCCCTTGCTATTGATATATTTTTCTATTCGCTGGATAAAATAACTCTGGAGGCCGTGCTCATCCCTGAGATCTTTTTCCTTTATCAGTTGCTGGCAGAAGGCGGATCGCTTCCATGCTTCTTTAGGGCATTCGTCTCCGCCAATATGGATATAATTGGATGGAAATAATGCCATCACTTCATCCAGTACATTTTCTAAAAATGTAAAAGTGATTTCGGACGGACAAAAAACATCTTCAAATACGCCCCAGGTTTGAGCAACTTTTTTAGGCTCCGATGGTGTGCAGCTTAATTCAGGATAGGCAGCAATTGCAGCCCTCGCATGGCCAGGCATTTCAATTTCCGGTATGATGTTGATATACCGGTCAGCTGCATATTTTACAATCTTTTTTATTTGCTCCTGTGTATAGAACCCACAATTTTTTTTGCCATCGTACACCTCATTTCCTTTACCCTTTCTGCCCACGAGTGTTTGTTCCCTGCAACTACCCACCTGCGTTAGTAAGGGATATTTTTTTATTTCAATGCGCCAGCCCTGGTCCTCCGTTAAATGCCAGTGGAAATTATTAAATTTATGCATGGCCAAATAGTCAATGTATTTTTTTATAGTTGATACCGGCATAAAATTGCGCCCTACATCAAGGTGCATGCCGCGGTAAGAAAACCTGGGTTTGTCATTGATCGAGATCCAGGGAATTGCCAACGTGATTTTTTTTTCCGCAGGTAATAATTGTATAAGCGTTTGAATGCCATAAAAAGCGCCAGTTTCATTATCTCCTGTTATGCGGATTCCGTTTTCCCCTGATTCCAGCGTGTAAGCACCAGGCAGGTGGTCATTCTTTTCATCATAATTTATTACAAGGGAATAATTCAATACGATTGAATTTTTTCCTGTTTCTTTTTCCGAGGTTTTTAATGTAAAACCGAAAAGATGCTGCAGGTAATCATTTAAAAATGCAGCGCTCTTTTCCAGTCCGCTACCGGCTAAAACGATGGTGGTATTTTTTGTTATGTTAAATGTGCCGGGTATTTCCGGCATTACCATTTTTGCCGGCATGGGGATAATAGCTATTCCATTTTGTGCGGTAACCCTTAAGTAAGAGATGAGTGCGAATAGCAAAACAATTTTATTCATAAATCCAGGTTTTATATAGATGTGATTTAAAAAAATTTTTGTTTTTTACAGGCGGTTGCCGGAATCACCCAGGGCGGCGTCATTTAGTTCAGCAGCCGGGCCTCACCTGAACGTTGAATATTAAATGTTGAGTATTGACAATTTGGTTTACAAAACAGTAAATGGTCAATGTTGAACGTTCAACCCTCAACGATCAACGTTCAGCGATAAACGCTCAACGCTCAACCATCAACGCTCAACGCTCCCGATGCTGCGATCCCTTTATTTCAGAACAGGTAATATAAATTTAGTTTGATTGACGTCGTCATGATAGATGCGAATGACCGCTTTTTGAAAATCGCTGTCATTGGCCGTATAAATATTCATAAACTTTTGCGGGTTCCTGTCGGCCAGCGGAAACCAGGAACTTTGTACCTGTATCATTAGCCGGTGCCCCTTTTTAAAAGTATGCGCCACATCGGGCAACTCATATTTTACCGAAGTGGCCTTGTTGGGTGTAAATGGTTCAGGCTTCTCAAAACTATTCCTGAATTTACCCCTCATAATCTCGGCCCGTATCAGCATTTGATAACCACCCATCGGGTAATCGTTACCGTTACCCTTCACAGCAGTGTCGTACCGGAAATCATCAGGGAACACATCGATTATTTTTACTACAAAGTCTGCATCAGTGGTACTGATGCCGGCTACCAGGTCGGCTATTACCGGGCCTGCCAATGTTAATTCTTCCGTTAGCACATCCGTTTGAAAGCTAAGCACATCGGGCCTCTGCGATGCAAAGCGCTGGTCATCGGTCATATATTCCCTTGTTCTGTTTTCGTGTACATCTTCGGTGTAAGGAACTGGATGGGCGGGGTCGCTGGTGTATTCACTAAAACCGGGTACACCTTTTTTTATACTGCCTGCTGCTGGTTTTTCAAAAGATAATTTACCCCCTCCATCGATATAGAGTGATCTGTATGCTACATTTTGAGGTGGCCATTGGGCTAATTTTTTCCAATTGTTCTCACCTGTGAAAAATATATTGGCTTCCGCAATATCATCAACACTTCCCTTTCCCTCCAGGTAATATTTAAAAAAAGGGAGTTCAATATTTTGCTGGTAAAAAGCGGAAGTATTGGCGGCAAAACGGGCATTACCCAAAAAACTTCCTTCCTGGCTCCATTGGCCATGGTACCAGGGGCCCATTACAATTTTACTGTTTGTTTGGGGGCTTTGTTTTTCGCAGGCTTTATACGCATTCCAGGCGCCGTAACAATCTTCTGCATCAAACAATCCCCCTACCCAAAGCATAGCAGGCTTAACATCGTATAATCCCACCCTGGCATTTCTTGCCTTCCACCATGCATCATAAACAGGATGCGCTAACATTTCGTGCCAGAATTTTATACTGTCGCCAATTAAGGAGGTTAAATTTTTTATAGCGCCGGCCTGCAAATAAAATTTATAATTGTCTTTTACGGGCGAAGTGAAGCCGTGGCCATAATCCATAGTGGGTTTAGGATGGGGCTTGCCAAATTCAGAATAAAAAGAAAATGCATCCATGGCAAAAAATACGCCCTTGTGATGAAAATCATCACCAATAAACCAATCGGTTACCGGCGCCTGCGGACTAACCGCTTTTAATGCAGGATGGCCACTCAACGCAGCTTCGGTAGAATAAAAGCCTGGATATGATGTTCCGAATATGCCTACTTTTCCATTATTGTTTTCAATATTTTTTATCAGCCAGTCAATGGCATCGTAGGTATCACTGGCTTCATCGACATCCATCACCGTTTTCTTGTTTTTTATAAATGGACGCACATCCATAAATTCTCCTTCACTCATATAACGGCCACGTACATCCTGCAATACAAATATATAATTGCTCCTGATATACGCCATTCTAAAACCGCCCCAGAATGCTAAAAATTTACCTTCGCCATAAGGTGCACAGGAATAGGGGGTACGTCCCATTAAGATCGGATGCTTTTGGGTTTTGTCTTTGGGGATATAAATGGAAGTAAATAATTTTATACCGTCCCTCATGGGTATTTGTCGTTCAATTTTTGTATAATTGTTTACAAACCAGGTGCTATCTTCATTTTGAGCCAATACCGAAATAGTGGCTAACAGGAATGAAAAAGAAAACATATATTTTATCATACAGGATTGTTTAGTCAGCTAAATTAAATGAAACTAAATTATTAATCGCAATGAAAACCAATAAAGAATTGATCAATAATTTTTACGCTGCCTTTCAAAAACTTGATTATTCCGGCATGGCAAGGTGCTATCGTGATGATATTGTTTTCTTTGATCCTGTATTTGAATTGCTTAAAGGAGATGATGTAAAATATATGTGGGAGATGCTTTGTAAAAATGCCAAAGACTTTTCTTTAACCTATGGAAATATAATGGTGCTGGACGAGGAATACTGCACCTGTGATTGGGTAGCCACTTATACTTTTTCAAAAACAGGCAGGAAAGTAGTAAATAAAATAAGGGCCAATATGCGGTTTGCCGATGGAAAAATTATTGAACACAGTGATGCATTCAGTTTGCATAAATGGAGTACGCAGGCACTGGGTTTACCGGGCGTATTATTTGGATGGAACTCTTTTTTTCAGCGTAAAATTAAAAACCAGGCCAGGAGAAATTTGATGAAATTTATAAAAGCGAAAAACGCCCTGTCCCCCTGAACGCGGAGTTAAATCGCTACTGAGTTTAATGATGGATAATTCTTTTAAGTTGTTATGGGAAGATACATAGTGTCTGCAAGAAAACTCTATAATTGAGAAATGATAAGGATTCTGAAAG
>JBDTVX010000103.1:0-14963 GCA_040007015.1 Ferruginibacter sp. | reverse complement strand
AAAAATTACATTTAAGTGACAATGGGCGGTACTGCAAACCATTGCTTCATAAGGAACACGTCACTCAATAATTCATCCGCAATCAACCGGTTATGTGGAATGTTTTTTAACCTGCAACTATATTATTATCTAAGGGAGCCACAGACGGTTGCTTTTTTTGCGTATCATTCTTGTACATGGTGAACTTTTTTAAAGGAATTTGTTTTTCAAAAATAAGAGTATCATAGACGGATAAAAGGATCCTGATATTTTTTTCAGGGGTGTATTTATCTTCATATTCTTTCATTGCATTTTTGGAAAGATTGTTTTTTTCTTCTTTCGTACAATTATCCCATTTTAGTAATTGCATGTTCAGATCGTCTGCATTCCCTGCTTCAAATAAAAGTCCGTTATGATTATGCCGTACCATTTTTTCCATCACACCAAGCCTTGAAGCAATAACAGGCGTGCTGGCTGCGAAAGCTTCAATGATAGATACCGGCATCCCCTCATAACAAATAGAGGGGAAAATCAGCGCAGCACATTTTTTAAGTTCCTGGTTGATTACTTCAGAAGTTTGATAACCTTTCCATTCTATCAACGGGTTTTGCCTGATGGCCTTTTTTACTTCCGAATTGTATGGACCATCCCCTATGATAGTTAAAGGCAAACCATTTTGAATAAATGCATCCAGCAAAATTCCGATTCCCTTTTCCTGCGACAATCTTCCAATATATAAGAAGTTATCGCCTCTTTTAACAGACGGCTCAGCGTTCTTTTTAGAAAAATTTGGCTTAATAATAACCTGGCTATCCGTAATGCCCAAATTTGAATTAAGGAATAATTGCCTGCCCTGCTCGCTGAATACAAAATATTTATCAATTTTTTTCCAGGTGCCCGTTTTCCTGTTAAACCAGTTTGAAAGTGATAACCAAAATGTAAGCAACAGAGAATTCCTGTATACCTTTTCTTTTATCGCCTGCCAGGGAAATGACACGTTTAAGCTTTTTAAATATAACTTTCCGCGAAAAAACAAGCTACCCGAAGGACACAATAAGCGATAGCTATGCAGGGTTTTAACAACGGGTATTTTTAGAATTTTAATTGCCCGGATTATGGATGGAGAGCCTGCAAAATGAGTATTGTGTATGTGTACCAGTGCCGGTTTGTACCGTAAGCAAACTATTAATACCCTAAAGAACGAAATGATGTTAAAAGCCATCGATAGAATATTTAAAAGCTTAGATTTTCGATTATCGAAGTATAGCTCTTTGACCTGGAAGCCATTCTTTTTTAAAAGAATCACCTCATTTTGCACTACACTGCATTCACCGCCGCGCTCAGCATATTTTGTATGAATAATCAATAACCGGGTTGATTTAGGGGATAATCTAAAATCTCTTTGTTTAGCAGGCATATAAAATTTGTTTTATCTGACATTATTTTAAAAACTTCTTCCATTTTATTCCATAGGCCATACTCCTCAATCTCCCATGAATGACCCCACAAATGAAAACAGCCTCCATTTTGTTCTATTTGGTGTAAGTAGTAGTACGTTAAATTAACAATGTTTTTTTCAGAATTATTTTTTAGCAATCTTAAAAGACTGTGCCATCTTCGTCGCTTAATTGTATTCTTTACATACGAAAGAACCGGATGTTCGTACAGTTGCAGGGATGTCGGCATCAGCCTGTTTGAATTAATATTATTTGTACTTATTAATTCTGTTGTTCTTGCAAGTTTATATCCTGCTGCAAATACAGCGTCAACTGCTTCATTATTAAAAACGCCGCCCGGAAAACAAAAAGAAACAGGGCTAAACCCGAGGAGATCACCCAGCCATTTATAGCTTCCGGCTATTTCATTTTCCAGCAAATGCTTATCATTGAATGACAAACGGATATGGCTGAGTGTATGACCGCCAATTTCAAAAGACCGTGACAATTCTTTTACCTGTGCCGGCGACATCACACTTCGCTCCAAATTTGTTTTGGGTATATAGAATGTCCCCGGAAGTTTATATTTATCAAGCAACGCAGCCAGTTTAAAATCCAGCTCATGCCCATCGTCCCAGCTTGTTGTTATAAATTTCATCACAGTTAATAACCAAATACCTTTTTTACAAAAAATTTGGCCGTATAGTAAGGTTTATGCCGAATGGGGATACCAGGTACGAGGAAAGTTTTTTGAATACGCCGCTGAAATGTTTCGTTATTAGTGGTATCCAATATGAAATTTATATTCTTCAGCCAAAGAAAAAATTTTTTAAAACCCTTTCTTTTTTCAGCCGGCAAATGCCAGATAGACAAATGCATATCCTTTTGTTCCACATTACGAAAAGTTGTTGGATCTGTCCATAATCTTTTTACATAATCATTGGCCTGTCCGCCTTCAATACCATTCTTAAAAAAAAGATAACTAAGCACATGCGCTTCTTCATTCAATTTTTGTAATCCTGCTGAATGCCGCGTTAATAATTGTTGCCAGACGATTTTAAAATCGGGTACCAATTTTTTTATTATTTGAATAGTAGAGGCATAAAATTCCCCACCGTGATAGGCCGGAAAATCATCCAGCTTTATCGATGACAGTTCTTCAAAAATGGCCTTCATTTCTTTACGCGAATTACCGTTTATGTTATGATCGACATCATAATCTATCCGGTAAGTGATGCAGGATTGTTCCTGTAGACACTTAAAAAGCGGTGAAAGGCTTTTGGTAATAATGCAATCTGAATCAAGCAACAGAAATCCGTCTTCGTCATCAAAGTCTTTATGGTTGCATATAAAATTAAAGATAGAAAATTCATAAAACTGGTTGCGCCATTCACCATAGTAACCTGCCGGAGTTATATATTCAAAAGGAGTTACATAAATTTTCACGCCTAACTTTTTTAACACCTCACCCAGGTATACATTTTCTATATCGGGCATCTGGTCCTGGTTACTGAAAAGCGCAAGGTCAGCGACGGGATGATGAAACCTCGCAGACCAAAAAAAAGTGCAGATACATCGCCAATAGATATCCTGTACCGAATGATCAGCTGAATTTCCTTTTGCAGATGGAAAATAAGTACCATTGGTTTTATCATCTATGCAGATCCAGGTAGCAATAATATTTTTCATGTTTTATAAATGAAGGAGCGACTTTATTTTGTAAAGCACCCTTGTTTTTATAGTATACGGAGCGACAAATTGTTTTAAAATATTTTTATCAAGATAAGGCCGTGGAGAAAAATTGAAATTTGTCTGATTGGATTCATCTAAATAAGTTGAAAAACGGGATTCATCATTTTTGGCCGTATGGGTAGCATCTTTATGAAATCCATTGTTCGAAACTTTAGATACCAGTGGAAAAACAGTAAGCAGATCATATTTAAATTGGTGATACACCCACCGGATGGCCCACGAATTGATCCTGCCATTCATTTGCTTTTTAAGCATATGTGTTAAATCAGAACCCATTTTATTAAATTTATTCTGCTTTTCCCTATCCTTGCTGAACTGCTCAAAATCGGGTACGGTCCAGTCGATTTCTTCCCACCTGTTTTTCCAGGTGGCCCATCCCCACGATGAAGCCCGCCTGGTATAATAAACGTCGCACGCGAACTGTACTTTTACAGGAGAGCTATACCCTGACACTGAAAATATTTTTAAATTATTTTCATATGCAGTTAAAGCTTCGTTCATAAAATTTAAAAAGTTTCGTGATACTATGAGGTCATCTTCCAAAACAATTACCCGACCCGCAGTATTAACAATCTTACTAACCCCGTCAATAATTGATTGGGCCAGGCCATTGTTTTTTTCAGATAAATAAACGAATACCGATTTAAAGCCTTTTAACGCACGTATATAATTTCTTACCGCGTTCACATTTTCAATATCAGCATCACATGCAGCGGCATCAGAGAAGATATGGATATCTGTAAACGGTGCCAGCTCATTTTCGAGTAACGATGCTATGGTATGCTTAAGCGTATCATGCCTTTTATATACGAATAAACATACAGGTGCGGATGAATAATTATTAATCATATTTAAGATTTAAACAACAAGCCCTTAAATATCCTTGTCATATCAAAAACAAAATACACAGGCGGAAAAATGCCGGCATGTCTTTTTGACCAATTCCACCGGTTACGAAAATTAACCGGGGATCTTATCGAAGTAAAAACATTTTTATAATATGCCAGGTTATGCTTTTCTTTTTTTAAACCGGTTTCATTTACATGATTATAAACCACCGCTTTTGTAGCCACCAGCAATTTGTATTGTACACTTTTTGCCCGCAATGAAAAATCTTCATCAGCCATATAATGCGGAAAATTTGTAATATCGTATAACCCGATTTTCAAAAATAAGGTGATGGGTATTAAAACGCCGCGACCCGGCAACAGGTCGGTAACAATAGTTTCGCAGGAGTTAACTAACTTCTTGTAAGACATATTTTTATAAAGTGCCGGACTGTATTTTGCAGTTGTTGAATTCCATTTAGTACCCGCGAAATGGACGAGGTCCGGTGTATTTATATCGACTGAAACCGAGCCAATCAACGAATCAGCATTTTTTTCTGCTATTGACAAAAGCATTTCCAAATAATCTTCTTTTACCTCCAGGTCGTTATTAAGCGTTAGTATGAAATCATTGTCTGCGTTTGAAAATCCGAGCGCTTTTTTTACTCCCAGATTTGTAGCCCCGGTCCACCACAAATTCCCATCTCCCTGTAGCATCAGTACTTCCGGAAAGTGCTTTTTAAGATATTGCTCCGTATTATCTGTCGAACCATCATTTACAACAATGATCGTAAAATTTTTATACCGCTGGTTCATCAAAGAACTTAAGCAACTAATAGTGAAATTCAACCTGTTGAACACGGGTATTATTATATAAATCATCGGGAATAGGAATTGTTGGGAATTATGTTTTGCCGATCCCAAATTCATGCTGGATACTAATTATTCAGTAAAAACAAAACATTATTAAATGACCGGTTATAATTATAAACCAAAATAAGCTAGCGCCCGCCGGCATTACTGTACACCCTGAAGATTGGTTTCAACTACCCGGCCTGGTATGCCGGAAAGATCTTTTAACCAGGCCGCTAATACGTCAAGCTCTGCAGCCTCGACAATATTTTTTTTGTACAGTCCTTCATAGGCATTGAACAGGTTGTCCTCAATGCTATTGTTTACCGAGGTAGCTCCGATAACAATATCCATTACTTCCGCGCAATGCTTATACATGGGTATTTCAGAAATAAAATCTTTCATGTAATCATGCGGGTTTCTTTTTTGAACCACGGTGGCATCCACAAAGCCTAAATGATAATCATATAACCACATAATCGGTTGCGCCACAAAGCCCCGTAAAATATCAGTGAACCTAAAAGTAACATGCGTAGGCAGGTACATTAAACTAAAAAGTTCTTTCCTGATAATGGTATTTTGGGTATTAAATGGGCTTATGGTCCCTTTGCCCAGCACAACAGGATCGTGCTGGTTAAAATAACAGGGTGTATCGCTGGTTAACCTGTATATAGCATCCACATCCGGATCTTCATCGGCAAGCCCCTGCCAGATGCCAACAGTTGAATATTTATTAGTAATATCTTTGCCCAATTCAAATTTTTTTGTAACCAGGTCAAGAGGCAATCCCCTCGGCCATATAGCAGCATCGGTATACAGCTGGTAGATATTTACAAAACCTTTGTAACCCGGAACATATAAAAAATTTCCTTCAAAATCGGGGAAGGACCATTTACATTTGGGTATATTGTCGTCATCGGTATCGATAATTAAATCTGCGCCTTCGGCAATCGCGTGTAAGTAACCCATCATTTTCCGCGAGTAATGATTGTATGGTAAAATCTTATTCAACCAGGTGCCTGCTTCGCTTTGTTTTTCCACTGATAAATAGGTCACGTTATCACAATGCCATCCTGCAGGCGTTTTTCTATCACCAACAACAACAAGGTTATATTCACTCATTTTTGAAAAAGCATGCACTGCTTCTGTCGGATGAAATATGGAGGTAATAACGATCGTTTTTTTTAAGCCGGTTTTGTTTGCCATTTAGAAAGTTTAATTGGATGGATGTATAATTTATCTTCTGGAAATCTCTGAAGGAGTTCATTTAGTTTGTAATTGTATGGTTTCATTTCCTCTTCAAATTTTATTAATTCCTCTTTTGTGTATAGCCAGTATATTTTACCTCTTTTCCCGATTTTGGGTTCAGTTACCACTTCATTACTTGAAAGCAATAAGGCAGTTGGTATTGCAAATTCTACAAACAGTTTATTGGTTGCAAAAACGCCGCAATAATGACAGAACTTTTTTATGCCCGACGCTGAAACAATAATTATATCAGAGTACGCCGCAACAACAGGATAAGAAGGCTGGAATTTTTTAAAGTAGGACGTTAAATTATCAATATATTTTACACTGGCAGACGTTAAAGGAAAAATATCTCCATATAGGTCCTGGTAGGTAAATGGCTTGGTTTCGTAGCCATGATTTTTTATAATACTTTTTGCTTCCTCGAATGAAGGCATTTCCTTATTATTCTCAACACCCTTTATTCCATGCTTATAGCTTTCTATAAATTCCTTTATTTTACACCAGTACCACTTCTGCTTTCCACCTATGCTTCTCACGGGCAAAAATCTGAGGGTATCATTATTTTGCAGGTTGTGGAGGTGAAATACTTCTGGTATAAAACTCGCCCCGGCTGAAATCTGAAAAAAATCTTTATAATTATTTTCATTGATTTGAGGATGCAATACAAGATCGTCACCAATAAAAAAATAATGCTCAAACCCTTCCTCGAAATAGGTAGTTAAACCCTGTGCGATATATCCCTGGAAATGCTGCGAGTTTTCGTAAACAGGTATGACATTCGGTTTATCACCATCATAAAAAGGCACCAGGTGATAAATGTGTGAAAACCGATCCTTATACATTCTCTCCAGGATATCGATGTTCTTATCATACCGATGATTGAAAATAAATATAAGCGCTACTTTACCCGGCATAGAAGGATTTCATTTTATGGGTGTTATTTAATTCCTGTTAACTTTTTAAGCATCGTCTTTGATTACGGAATTATAAATAGCAACCAGTTGTTCGGCATTTTTTTCAGGTGTATAATTTTGACGATAGGTTTCGAGCGCATTAGCCCGAAATACCGATCGCTCTTCTTCGCTCAACAGCATCCACTTTTTTAATTGTAATTCAAGATCATTTTTATCTTCCGGATCAAAGTGTAATCCATTGTATCCGTCTTTTATCATGTTTTGCATTGCGCCCAGCTTTGAAGCAATTACAGGTGTTCCGCAGGCAAATGATTCTATAATTGTCAATGGCATTCCTTCATACCAGATAGACGGGAAAACCAATGCAGAGCATGTTTGTAATTCGGCGTGTATCCTTTTTATATTTAATACTCCCAGGTAATCTATATTTAAGCATTTCCTGGTATATTCAGCGACCTTCTTTTTAAGCGGCCCTTCCCCGGCTATCATTAAGGAATATTGATTGAGTTTGGAAAATGTCTCCAATAAAATATCAATGCCCTTTTCATCAGAAAGCCTTCCGATAAATAGAAAATGGTCATTCCGGAACGTTTTTTTTAAAACTGGGGGTAAAATAAAATTTGGTTTTATTACCAACTGCCTTTCTTCTATCCCCAGCCGGGAATGAAGAAAAAGCTCTTTTGAATGCCTGGATAAAACAATATATTTATCAGGTTTTTTCCAGGTCTTCAGCCATTGATGAAACCGCATTGAAACAGACAACCAAAAAGTTAACGCACTGGAATTCTTGTACACACCTTTTTTAATTGCACTCCAGTAAAATTTTTGATTAAGTGAATCCAGGAAAACCTTTCCATTAAAAAAAAGTGTTGCCGACGGACATAATAGCCTGAAATTATGAAGCGTAATAATCAAAGGGATCTTCTTTCTTTTAATTGCATAAATAACAGATGCAGAGCCGCCAAAATGGAGGTTATGAATATGAACTACATCGGGCCTGAATAGCTTTAATGTCTTTATGGTTTTTATATAAGAAGGTATATTAAACGGAAGCTGCAACAATTTTAAAAACTTATTTCCCTTATTGGTGAATTGTAGTAATTTAATAGCGTTTCCAATCGATTGCAACAGTTTCATTTCTTCCTGCACGACTGTATATTCGCCTCCCTGGTATTGATAAACACAATGGATAATTAAAATCTTCATTTTATAAGTATCCGTATTTTTTCCGGTTAACAATTGCAGCACATTATTTTTATGCAGGGTTCTCAGATGTTACCTCTACTGTTTCGGGAAAAAGGCTGCTGATCACTTGCGTGTGGGAAAATGCTTCTTGTTTTCCAGGTATTTTTTTACGCTTTTCCAGATCCTTTTCCAGGTAATATAAACCCAGACCGACATGACCCCAAAAAATTATAATGGGAACATAATTGAGAGAAAATACCAGCCCCGAAACACAAAAGGAAATGATAATGATAGTTTGATTGGTAAGCTTTTTACTAAACACCTTAAAAGCCATGTAAAACAAAAATGAATATTTCAGCAAAAACCCTGATATGCCCAGGTAAAAAAGTACTTCCATAAATCCCTCATGAAAATGCTGACCGGTTTTGGCATCCCACCAGTCAACCAATGGATTGGGCATTTCAAAACCTTCAAAGGTCCAGCCAAATAGCGGCCGTTGCAGGAAAAGTTTAAAATAAACATCCCGTTGCTCCACACGAAAGCTTCCCGTACTTTCTTTTTTAGACGGATCAAAAATATCTCCAAAACGGTTGGCAAAAAAATCGATCAAATCAGGAAACATTGTGCTTAAAAAGAAATAAGCCAATAAGATGGTTATAATGCCTCCGGCAACCAGGCCCCCTATTGCGGGTATCTTCTTTTTATATATCCGCCCTGTGGTGAATAAATAAATAAATATTGAAAAGATAGCGCAGGACCATACAGATCTGTGCTGGTGTATTACAATTATTACCATGCAAAACAGGAAGGGTAAAAGGTGTTTGATTTTGCGGGAGTATAAATATTTATCCAGGTACCACAATAGAGGAATGATCATCATAAAAACGGAAGTGGCGTGTATTATTCTGCCATCACCCGAAAAAACACCCAGGTCTTCCATCTCAAGCCCCTGCAGGCTAAAAGAAAAGCCTCTTCCGTAAATAAGCATGAAAACGATATAGGTTACCAGATAAAATTTGGCAATAAATTCTAACAGATCGAAATCAAAAACACGACAGAGATATTTAATAAAAATTGTATAGATAACCGGAAACAATACATAAAACATGGTCAGCTGCTGAAAAACCGTATCAAATTTGTACAAAGATTCCAATACAAGCCTGATCATCAGCAATGAAAATATTATTACATAAATCCTTTCATTTGATTTTAGTTTGGAAAATGAATACAATACAAATCCGTAAATTAAAAAGCCTCCTATTTTTTCGTATGACCGCACAAAAAATGAGGCAGGCACAAATATCCACGAGAAAAGCTGGTCCATGAATAAATAGCAAATAAATAAGATCAGGAATTCTCTTACATAGAATTGATAATTGAATATTTTAATGACTGAATTCATGACGTGATCTTCTTTCGAAGTATATGGGCAATTATGATTCTATACATCTTCTGTTTCCCAATCGCTGAAATCTAAGGGATAAAATGACTTCGGTTTAAACAATTATTGCGCTACGCTTTGAGTTTTTGTAAACCGGTCTTTAAATGTCTTATTTTCATAAGACCCATTATTTTATTGAACGCACGGGGAAATAAACTTATAAACCTGATATAGCTTAACAGCAGGTTAAGCTTACGTACACCAAGGCTATTTCTTTTATCGGACCATTTGATTTTTCGTTCATTGGTCATGTACATACTTTGGAATGTTTTTTCTTTTTCAGGTACGATCGCACGATAAATGTTAGCCTTTTTATCAACAATTTCTTTATTGATATAGCCCAAATGCTTGATCCTGAAATTAGTATTCCATTGTAAGCCTTTAATACCTTTTACATTCGGGGAATCAATAACCAGGTCCTCGAAATACCCGGCCGGTGCTTCACGCCATAAAATACGGTCGTGGCCGGAAGAATAAAGTAAACGGGAATGTGAACCCGCGAAAGTTTCGCGATCAATAAAATGAAACCGGCGAAAGGCATATTTATTAATAAACCTGCCGGACATCAGTTTATCAAAATCTGCACGCGTAAGTTCCGGTTCAAAAATTTCATCCACATCAATCCACAAACACCAGTCTGGATTTCTTTTGCGGGCGTTTAAATACATAAGATTTTTATCTCGCCCTTCATTAAACCCTTTTGTCTGAACAATATCAACTACTTTGGAATGCGCTTTCAAAATTTCATAGGTCCCATCCGTAGAGCCATTATCCACAACTACAATTTCATCCACAAGTTTTTCAATATTGCTCAGCCATTCATCCAGGAAGAATATTCCATCTTTTATGCGGAGCATTACGACAAGCTTCGGCATCATTAATTGTTTAAAGATAATTTCAAGCCCTTATCACTTTATGAAAAGGGGCAAGAATAAATTTTGTTGTTAATTGCCTGAAAGCGTTGCGCAATCCGGCATCTGCAAGTAAAAGGACAATACAAAAGAAAATTGTAAAAAGTGATCCGCTGACCAGCAATTTAGCTAAGTATTGGTTTTCCTCAAAAAGCCATTCAACCAGCGATTTGCACCCCCAGCCTGCCACCAGGCTGATAGGAATTAGGATCACCCATATCTTCAAAATGTTTTTAACCAATGATTGTTGCAGATACCCCAATTTATATAACCGGTAAGTGAAGTAGAAAAAATCAACCGTAAGAATTACGCTTAATGATGCAACCAGGGTTCCCTTAATACCATATTTGTTAGCTACAAAAAATAGCAGTGTTGCCAGCAATATTCCTCTTACAATATTTATCAGGCTATTCATCTTTATATCTCCAAGGGCATAACCCATATTAGACATAAAATATCCGATAAGGCCAAAGAAAAAATTTAATACCAGTAAGTGCGTGATCGTATCTCCCGCGTAATGCTCTTTACCTGTCCAGATTGAAATCAGGTTGCGGTAGGTTAACCAAAATACCAGGGAAGTAAATAATGCGGCATACGAATAAAGCCGGAATTGTTTATCAATAAAATTTCTTATTCCCTGGTACTCCTGCCTGCCCTTACTATTTGAAATTAGTGGCATTAAAGCAACTGAATGCCGCCCGATAAGCCCTTTGGTCATATTGATGGGCCGCCTGTTGATCTCATAAATAGTAATCATTGCTGGCGGGATAAAACGTGCAAGTATGATCATGTCAAGACTTGCAGACAGGCCGGTTATTATTCTTGAAATGGAGGTAAATGAAAATATACGTATAAACTTTTTGAAGTATTCCCAGTCGAAATCAAGTTTTAAACCCGCTCTTTTCAATACTTTTTGCATCGACACAATATTGTATACGTTTATAAACAGCGCGCGGCAAAGGTTAGCATAAGCGATGGACATAATTCCAAGATCCATATTTAAAAAAACAATATTGAATACCAGGAAAAGTACATTTGACAATAAGGAGGCAATGGCAACATTTGCTGAATTAAGCAATCCCTGGTTAATGCCGGACATGCTAAAAGATACCAATGACATACCGATCGAAATAATTGAAATAACCAATGCCGTTTGCAAATGAGGATATTGAGAAACATCCTTATTTATGATAACACCCAATAAAAAATAAAACACGAATCCGGCCAGTATAGAAATAATCAGAATTGCCCCGGAAGCGATAAACCCTGAACCGATCGTTTTTTCTATTTCATTAAATAATTTTTTTCCCGACAGCTCCGCAATTTTTTGTTGCAACACATCACCTACACCAGGGTCTGTTAAAGTAATCCACGCCAGTATATTGCCCGTTGCCAGCCAGATACCCAGCGTTGCAGCATCGATGTTCTTTAAATAGAGCGGTAATAAGATAATTGAATTAAAGATGTTCGTTAAAACATATCCATACTGGAAAATAAAATTCCACCTTAATATTTTTTTATTCATGTTTTAAAGAACTTGCTTTCGTAACTAAAATTAAACTTCGCCCCCGATTATTACTTACCAATAAAAGCTATGACACCGACCTTTACTGGTATTCCTTAAAAAAAAATGGTTCCGGTAAATGGTAAAGCGGAAGCTATACTTTTAAGTTATTTTCTTACTATTGTTATAATATTTTTACGGCTTCGCCCACCTGAATCACAGTGCTAACTGTACCCGAAATCTTTTTTGAACAATATTTATAAAACAATAACCCTATAACTTCGTTGCTTGCTGGTGCCCGATATGCTGGCAGGATAATTTTTAATTATTACCACGCTTCATTCTCAAAAAAAACATTTTCGAGATGGCATACCATTGGCATAGTATTTCCATACCCCCGATTACCATCGATGATTATAGAGGAGAAACTGAAAATGATAACCTTTGCTGATTAGTTTTTAGAATTAGGGAGCAACTTTGGTTTTTTGTTATCATTTATGTAACCGTATGACGCCTGCTGATATCCATACCCATATCCATAATTTTTCATCCCAAATCCCCGGGTGCTTACACCATTAAAGAGAATAGCGATGTTTTTTAAATTATGAATTTTATTATTTACGTCAATTCTTTCAACAAAAATTTTTGGGGTATAATTATGCCGGACTATGTACAGTGTGACATCACAAAAGGGTGATACAAGATAAGCATCCGTAACCGGCCCTACGGGAGCTATATCAATAACAATATAGTCAAACTCACGATCCAGTGCATTTAACAGCTGTTCCGTTTTGCCATTCATAATAAGCTCTGCCGGATTTGCCGGCAGTTCACCGGTTGGCAAAAGGAATAAATTTTCATGATGATCGGTTGGTCTTATAATCTCTTCTATTGTACATTTGCCCTGCAGGTATTCTGTGATACCTTTTTGCTGGCTAATGCTTAATTTATTATTGAGCGAAGGATTGTTTAAATCAAAATCCAGTAACGCAACTTTTTTTCCGGCCGTAGCAAGACTTAGGGCAAGATTTACTGCAACAAAGCTTTTTCCCTCTCCGGATATTGATGAGGTTACCATTATCCTTTTATAATTTGAATGAATACCAAGGTATGCGAATGTGGCCCTGATTCTCCGAAACTGTTCCGCTATCAATGTCTTTCTTCCTTCGCCTACCACAATTGGGTTCTTAGAACTTTCTGCGGCTATTTCGCCTATAACATCGTGTGAGGTCAACTCTTCAATATCATGCATGAACATTATTCTACCTCTTAGTTTTTCTTTTGCGATCACTATTCCAAAACCGCAAAATAAAGCCAGTAATAAGGAAGACAGGTATATCACCTTTCCTTTTGGACTTACAGGTTTGTCCGAAGTTCTTGCCTTATCAATAATTCTGTTATTATCAACTATTGATGCGCGGGATAAAGCTGTTTCTTCTCTCTTCTGAAGCAAAAAATTATATAGCTGGTTCTTGGTGCCCTGTTCCCTGTCAATATTGATCAACTGCCTTTCTTTTTCAGGCATTGCCTTCAGGGTAGATACAAAAGAATTATTCGTGGATGACAGGTCGATCCTGCTTGCCTCAAGGCTCTTACGCTGATTTTCTACATTCTCTAAAATATCGGGCCTTATCTTTTCAATCTGATCATTTAGAGCAACCATTAGCGGGTTATTATCGCCCGAAGTTTTCCTTAAACTTTCATATTGAAGCTCTGAATTATAAAGCTTATTGACCAAAAGAGATAAGGTTGCGTCATTTACCCCCAATGTGGAAGGAACGATACCGGCTGACTTGTTTTTATTGGTAACATATTTATTTACCTGGTTTAAAACGGCCAGTTGCATATTGATCTCGCCCAGTTTCTGATCATTGTTTTTTACATTTTCCAGGTAAAATTTTCCTTGTGTACTAATATCAACAGCATCATTCCTTGATTTAAATTGTTGAATTTTCCGCTCCATTGTATCCAGATCGGTCTTTAATAATTTTAACCGGTCATCAATAAACTGAAGCGTATTGGCAGTTAAAGTATTCTTATCACTTAAACTGGTGTTATTATAAGAAGATAACAAGGCATTTAAAATATCCTGTCCCCGTTCCGGCACTTCATCTTTATATTTTAAATAAACAATGCTTGATAATTTATTCGGGCTTGCAATATCAAGCCCATCAAAAATGCTATTGGATACAGATTTAGGAGGAATCAAAGTAAAAAAGAAATTTTTATTGCCTGCTGCAGTATCGTACCAGGGATTATTCAAAAATTTAATTCTGCCGTAAGGTGTGGCAACAAATTGATTTAAAGGATAATCATGTTTTCCAATAATAATGCGCGACTTTTTTTCATCGTAAGAAAAATCTATTTTGTCGGTCTTTTTAATATTGTCTAAATCTTCAGCTTCTATTTTAACCGGCGACGTATAATACGCAGAAACATTCTTAAAAGATTTTTTTTGAAACACCGGGGCATATAGATCCAGTGCCGCTACCACTTCATCAATTAGGGTAGGAGATTTAATAACCTCAATTTCATTTTCTATTATTTTTTTTCCGGAAAATCCATCAAGTGACTCAACAGTTTTGGCTTCTTCCACTCCCTTTTTTTCGTCTTTGATCAATACCCTTGCCGTTGTTTCGTAGATAGGAGTTGCATATCGTAAATATAAAAAGGCGGCCCCCACAAAAAGTGTCATAAGCATTATGAAAAGAGGGTAATATGGCTTATAAAGAAAAATAATTTTTCCTATATAATTTGGTTCCCTTTCTTCAGAAATTTTCCTGGTAATTGACATACAAAAAAATTATAGGGTTATACGAATCAATTTAAGTCGTAGCGAATTACTAATACTTAAACTGCTGCCAAATATTGTCAATAAATAATTTTGTTGAATAATACAAGGTGTGAGAAT
>JBDTVX010000102.1:0-15071 GCA_040007015.1 Ferruginibacter sp. | reverse complement strand
ATTTTTTTCTTTCCGGGTAAACTTCGATTTTCATAAGGAATGGGTTATTGAAAATTTCCCGGCCCCCGACCAGGTTTTTTATCTGCACGCCATTAACTATATCGTCAGGGTCTTTGTGGTACTTATTCCTGTATTTATTACCTGGCTTATTAAAGACCGCAACAACCAGCCATTTTACGGTACCAGGGCATTGGATCATATACGGCCCTACATCATGATGCTGCTGGTAATGATCCCATTGATCGCGCTGGCAAGCACACAAAAAGATTTTTTGCATGTATATCCTAAAGCAAAATTATTAATGGGGATCCCTATGAATAGCTGGACAGATAAATGGCGCTACCTGGCTTTCGAGTTAAGCTATGGATTTGATTTTGTAAGCATAGAGTTTTTTTTCCGGGGATTTCTGATATTGGGATTGCTGCAAATTTGCGGGAAACACTGCATCATACCGGTTGCCTGTTTTTATTGTTCCATACATTTTGGAAAACCGATGGGTGAAGCCATCAGCAGTTTTTTCGGGGGGATATTATTGGGTATCGTATCCTACAATACCCGCAGTATATGGGGCGGGCTACTGGTACATTTAGGTATTGCCTGGTTGATGGAGATCGGTGGGTTCCTGGGTAATTTCATAAGTAAATTAAGATAAGCGGAGATGAAATATCCATGCCTTCTACCTTCCTGCCGGCTAATCGCGTCGAATGTTTACATTAATAATCCGTATTTTTAAAACCAGGATGAAACAAATTTTACCCTTTCTTTTACTAATAACACTTACTGCTTTTCTATATGGCTGCCCCTATGACTCACCGTATAATTTAGATGAGACCCCACTACAAAATATTGATGAAAGCTTACTGGGCGAATGGGCCACATTTATTCCGAAGCCGGGAAATAGAAAGCATTCCAAAAAAGAAGACCCCATAAAAATTATTTTCGAAAAAAGAACGGATATGGATTATGATATCGTGATCACAGGTTATATTGAACAATTGAAGCCCTTTCACATGATTAATAATGACTCTATCAAAGGCACTGCATACCTGTCTGCCGCTTGCGGAAAACAATTCCTGAATACCTATATTCATGGCAAGGTTTATATTGCAGAAATAATAAAAGACAGGAACACCATATCCATATTACCGCTTGCCGAATACTTTACATCCAAACTTATAAAAAGCAGCAGGGAGTTGCGTACCGCTGTTGAATTTCATTACAAAATGAAATCCGCGCCGGGATATGATCCCTTCTTTTCCTTAAAAAATTTACAAAGGGTAAACTGATAGTTCGCAAAGCTTGTTTAATTTATTATTAATAACGGCGTTCATTCAACCAACAAAACTAAGCGATCATTCATTTTCTATAATAATTACATCCCTGCCTGTTCCGTTCAGGCGTGCCTTCGGGATTAATAACAAGCCCCTTTTTAAGTAATCGATTTTCGTGCGTCTGCCCTCCAAAATGAAAACGGTTACAAATCCTTTACAATTTTGTAATTTGCCCTTTCAATAAATGATTGCTGCATGGTAAAAAGTAAAATTGCCGGTATAGGAATGTATGTACCTGAAAATATTTTCACCAACAAGGATCTGGAGCAGTACATGGATACAAATGACGAATGGATTCAGGAACGTACTGGTATCAAAGAAAGAAGGTATGCACACCGAACTGAAGAAACTACCGCCACCATGGGCGTGGAAGCGGCGAAAATTGCCATCGAAAGGGCCGGTACCACCGCAAAAGAAATAGATTTTATAATTTTCGCCACATTAAGCCCCGACTATTATTTTCCGGGTTGCGGGGTATTGGTGCAAAGAGCCATGCAAATGAAAGAGATAGGGGCCCTGGATATTCGCAATCAATGCAGCGGCTTCGTATACGCCTTATCGGTAGCCGACCAGTTTATAAAGACCGGGGTGTATAAAAATATCCTGGTGATAGGCAGTGAAAAGCATTCCTTCGGGCTCGATTTTACAACCCGGGGAAGAAATATTTCTGTGATATTCGGTGATGGCGCAGGCGCCGTAGTGCTACAGCCGACTGAAAAGGAAGGGCAGGGAATTTTAAGCACCCATTTGCACAGCGATGGAGAAAATGCAGAGCTGCTGGCAATGTATAATCCAGGTACGCATGCCAACCATTGGGTGAAAGATAAGGTAGCAGATTTTAATGATGCCGAAATAGCGGATATGTTTATGAGCAAAGAAATGATCGATCATGGGCAAAATTTTCCATTTATGGACGGGCCGGCAGTTTTTAAGAAAGCCATTGTTAAGTTCCCGGAAGTGGTGATGGAAGCCTTATCGGTAAACGGGCTTACTACGGCTGATTTGAATATGCTTATCCCGCACCAGGCCAATTTACGCATCAGCCAGTTTGTGCAACAGAAACTGGGCTTGAAGGACCACCAGGTACACAACAATATCCAAAAATTTGGAAATACAACCGCGGCATCCATCCCGATCGCGCTCTGCGAAGCATGGGAACAGGGAAAAATTAAAGAGGGCGACCTGGTTTGCCTGGCAGCCTTTGGTAGTGGGTATACCTGGGCCAGCGCATTGATCAGGTGGTAGTATGCCTGGCGCAGGCATCCGAAATATGGCCGTAAGTTAAGGAATGTGTTATTTCGTCCGCTTGATAACGGACGATTGGTAGGTAATAGCCAATAATTATCATCCAAATATCACGTTCGGAAGGTAAGTATGGTGCTGATCGCATATCTGCACCAGGCGTTGTTATGGAACGCTAAAAAAGCAAAACATTTTTCTACCCACCAATGGTCCATAGCTAACGGACAGAATAATTTGTCGAACTTTAATTTAATGACCTTGAGCGGACGCTTGCGCCCCTTTACCAAATCATGCCAATCTGCCAAAATCAGGTTCAATCAACGGTTCAGACAATTGCTGCCCTTAGTAAAAAGAATTGAAATATTCTACCTTTGCCCGTAATTATACCAAATGAGCCGCAAAATTATCTATTTCGTCAATCCTATTTCAGGCACCCGTGGAAAGAAGGCCTTAATAAAAAAAATTGAGGAAAAAACAGCACTTCAAAATATACCTTTTGAAATTTTACCTACCAATGCCGGGGGCAATTATTTTTTTTTAAAAGAAAAAATCAGCCGGGAACATATTACAGACATTGTTATTTGTGGGGGTGATGGCACTATAAGCAAGGTGGCGGGCTCACTTATAAATGAAGACATCAGTATCGGTATTATTCCTATGGGCTCGGGTAACGGGCTGGCACTGGCTGCAAAGATCCCCAGGGATATTGATAAGGCACTGGAGATTATCTTTACCGGTAAGGCCGCTTATGTAGATTCTTTTTTTATCAATGATACTTTCAGTTGCATGCTGTGCGGGTTGGGTTTTGATGCACAGGTGGCGCATGATTTTGCGCGGCAGCCAAAAAGAGGGCTGGCTACTTATATAAAACAAACGCTTATCAATTTCATCCATATGCGTCCATGGACATTTGAAATAATCAATAAAGGCAAATCCATTACTGCTGCTGCCTACTTTATAAGTATTGCAAACAGCAACCAGTTTGGCAACCAGTTTACCATTGCTCCCATGGCAAGCCTCAATGATGGCTTACTGGATATTATCGTGGTAAAAAAAATGAGTAAACTCCCGTTTTTATGGTCCGTTTTCCAACAGGTGCGCAATGGAAAAATAAAAGAATATAGCGAAAGAACTTTTCGCAAAACAGGTGTTCTTTACTTTCAAACAGACAAGCTGGTCATACACAACCCTGATGCGGCCCCACTGCATATTGATGGCGATCCGTCCCATACCGCAAAAAAAATCGTGGTGGATATTATTCCCGGCGCATTTAAATTGATACAGCCCCATTAACAATGGTTTAATATAAAAATCGGTAACTTACAGTATATATATTTTATTCATTTAAAAGCTAACGATATATGCGTACGGTTGCAAACATTTTACAAAATAAACCACCGGTATTTAATTTTATTGAGCCTGATGCTAAAGTGATAGAAGCATTGCAATTAATGAATTCTGTTAACCTCAGCTATTTGGTAGTAAAGCACAACGATGACTTCCAGGGTATTTTTTCTGAAAGGGATTATAGCAGGAATGTAATATTAAAAGGATTGCACAGTGATACCTGTTCGGTAAAAGAAGTAATGAGTACCTCGTTGCCAATTGTGATCATGCAGGATACTGCGGAAATGTGCATGCAATTGTTCAACATACATAAAACGCGCTACCTGCTTGCGTTTGACCACAATGTGTTTAAAGGGGTTATTACTATTAATGATATATTACGAGAGGCCATTGATAACAAGGAAATGGTGTTTGATAAGTTGATACTACAGGAACTCACAGATATGCAGGATAAAATTTATTGATAGAAAATTTATCGATCCCGATTACTTATTTGCCGAGTAAAATTAAAAGGTCATGCAGTATCTTTTGATTATAATTTGTATTAAAGGAAGCGATCACATCTTTTTTTTCCGCGGCTGTCAAATGAAAGTTCAATGTTGCACTTTTTTCTTCCTGTTTGGGAACATATATAAATGTGAGCCGGTGCAGATTATAATTGACCGAATCGCTTAAATAACTATACTGGTCGGATTGGGTATAATCCTGGAAATTGTGCCAATTTTGTTGCAGCATTGTAGCTGGCTTTATCAATATATCAGTGATGGAACCTTTTTCCAAAGGGTGCTGCCAGGAATCGCTTTCCCGGTCTCTTATTTGCAAAATTACTACCCCTCCGGTGTTGTTGCCGATCCATTCCTGGAAGTTATCTATAAACCGCAGCGTGGTTTCCTGGCCAAAATTATCTCTTATACCCGCATCCATTACATCAATAACCGGCTTGGTAGGCAGCCACACATTGGGCAATATATATGGAAAAGTGGCATTCATGCGAAGGGCCGTCAGCAGGCGGATATTCCCCGGATCCTGTTTTACGAAAAAAGAGGCAAAGTCTACCGCATCAGGGGTATACTCTTTATCCCCCGAAAATGCAAGCGGCTTCATCATAAAACTAAGGGGTTGTGTCCCGATCATCATTTTACGACCGTCCCTGGTAATTACCGAATTAAAAATGATCATTGGTATGCTGGCGGTTTTTTCGTCATTTCCATAATCTTTCAATTGTTTATTCAAAATGCCGCCCGAGTTCTCATTCAGCTTTTCTTCAAATGCATACCCCCTGTCTTTTACATATTGATATGGGCCTATGGAAAATTTTTGGGCCGGGGAAAAAATATCCCTGCTTATCATGGATGAAAATATAGGGTTTAGCAGGTCCTGGGTAATATTGTCGATATATGCCGCATCATGAATATTGATGGAAGCTGCATGATTTCTCTCCCCATATAGTTCCCTGAAATAAGTAGCCGATAACATACCACCGCTTGACCCGCTGATTAAGAATGTTTGCCGCATCAGCCTGCCGCTGGTGATGCTGTCTAATTGCTGCAGGGTATTCATTACAAATGTGGCGCTTCTTAATCCTCCGCCACTCACATTAATAAAAACGATGACCGGTTTATCGGAAGCTTGTCTTTTTTTCCAGTTATCCAATATGTTTATCATATTATCCTTGTCCCTTCTGATCAAAGCCGGGGTACACAGATCCTGCAATGATTGCCTGGTATATTCCGGACGTTCATTTTTATTGTTGTAATTAAGGCCGTATGCTTTATTGCGGGGATCAATAATTTCCTTTTGATACAACACATTTAATATCACTACCAGTCCAATCAAAAACAATACGCTCCAGCTTTGCAAAAAATAAGTGAGTGCCCCGATCACCGCTATCATGATTGCAAAAAAAATGAGGATACTGGCAGCAGCAGGCGCCTGGAAAAATTTAACATCCAAAAAAAAACCTCCCGTTATCAAAAAGATAAAAGACAAAATGATCCCGGCCATTGCAGCAAAATGATGGCGCTTAAAAATGGTATCCAAAAACTGTTGACTGTAATGCGTTACAGGCCGTGCCTTTTTAAATTTGAAACGGCCGGTGACAAAGTAGCTTACTTTCATGCCAAAACCATCAGGCTGATAATGCACCGAAGGGTCATATGCTTTTTTAAAATGTTCAGGTCTTGCGATAACAGGGGTGATCGTACGAAGTATGGTTCTGTCGGCGCCGAAAAAGAAAGCGAAGGAAAAGGCGATCAATAAAATTAATCCGCCTAAAAATCCGATGATCAGCACACCTTGTTCCGGAAGAGTCAGTAATTCCTTGTAATAATTATATTGTATGGCCCTGATAAGATAGAAAAGGAGAAATAGCAAGGGCAATATTGAATTATTCATACAATATTTTAAAAAAGGCTTGGATGTGGTAGCCAGGAATTTAAAACGCTTGGTATGTAAAATAAATGTGGTAATATTCCAGCTCATAAAGAATACGCCCATAGCGATCCCAACCAATGATGCGCTCAAAGCGCCTACCTGGCCCATGTATTCCGGAACGAAAAATAATGAATCTGCGCCAAAGCTTTTCATAAAGCCGCTATTGACAACGCTGGTCAATATCCCCCATATAATCAATAATATCTGGTATTTACGAAAATGTAATATTAAAAGCTGAACAGGAAATGAATAAAAGATGCTTTTTAATAAAGGCCGCATTAAAATCGTTTTACTAAATATACAACGATAAATACAGCTTTTTAATATGTTATGCATTTTATTTAAAAGGCGTCTCTCTCACTTGCTCATTGAGTACTCAATGTCATTTAGTTAGGGATTTAGCCCTGAAAAAAATAAATTGAAAAGGAAATAATTTTATAATCCATCCCAGGGGGACGATATATAGGAAGCATAAATTGATGACGAATATGCTTTCCGTTCCAGGGGAACGATTGGTGATTTGTAATTGGCTTTAGCAAAAAGCACCCCTTCCAAAAGCAAATGAATTTAAGGGAATGAATGGCTTATTTCAAAGCCTTTGTACATACCGTTCATACGGAACGGGTTAAATTACTATTACTTTTCCTGCCAATATATCGTCCGTTAGCTAACGGACGGATCTGATCATTATATATCAAAATATTATTCCGTAGCCAAATAAAAAATTTCCTTAACCGGTAAACCACATTAATAAATAAATTTTGCATTTAGTTTACAACAATAGGATTCGGCTGGGTTATCTTTACAACATCTATAAATCAGTTATATGAAATACATTTTTTGGTTATTGTTATTTTCCTTTCATTTTGCCGATGCTCAAAAGTTAAAAAAGGCAGATAAGCTTATACTGTCTAATCTTGAAGTGCATATTAATTATTTGGCGGATGATAAACTGGAAGGCAGAAGAACCGGTACCAATGGAGAAAAGTTAGCGTATGAATATATCAGTAATGAATTTGAAAAAGCAGGCCTTGCGCCAAAAGGTGAAAATGATGGCTACCTGCAGGAATTTGAAATAAATGATGGAAAAGAAGTAACCCCCGTGTCTCATTTAATTATTAATGGAAACGATTTAAAAATCAACGAGGAATATTTTCCTTTTTCATTTAGTCCGGATGCATCACTGGAAGCCACTACCTCTATTGCACTACAGGAAAATTCAAGTCCCTGGTTTTATGATATCAAAGAATTAATGGAGGCCAATAAAAATAATCCGCATTTCGATTTAACAGCCGGGATTAAAACCAATGCAGCAAAGGCGGCAAAAAAAGGAGCCAACGCATTTATTATTTTTAACACCTCTGCTATTGATGATGAGCTGAAGTTTGAACCAAAATCAAAATCGGATCAGCTTTCTATTCCTGTTTTATATATTTCCAGGACAGCAAAAGAAAAATATATGAAGGGTGAAACGGAGACCCTGGACATAAAATTAAAAATTGCCATAGCCGACAAAAAAAGGTATGGCCATAATGTGATCGGGTATATCAATAACAATGCCGCCACTACCATCATTATTGGCGCTCACTACGATCACCTGGGCTATGGAGAGGATCATAACTCTTTATATACGGGCGATACAAGGGAAATACATAATGGTGCAGATGACAACGCAAGCGGAACCGGCGCGCTTATTGAATTGGGTAAAATGCTGAAAGCGGCTAATTTTAAAAACAACAATTTCCTGGTGATCGCTTTTTCGGGCGAGGAATTGGGCTTATTTGGTTCAAAATATTTTACCGAACATCCAACAGTCAGCCTTGCCAACGTAAATTATATGGTCAATATGGACATGATTGGCAGGCTCAGGGATAGTACCCATTCGTTGAGCATCGGGGGCTATGGTACTTCGCCGGAATGGAGCGTCGTTTTATTAAAAAAAGATAAATACTTTACCCTTAATTTTGACAGCAGCGGTACAGGGCCAAGCGATCACACTTCTTTTTACAGGAAAGATATACCTGTTTTGTTCTTTTTTACCGGCACACACCCCGATTATCACAAACCAACCGATGATGCTAGCAAGATTAATTTTACAGGAGAATTGCAGGTTGTGAAATTTATTTATGCACTCATTGAAAAGACGAATAAAAAAGGGAAACTTGCTTTTGAAAAAACAAGGGAAACGCAAATGAATACAAGAAGCAGTTTTAAAGTTACGCTCGGCATCATGCCTGATTATACTTACAGCGGCGCTGGTGTTAGGGCTGATGGGGTAATTGACGGAAGACCGGCCCAAAAAGCTGGTATTAAAACAGGAGATGTAATTATACAATTGGGGGATTATAAATTTTCGGACCTGCAGGCTTATATGGAAACATTAAATAAGTTTAATAAGGGCGACGCAACAAAAGTGAAAGTAAAAAGGGGGAACGAAGAATTGGTGTTTGATATTATTTTTTAAACCAGTAATTTTAATGGGTGGAGACGCTTATCATAAAAATAAAGAATAAGAACAAGGTAGCCTTTGCAAAGGAACTTTTAAGTTCATTTTGTTTTTAGAGATTGAAAAGGAAAAAAGAAAGCAGGCTTTGATGGAAGGGTTGAAAAAATTAAAAATGGTAGAGGAAGGTAGTTAAAAGCAACCCCGGCAGCAGATTAATTGAAAAAATTGAGCAATTGAAAAAATTGACAATGTAGCCCTTCCACAGTTCGAAAGAGAAATTTTACAACCCTGGAAAAATACCCATCACTCGAATAAGCCTTTCGTAATTCACTGGTGGATTATGAAACAATCCATTTTCCGGAGTCCCTTTGGGTCATAATTGTTACAAATTATGAATGAAAATTACGTCAAAACAATCTGGCAAAGGTGGAGGAGCAAGAGTTATAACCTGTGTTAAAATTATTAAAAGCCGAATATTCTTAATTTCCATATTTGATAAATCCGAAAGGGATATTATTAATAAAAAAGAAATAGAATTAATTTTAAAACTGAGTGATTTGTTAAAATGAAACTCAAAATAGACAACGAAACCATTGCCAGGGAATTCTTTGAAGACGCCGTTCTTCTGGGAATTGTAGCGCCTGTCAAGGATTACCAGTTCAGCTGGCAATTAAATCAAATACTCGGTTTCGATTTCAGGATCAATCACGATTACGAAATACAATTAACAAAAAAGGAGCGCAGGTATTTTTTTTCTATCTATGAATACGCGGTGCCTTCTACTGCTGTAACACATTATTTATACAATAACCTTTGCGACGGGGAATACCTGCTACCGGAGTTTAAGCACCTCGACTTTGTATGGCTGATCAAAGGGGACTACCTGTCTCCTGAAGAATTGAAAGCGCTGATGAATTCTATTAAAGCGCTTCCATGCGTACAGTTGGTAGGTGAAATGACGAATGAAAAGATAAAGAATAAGCAGCACCTTATCTTTTAACAAATTGATAAGTGAATGGCGGGTGATTGATATTATTTGCTGTTCAAAGATTACAATGTACGTGTGTTTCTAATTCTGCAACATACTCAAACATATTATCATCTATTAATTCAATCATTGTAAATAAATTTTTATGTGGGAAGAAAAAAATAATAAGCTTTATAAGAAATTTGAATTCAAAAATTTTTCAGAAGCCTTTAGTTTTATGACGAGAGTTGCACTGGCGGCAGAAAAAATGGATCACCATCCATTGTGGACCAATGTGTATAACAAAGTGGAGATATGGTTAAATACACATGATGCAGGAGATATTATTACAGACAAGGACAGGAAGCTCTCTGCCAAAATAGATGCGTTGCTTTAATTTTTGAGCCGGTTTTATAAGGTATTTACCCCTTTCATGCGGAGTCGGCGATCCTATGCTTTTAAGTTTACCCGTAATTCATGCTGCGCTGTTAAATAGCCAATTGGCTGAGTAAATTTGGCCAACCCGTTTTGCTGTAAAATATTTTTCAGCTGATCAACTTCTGATGGATTGACTGCTATCAACAGCCCACCGCTTGTTTGCGGATCGGCCATGACGGCTTTCTGATAATCTGTGATGGGGCCTATTTTTCCGCCATAACTATCCCAGTTCCTGTTGGTGCCGCCCGGTATTGATTTTTGATCAATATAATTATTAAGACCATTGATTATAACAGGTATATTTCCAAAATCAAGAACTGCGCTCAATCCACTGCCCTCCATCATTTCCACCAGGTGGCCCAACAGGCCAAAGCCGGTAACGTCGGTCATTGCGCTTACCCCTTTTACTTTACCCAACACTTCACCGATCTTATTCAATTGCATCATTTGGGCTGCCGCTACACCTCTATGCTCTTCCAGTAATATCCCTTTTTTTTCTGCGGTGGTTAAAATGCCTACTCCCAATGGTTTGGTTAAAAATAATAAATCGCCTTCTTTAGCCAGGTTATTTTGTTTGATGTTTTCGATTGATACCAGGCCGTTTACCGCAAGGCCAAAAATCGGTTCCGGCGAATCAATGCTATGGCCACCCGCAAGTGGTATGCCGGCCTCGGTACAAATACTTCTGCTTCCTTCAATTACTTTTTGTGCAATGGCGGGCGGCAAAATATTTACCGGCCAGCCTAAAATGGCAATCGCTAAAATGGGTTTGCCTCCCATCGCATATACGTCACTGATAGCATTGGCGGAAGCGATCCTTCCAAACTCAAAAGGATCATCCACGATGGGCATAAAAAAATCCGTGGTGGAAATTAATGCGGTACCATTCCCGAGATCATACACTGCCGCATCATCCTTACTGTGATTGCCCACAATCAATCTATCATTGTCTGGTGCAGCGATATTGCTGGTTAAAATTTCGTCCAGTATCCCAGGCGCTATTTTACATCCGCATCCCGCACCATGGGAATACTGTGTAAGTTTAATGCCGCCTAAACGGGTGATTTCCATAAACTGTGTTGTTTTTATTTTTCTTTTGGCCTCCGTCTTAATAAAATAGCCGCGTTCGTTTTTAAATCCGCGCTAAACCTCACTTCATATCTTTTTTCTCCATCCATGATTATTAATAAACCGGTATTGGGTGGTATGCTTCCTAAATTTTCGGCATACATCACCATCGATAAAGAATCAGGCATTCCCTTATCGATATAAATTGTTTTGCTGTTGGCCTTTGTTGTAAGTCCCTGCCTGGAAAAAATGATCTGCCCATTCATTAAAACACTTACGGTATCGCCATCCACTTCTCCATTGTCATATAGCGTGAGTACCAAACTATCCGATTCAAAAAATACGGATCGCTCATTTTTCATTTTCCTTTCGAAAACATCTGCTGCTGCGATCGGCCCTGCCGGTGCAACTACTATGGCCGGAAGTTCTTTTTTCTGTTCAGTCGGAACAATTACAACGGTAGCCGGTTTGCTTACTGTTTTAACGGGTTCTTTTATTGTACTGACAGGATCGGCTTTTTTCACAATTTCATTAGCGGGCTTATTTTCCTTTTTAACCGGTTCCTTTATGATAGCCACCGGTTCCGTTTTCTTAACCGCCGGCGCGGGGATAATTTTTTTAGCCACTTCAACAACGGTGTGCTCAATTTCCTTTTTGCCAATATTGACAGCAACCATTGTTTCCCTTCTTTTCGCCGTTAAAGCAATAATTGTTTTACGCTTATCCCCAGTTGTTTTAAAAAGTTCAGCAGGCGGTTTGTTTTTTATTATTTCTAAATTATTTATTAAGGCTATTTTTTCAGGAACCGGGATAGTAATTTCTTTCTGCTGATCAATAAAGGATTTTGATACATGTTGATCCAATGGCTTAATTTGGTTGTTACCTGCTTTACTTTTAACGATCATCTGTTCCTTTTTTTCCAATACAGCAGCAATGATCTTTTTAAGGCGGGCAATATCTTCAGGTTGAGAAAGCTCCGTTACCGGTGGTTTAATTTCACCTATTGGTTTTTCGATTATTGCAACAACAGGTACGGTTTTCTTTCCTGCCTTTACAAAAGAAAGATCCTGATCCAATTTTAACTCAACCAGTTTTTTGAATAAAACCTGTGGTGCATAATCAACAGCCCGCTGTAATTGTAAGGTTCCGTTGTAAGGCGAGTACTGCCAGGTCCGGTTGGTATTCCATTTACCGCTCAATTGCATTATTGTGTCATTCACTGAAAGATTTACAACACCCCGAAACCGCACTCCTTTAGGGGCGGGAGCGCTATAGGTATTCGAAATTAATTCTATGTCTTCAATAGTTAACTGATCATCCTTTATTTTTATTTTTATTTTTTTTATACCCAGCTCTTTTTTGCCATCAATGTCAAACAAGATATAAGAATAGCCGCTTAGCTTTCCATTTTCGCTGCTAATGGCAATTTCATAAGGTAGAAATTTTTTTGTGGTATCATTATACAATGACCCTTTCCATAAGCCGGTGATATCGCTGTTTGCCAGCAAACCAGGCTGGGCAAAAATATGAAGGGGCAATAAAAGTAAAACGAATATTATTTTATCAAGCAGTTGCCCTTTCATTGATCAGTGTATTAGTGATAGTTTTTATATCAACGCCTGTGCAGGTTATTTTATTTGATAATACCGGTGGGTTTTCCCTGTTTAGCATTGCTTTTCCATAGCATTTATCATAATACTTCAATAAAATGCGAAAGCATTCTTTGTAATCATTTTCCAATAAATAATTGATAGCGTTTTTTGTTTCATGGCCACCCAGTCTTTTCTGAATTCGTATGATGGCATTCACAATATCTTCCTTTTTGAATTTTCCATATTCTTCCGCAAGATAACCAAGGCGTTCTTCAAAAGGAATATCAATAATGCGAACACTGCTGCTGCGCATGGTTTTCCATAGACCATTGGGGATGTTCAGCAACCCGATACGCTGGCTTTCATCTTCGATATGAATAGCGCCACCTGCATCATTCAACGATGGATCACTGGCTTCTGAATCTATTAATTGCCGGTTAACTACAACCAGTTCGCCGGCAAGTAAATTCTCAAACATTTCCTGCGATGGCTGAGGGTTTTCTCCAAAGGCTCCAAAAGCGGATCCTTTATGATTCGCTAATTTTTCCAAATCAATAACAGCCATGCCTAAACGTTTTAATTCCTGTATTACCAATGTTTTTCCCGAGCCCGTATATCCACCTAAAATAGTAAAGTTGTATTTTTTTTCAAATTGTAACCTTACCCATTGCCGGTACGATTTATACCCACCTGCCAAAGTATATACTTTAAAACCATATAGATCCAACAGCCAGGCTACGCCCGCGCTACGCATGCCGCCACGCCAGCAATGAACAAGAACGCTGTTTTGAAATACTGTTTTGTTAATTTCTGCTTCCCGGTTCCCGGCACTTACTAAATTTTCTACTTCTTCAACCATTTTCCTCATTTTCGCACCAAAATATTCCAGTCCAATTTTTATGGCTGTTTTCCTGCTTTCCTGTTTGTAAGCGGTTCCTGTTATTTTTCTTTCTTCATCTGTAAATAATGGCAGGCTGTATGCGCCGGGTATATGTGCATGGGCAAATTCTCCCGGGCTGCGTACATCCAGTACCCGATATTGGTTTGCCAGTTCTAAAAAATGTTCTATGGTAATTTTTTGGATGTTCAATTGTTTTTTATTTTATAATGGTCATTTTATAAAGACAAAATATGATGCCAATACGCGAATGGCACATGAAAATTATTTGATTTCAATGAAACCTTCCGCAAAAATACTTACAACCTAAAAAAATGGATGTTTTGTTTATAAGTCAAAACTGCTCCTGTAAAATCATGGTATTTTCTACATGCAACGTCGGAAAAGATCCACAAGGGTATACTGTGCCAGTGAACCCCGCCGAGGCAGGGACGATGATTAACTGAAAACCAAATGCCGGTCCCTGAAAAACATACCGCTGGTAAATCTTAATAATTTACCATGGCTTACAAAACACAGCATCATTTTTTAGGATAATATAACCAGATATAAAAAGAAAAAAGCTGCCGAAAAAATTCAGCAGCTCTCTAAGTATCTTCAAATAATCGATCAGTTATTATGTTATCCGTTCATCGAAGTCAGGAACTCGGCATTATCTTTTGTGCCCTTCATATTCTTCAATAAAGTATTCAACGCTTCTTCAGGATTCATATCGGCCATGTGCTTGCGCAGCACCCACATACGCTGGAAGGTTTCCTTATCCAGTAACAGATCATCCCTTCGTGTAGAAGAAGCCACAATATCAATAGCCGGATAAATACGGCGGTTAGACAGCCTCCTGTCTAATTGCAGTTCCATATTACCGGTACCCTTAAACTCTTCAAAGATCACTTCATCCATCTTGCTGCCGGTGTCTACCAGTGCTGTTGCAATAATGGTCAATGATCCGCCGAATTCTATCTTACGGGCAGCCCCAAAAAACTGTTTTGGCTTTTGCATGGCATTAGCTTCCACACCACCACTCAATACCTTGCCACTTGATGGAGCCACGGTATTGTGCGCCCTTGCCAAACGAGTAATACTATCCAGCAGGATCACTACATCATGACCGCACTCTACCAAACGCTTTGCTTTTTGTAATGCGATGGTGGATACCTTTACATGCTTTTCAGCGGGCTCATCAAAAGTAGAGGCGATTACCTCGGCTTTTACACTACGCTCCATATCCGTAACTTCTTCGGGCCTTTCATCTACCAGTACAATCATCAGGTAACACTCCGGGTGATTTTCAGCAATGGCATTCGCCAGC
>JBDTVX010000101.1:0-15112 GCA_040007015.1 Ferruginibacter sp. | reverse complement strand
GCAAAGAAGGATAAAAGCAAGAAAATATAAGGGGTTACTAATTTTTTTCAAATGGCAATTTTTAATTTGTTTTAAATACAGGCACCAGGGATAACAAAATTAATGCGATACCTTATCTATTAACTAATACTATATTATCTTAAAGTTGATCTATCTGAATGGAAATTTTTTATATTTGATTTATACTGCGTTTATATCACTATAAAAACAGCATATTTGTATAATAAATTATAAATTTTATATGGTACTTTTTTATTACAATTATTTATATTTTCACCTTTTTTCATCTTTTTAACAACTTAACTGCTATTGAAATGAATAAAAATATTGTTAGGGAAATTACTCCCTTAACGCAAAATGACTGCTTTACTATTTTCTCAAGGGTTAAGAAAGAATTTAATTTTCCATTGCATTATCATGAAGAGTTTGAGTTGAACCTGATCATTAATGCGAAAGGAGCCAAACGTATAGTGGGCGACCATATCGACCAGATCGATCATCTTGAACTGGTGCTGATCGGACCGAATTTATCGCATGCCTGGTTTACACACCAGTGTAAATCCGGAGATATAAAAGAAGTCACCATTCAATGGCATAAAGATTTGCTGGATGAAAAATTTTTGCGAAGAAACCAGCTGAGTTTTATCCGGAAGATGTTTGATCTTTCCCTGAGGGGAATTCTTTTTTCCAAAGAAACTATACAAAACATTTATCCCCGCATTGTATCGCTTGATAAAGAAAGTGGTTTCGATTCTGTAATGTCGCTGATTGACATTTTGCATGACCTTTCTACTTCCCGCAATATGCGCACTTTGTCGGAAACCGGCTTCAACAGTGATTTTCAGCTAAATTTCAATAGCAGGCGAATAGAAAAAGCATTTGAGTACATGAATAAAAATTATGACAAGCAGATCACATTGGGCGATATTGCCAAACTTGTAAATATGACGGAAGTATCATTCAGCCGTTTTATTAAAAAGCGTACAGGCATTACCTTTATCGATAGCTTAAATGAGATAAGGCTTGGGCATGCATCCCGTATATTAATTGATACTACCAATTCTATCGCGGAAGTGTCGTATAGCTGCGGATACAATAATATTTCCAATTTTAACCGGTTGTTTAAAAAGAAAAAAGGATGCACGCCAAAAGAATTCAGGGAAAATTTTTCAGGCACCCGCACATTTATATAAGAGAGTTTATGGTGGTCGTTTTCTGTTTTCCGTTTTTTCAATTCGTAATGTAATTTATAATAGCTGCAGTTCACAGGTAAAAGAGTTCTGTTTCTGGGATGATATTGAAATATTGGATATCATCAAAACGCTATGGCTCAATAGTTGAATATCTTAAAATCTTAAACGTTATGAAAAAAAATTTCCGTTTGTCTCTCACCATTTTATTATTATCACCTGGTTTTTTACCGGCGCAAAAAAATTCGCATAATCTGCAACGGCCATTATCAGTTCCTGTTTTTAATGCTGTGGTTACCAACAGCCCTTCAATACCAATGTTTAATAAACTTGAAGTAAATATTGATCTTTCCGCCACCTATACTAATCCGTACGATTATGATGATATTAGGGTACAATGTATTTTCAATGCACCATCTGGCAGAAAAGATACCGTGGATGGTTTTTATATGCAGGATTATATTTTAAACGCTGATGGAAGCCTTACCTCCACCGGGTCCGCCAGTTTCCGGATAAGGTATGCCCCGAATGAAACCGGCGCCTGGAGCTACGAGCTGTCGTGTACCAATACAAGCGGATCGGCCACTTATCCTGCGCAGACGTTTGAATGTATTCCATCGGCTGAACCCGGTTTTATAAGAAAAAACAGCTCCCGTTATTTAAGCTTTGATAATGGAGCGCAATTCATACCGGTGGGTGAAAATATGGGTTGGCAGGATGGAAACGTGGTAACAGATTATACAAACTGGCTCCATAACCTTAGCACGAATGGCGGAAATTTTATAAGGGTATGGATGGCGAGCTGGGCATTTGGCCTGGAATGGAAAAACGGATCCAATGGGTTTTCGGGCCTGAAAAACTATAAACAAACTTCTGCATTTTATTTTGACTGGCTTGTTGACTATTGCAGGCAGAAGAAGGTATATATAATGGCAACATTAAATAATCATGGGCAGGTTTCAACAGGTGTAAATCCTGAATGGAGCGATAACCCGTATAATGCGGCCAACGGCGGCCCGGCAATGAATACCTGGGATTTTTTTACCAATACAACTGCAAAAAATTTGCATAAGAACAGGCTGCGGTATATCATTGCCCGTTATGGATATTCGCAAACAATACAAAGCTGGGAACTTTTTAATGAAATAGACTGGACCGACCAATATGATACACGTAAAACCGATGTTAAGAACTGGCACGCGGAGATGGCTGATTTTATTAAAAGCAAAGATGTATACAAACATTTGGTTACTACCAGTTTTGCAAAAGACATTAATGATGATGCCACGTGGAATATTCCGGCCATCGATTTTAGTCAAACTCATTACTATATTGATGCCCCCAATATTGAAAACACAATGGCCGCGGGTACACAAAACTATTTAAACAAATTTCAAAAGCCAACCCTTAATGGCGAATTTGGCCTGGGACCTGCCGGTGCCACTCTTTCCACTGCCGATCCTGCGGGGGTGCACATTCACAATGCAATTTGGGGAAGTGCTTTCAGTGGTGCAATGGGCAGCGGGCTAAGCTGGTGGTGGGATGATTATATACAGCCAAAAAATCTATATTACCATTTTAAGCCATTGGCAACCGTATTGAACGATATCCAGTTTGTAAGAGATGATTATAAAAAAATAAATGCTTCCACCAGCGGCGGCGGAGTTTCTGATGCCACCGTTGTGCCTGCTGCAGATTTTGGTTCACCTGTTGCGTCTTCTTTTACTGTGGATGCAGGTGGTAATATTACACCAGGCGCCGGCGAACTTGGAAGATTTTTATTTGGCAGCGTATATAACACACAGTTCCATGTGCCTCCTACCTTTAATGTTAACTACCCTGTAGCAGGACAATTTAGCGTGGTTACGGGAAATAGTGCTGGCACATCACCCCAAATAAATATATACGTGGATGGCTTACCGCTGATCAATTCAAGTGCAGCAACCAGCACCACTTATACAGTAAATGTTTCAGCAGGAATGCATGCTATAAAAGTCGATAACCTTGGAACAGACTGGATATTGATTTCCAGCTATGTTTTTTCAAATATCGGCTCCCCGCTTACCACCTATGTATTGGGTTCAGCCGACGGAACCAAGACCGCTGGTTATATTCTCAATAATAAATATAACTGGAAATACCTGCAAAGTTCCGGAGGTGCGGTGCCGCCTGCGATCTTAGGAGCTAGCCTGCAAATAACGGGAATGCAAAATGGCAATTGTACCATTCAATATTTTAGTTGCTCAACGGGCCTGTTATTAAATACATCCAATGCAGTGGTGGTTTCAGGAAATCTTAATTTGCCATTGCCCGCTCTCGGATGGGATATCGCTTTCCGGGCAATGGTAAATGCCTATATCTTCACTGGCAATGGGAGTTGGAATAACCCTGCCAACTGGAGCAATAACGCAGTGCCACCTTCCACATTACCTTCCGGTTCAGAAATTATTATTGATCCGCCGGCCGAAGCAGAATGCATTTTGGATGTTCCCTTAAATGTTGCGGCAGGCGCAAAACTGACCATTTTACCCAATAAAAAATTTAGGGTGGTGGGCAATCTAATAATTCAATAGCATTTGAATGGTTGTTTGTTTTATTCAAACGCCGGGTAAAAATTAATTTGTCAAATAAGTAAAAAAATCAAATAACTATGTTATCGTTATTCATATTGCGTACGGCGCGTTTTTAATGCTACATTATATTTCCACCAATATTTTGTACCTGCGGTACAGGAAGAATAAATAACCAGGAAGCTGTTTAAATTCAGCCTGAAATGCTTTTTGTAAAGTAATCGGTGCCATTTTTACAAATGTTGATCCCGCCATGCGGCGGTACGCCATAAATACTCCGGCTACGCTGAGTACCACAACTGGTTAACAAAAAAATCATTTCTAAACAACTTCTAAGCCCCTCTAGTTTGATACTCTATCCCACTTTATCCCGGGGGTTAAATGATGATAGCTGAGCCCGCTATACAAAAAAAACAGCTTGTGTTTTGCCTTTAACACTGCAATTTCAACCTATATTACCTGGAAAATGACCTTTTATTTACCCCTGATAGCACTTATCCGATAATTTAATGGTCCAATTCAAGTTGTTTTTTATTTTTTTGACTGTTATTTTTATTAAGCCATAATAATTGAAACAGGCGTGCGGTAAGGCTTCCAGAGGAAAATCATGATCGCCGGCTTCGATTCACTTATATAAATATTAGTTTTTTTTTTATTTTTCGTTTTTGAATCGTATATTTGCACAACCTCAATCAAGAATTCATATATCCCATCGTTTAACAATCCTCCAATTTAATTTATATACCAACCTTCCCTGGGAAAAGCAATAATCTAATATTGTGAAGAACTGCATTTTTCACAACCAAAACACCACAAGAATGACGCGTAATTGGTATGCAGTTTACACACTTCCCCGGCGAGAAAAAAAAGTAGCTTCCCTTCTTTCCAGAAGAGGGATTAAAAACTATTTTCCGGTAAACAAAATTGTTAGCGTAAATGCTAATAATAAAAAGATAGGTACGGAAGCATTATTTAATTCTTATGTTTTTGTCTACATCAATGAATCTGAAATCGGATTGGTGAAGCGCATTTCCGGCATAGTGAATTTTATTTATTGGTTGGCTAAACCCGCGGTAATCAAGTGGGAAGAAATAGAAGCCGTAAAGCAACTGACTTCCGCCTACCACAATATTAAGCTGGATAAATCAGCTATCGACCTGGATGACACTGTTCGTATTATTGATGACCCTGTTATTTCTTTTAATGAAAATTCAGCATCGGTCACGTTTCAAACGCTTAGGATCGTATTGCCTTCGCTGGGCTATACAATGATAGCCGAAAGGGATAAAGTCAATCAAGAAAAGGTTCAGAAAGAGTTGGCAATTGGCGCCTTTTTACCGGACAGGTTGAATTCATTTTTCTCAAATTAAAATATCATCCCATTTCCTTATTGCATTTTCTTTCCCCCGGGAAGAAGTCTGCCCGGATAACATAGCCGGCCAGGGTTAAGGGTGATGTAAAAATAAATATTCAACAAACTAATGACCCCCGTATATCTTTTGTTTTATTCAGCTCCGTTTTATTCCAAAGTCGAAGAAAAACCAGTTGCCGTCATCTTATTGATTTGGCTTATCAGAATACTACCTGTTTGTACAGGTAGTATTTCTATTTCTTTATGATCCACATTGAAGATTATCTAAAAAGGCATAAATCTTCGCTATTCCTTCCCGTCTTGCCGGTCATTTAAAACATTCCGGTTTATTAATTTTTTATCCCTCAACCGTTGCGCTTTTTTGCCATCCATTCATTATACAATGGGCATAGTAACAGTACATCAATATTTGGTATCATTAATTACTTAAAAGCATTTCGGTAACTCCTAATTGTCTCATCCGATAACTTCCGGATTTGGCATACGCCTCCATCTTTATGTTTAAAAAAGTTATTTTTGAATAAGAAACATCAAAATTTTAGCGTCTTCAATACGATTGCATATGATATCCCCCTTTAACAAACTTATTTATATCGATGAATTTTCGGCTACGCCAAAGTACCAGCAGCTCGCCAATTGTATTATAAAAGCTATTGAAACAAAGAAGCTGCAACTGGATGATGTGCTTCCTTCAATTAACGAATTAAGTTTTGAATTCGAGATTTCAAGAGATACTGCTGAAAAAGGATATAAGTATTTAAAGAAAACAGGGATTGTTGGTTCTGTACCTGGCAAAGGGTATTATATCAAAAGTAACAATGTTGAAAGCAAGGTAAAAGTTTTTCTATTGTTCAACAAGCTGAGCGCACATAAAAAAATTATCTACGATTCATTTGTAAGTACATTGGGAGATGCCGCCACCATTGACTTTTATATCTACAATAATAACTTATCATTGTTTAAAAAACTACTGCTCCATTCGAAAGAGGATTATAACTATTTTGTCATCATTCCGCATTTTATGGATGGTACGGAACATGCCGGTAAAATTATTAACACCATCCCAAAAGACAAGCTCATTTTACTTGACAAGCTCGTTCCGGGGGTTACAGGTGATTATGGAGCCATCTATGAAAATTTTGAAAGGGATATTTATGAAGCATTGGAAGAGGCGCTTCCGCATTTAAGTAAATACAGTACCATCAATATCATACTGCCCGAATATACCTACCACCCGATCGAGATCACTACGGGTTTTTGCAAATTCTGCCAGGAATATGCTTTCAATTGTAAAATAGTGCATAATATTTCCAAAGAGCCTATCAAAAAGGGCGAAGTATATATTAGTTTAATGGAAGATGACCTGGTAATACTGATAGAAAAAATTGTGGATCAAAATTTTGAATTGGGCAAAGAAATAGGTGTTATCTCCTATAATGAAACTGCCCTGAAAAAAATAATACTCAATGGCATTACCACTATCTCCACTGATTTTAAAATGATGGGCGAAAAAGCGGCGGAGCTGATACTTTCCGGATCCAAACAGCATATTGAAGCCCGGTTTTATTTAACGCTTAGAAATTCGCTGTAATTAAAGAATTCGTTCTTCGGAACCGGCGATAAAAATGATTTGCGGAACTTCCCCAAACTCCCGGTGAGTCACCCCCGAAGGATGACTCACCGGGAGTTTGGGGAAAAAAATGGCATGATATTTTTATACTAATTTATTATTCAAATAAAATATACGTTATGGAACAGGAATTAAAATTCATACAGGAAGGTGTTTCCGGAAACATCTCCCTAAAGATGGCCAATGGTCAAAACCTGGATGATTTTTGTGCCGATCATATCTACGAATATAACCGGGATCGTTTTGAGGCGCTTGCCATTCGTGTTTTTGTAGGAGACGAAACTGTGATCACTGTTTATGCAGTAGATAAAGCAAGACAGGAAGGCAGTACATTTAGTGATGGAAAAATACCGGTAAAGAAATTCAAGATCAACACGCTCCCCTTGTCAGAATTATTCAGCTATTGCGAATCATTTAATTGTACACTTTCTACCGGAAATTACCCTTTAGAGGATATGGAAGTAATCAATAAATAATGCCGGTAAAGCCCGCGCGAAATGGAACCTTTAGCAGCAGTATCTTCTAATGATCTGTTGCTACAGGTTATCCGCTATTTTTTATATTTTTCTTCCAGTTCTTTTTCCATCTGCTTTTTTAAATCGTGTAGTTCATGCGCTTCGTCAATGGAATGAGATTGCTGCAAATTTTCTTCCTGCATGGTAAATCCACCTAATTTGGTATAATATTTCCGGATGATCTTTAATTCATCTTCAGTCATATTTTCAACATCCACCAGCCGGTTACTTGCAAACTCATGTGCCGCTGCCAATTCATTTAATTTCAGTTGTATAGCAAGCGAGTCTTTGTTCTGCGATTTCCGGATCAAAAACACCATCAGGAAGGTGATGATGGTTGTGCCCGTATTTATGACCAGTTGCCAATTCTCCGGGTAGTGGAAAAAGGGACCGGAAATACCCCAGACAAGGATGGTTAAAAAAGCAATTAAAAATGCAGGTGTACTGCCGGTAGCTTTTGTAACACCTGTTGCAAATTCCTCGAAATAATTTACGCCTGTTTTTTCGGTATTATTTTTCTTTTTGCTGTTTTTCATTATAATTTTATTAAAAGGTAGAATTGCCAGTGATTTCAAAAGAATTAATCGTGCATAAATAAATTACCCGGGGCTGGTAATCTGAACACGTTTATTTGTAAAGCTTTTGACAATTATTACAAAAAAAACTTCTTCTTTTGCGTGCCCCTGTGTACTTCTTTATTAATGGTATTTTGCACCGCGTACAAATTTTTTTTGTATGGGCAAGCCAGTGCTTTTTAAGTTCAAATTTCTTTTTCCATTCAAGAAACTGAAAACTGTAAATACGTGCTTCTTTGACCATCTGCCTGATCTTTGCCATCGGCAATTCATTAACAATGCTTTCAGGATGTACGCGTACCCGGTATAATACTTCATTCTTGATAATATTACCAACTCCTGAAAATATTTCCTGATTTAAAAGCGCATCACCTATCATCGTATCCTTTTGCAGCTTCAGTTTAGTAACCGCTTTTTTCTCATTCCAGTAATCACTCATTACATCAGCACTCCAATCGTATAGTTCATTGATATCGCCTTCAAGAATTTTTACTGAGCAGGCATAAAGATTGATGTCTCCTTTAGTAAAACCCAAGCCAAGCCTGATGGGACTAACTTTTTTTTCATTTATTAGGTAGGAGCCAAATAATAAAAAGTGAACCTTCACCGTGAAATCATTAAAACAAATGAGAAAGTGTTTTCCCCAGGTTTTAAATTCAATTACTTTCTTATTTAGAAGCCGTTGCTGGTCAATTTTGCTATTGCCCTCAACTGAAATGATCTTTTTACCTGTAAAGGCACTTACCGCTTCTTTTAATATTAATATGGATGGGCCCTCCGGCATTTAATGTTTCTTTTATATTTTAATGAAATAAAGACCTGGTATTAGGTTAAGTATGAATTGACACAGCAAATCAATGTGGTAATGCAGAGATTTTTTGTTCCGTAGGGCAACCGTGTTTTTAGAAATAATTATCTATATTGAATTGGCTCCGTAGATGCCACGTAAATTACACGGCACCTGCCGAGCCGGGCTTTAAAATAATGATGAAGTATAAACGCGCTGCTCCTAACGGAGCTTAACTATTCAATACGTCATTTTTGCTTAACATAGCACCAGAAGGAATTTAAAAGATTGGGTTAAAAACAAAAACCATGAGCTTCCGAACTTCATGCATAAACAATTATTCCGGAGAGGTGCTCATGGTCACATTAGTGAATTCATTACTCAATTGATCGCTGTTGTACCAGCGGTGTCTTTATTCATTAACACTTTAATCCGCCAGGGACATTTTAAATCTTTCTTTTGCTTTAATAATAATAATAAATTTTATGCCATAATTCTTAAGCGTATGGCTTAATTTATTGTGTAAACTTTTCCTCATAATTGGGCGATATTCTTCATTACAATTAAATTACCAGGCCCAGGTGAATATTGAGAATTCTAATTGAAGATATTTATTGCCTCCATTTATTAAATTATTAGTACCGGCATAATGCAAAGGAATATATTGTTCCGTAATTGGTACAAAAATTGAGAATGATTAATTCGCTCAGGTGTAGTTAATTGTTCTACAAAATTATTTACCCGCCAAATTAACCATATGTCTTCATTGCTTAACTCCATGTTCTCTTCTTTCAATTATTTTGAAGCGCTTTTTAAAAATACCAAAGAGAATAATATATTGCTAATGGATGACACAGGCGCCATCATTGAAACAAATGATGCTTTTATTCGTTCTTTTGGATTTACGCGGGATGATATCATTGGTAAAAGCTTCGCTATGCTATTTACTGAAACAGACCAAAGAATGAACCTCCCGCAAAAAGAGATTACAAAAGTGTTATCGCAGGGCCAGGCATCCGACAATAATTTCCTGGTAGATAAAAATAAAAACTTAATCTGGGTGTCTGGTGAATCTATTCTGGTTGAGAATACCGATGGCAAAAGCTCCATATTAAAAATCATTCAAAATATTAATACACTAAAAATTTCGGAAAATTCCGTTATCAGTCTAAATAATTTTAATGAAAGTATACTTAGCTCCATAGAAGATGTAGTAATAGTTTTAACTACCGATCTCCATATTATTAAAATTAATTCTGCCTTCTCTAAATTATTTGGATATGCCGGATCCCTAACTGATAATTTGAATTTTGCCGAACTAATTCACCCGTTTGACATTAACAATGAACTGTATGATAAAATACGGAAATTGGCAACCACAAAGGAGCGGTTTTATGCTCATAGCCTTGAAATTGAAACGGCCGCAGGTGAAAAAAAAGTATTTGATATTTCCTGCTGTATCATGAAACATTCGGCAACCGGCGATAATATTTTATTAACGGCACACGATACCACGATCCAAAAACAGGCTGAAAAAGAAAGAGAAGATATCATAGGGTTTGTAGCCCATGAGTTAAGAAACCCATTGGCCAATATTGTTTTATGTAATGAGATGATGACCCAGCTAATTTTAGAGGGTCAGATGAACGAGTTGGAGGAATATTTAACTCGTAGTAAGAACAATGTGATGCGGTTAAATAAAATGATCAGCGAATTGTACGATGCCACAAAATTCAATTCCGGAAATTTTACCCTGGAAAAAGCAACATTCGATTTTGAGGAAATGATAGAAGAGGCGCTGGATACGCTTGAAGTGTTACATCCTGATTACTCAATTATCCTGGAAGGAGAATGCACAAAACCCGTTTACGGAGACCGTTACAGGCTGATACAGGTAGTGACCAACTTTCTCAGCAATGGTATAAAATATTCCAATAATAATACAAGAGTGATCATCCACATGAGGCAGGAGGATAACAACGTGATTGTTTCTGTTAAAGATGAAGGGCTTGGTATTTCACCTAAACAGCTACCCCGTATTTTTGGAAGGTTCTTCAGGGCCGAGAAGACAAAAAATCTTGAAGGGATTGGGCTGGGGCTTTATTTATGCCGCAGAATCATTGAAGCGCACGATGGCAAGGTATGGGCTGAGAGCGAAGAAGGTTATGGATCTACATTTTATTTTTCAATCCCGCTTTAACTACTTTATGTTTTAAACGGCATACCGATTGCATTTATTTATATTATAGCAATGAATTATTATGGAAAAGATTTTAGTAATAAATAATGACTTTGATACGATGAGCCTTTTAAAGGATTTGCTCGAAAAAAAAGCATATCAAGTTACCTATACCAGCAGCGGAGAAGAAAGCATACAAATTGCAAAAAAATTTGAGCCGGATGTGGTGCTGGTAGATGTATTGCAAAAAAATTGTATTGAGGAGCTTAGAACCCACCCTGCCACTGCTTATATCCCCATCATTTTGATGACCGGATATAGTTGGAATGAAAAAACGAATGAAGTAGCTGCTGACGAGATCATCGAAAAGCCATTCTTCCTGGAACAGCTACAGCAAAAAATACAACTGACGCTTAATAAAAAACAAAACAGCAATCGTGAAGAGGAATAAATTTTATAATCGAATCAGGGTATGTTAAAGACATTACCACCCCCATAGGCGGTGGTTTATCAGGGCCAAATTAAAATTTGAGAAAAGAGATAAGATATTTCCTTATACTGCATGAACAGGCCGTGACCTGTTTTGGACGATTATTCTGTTCTATCACCGGATCTGACGTTCGGTGATAGAACAGTACACGGCCTGTTCCTACGGCGTAGTTCAGTAAAATTTCCTTTAATTATGCAATACCAGGCTATTATGATGCCTTCCTTTTTTTGGGTGATAAGCTTGCCTGCAATTGTTCCATCAGGTCTTTTGATTTGGAATGTACAACCTTCAATGGCTTGAAAGGAACCGCCTTTCCTTTGGATTTGGCTTTTATTATTTTTAATAGTTTGTCGGTATAGTCATCCTTAAAGTTCTTAGGGTTAAAGGGTTTGGTAAGCTGCGCTATCAAAGTGATCGCCATTTTAACTTCTGCCGGTTTACTTTTGGCGGCGGGCAAATTCAGTTCACCTGTCGCCCTTATTTCCTCCGGAAACCTCAACCTGTTTAAGACAATTAAATTATCCATTGCTCTTATGATACAAATATGTTCCCGTTGTCTCATTACAAAAGAACCCAGACCTACCTTACCGGATTTCAGCAAGGCCTCTTTTAGCAGTGCATAGGCCCTCGTGCCGGACTTTTCCGGCTGCACATAGTAGGGCATTTCAAAGTAGATCGTGTCTATTTCCTTCTCATCCACAAACTGGATGATTTCAATATGTTCAGATTTTTCGGGGGCAGCCTTTGCAAAATCCTTGTCATCCAATACCACATATTTGCCATTGAGCATATAGCCCTTCACGATGTTTTCCCACAACACTTCCTTATTACTGTTTTCATTTACTCTTTTAAACCTGATATTTGCATGATCCTTTTTATCCAACATATCAAGATCAAGATTGCTGCTTTGTATGGCGCTAAATAATTTAATAGGAATGTTCACCAATCCAAACCCGATAGAGCCCGTCCATATTGCTTTCATATGCGTATTTTTTTATTAATAATAATTTTTATGCCGACACAAATTGTCTATTGAAAAAATATAAACCTTATACCATAACCATACTCATTTTTATAAATAAGTATTTTTAACGGCATCATCATACAGAATCAGCCGGCTTATTTTTATTATCGCATAAAAAATAATACCAGTTTTTGCATGTTTTAAATATCATTTAAAGTAACGGCGATTCGGGAATATGAGGAATACTTTCTACAAACACACGGGAAAAATAAGGTAATTGATCCGGCAGCTGGTGGATCAAATACCATATTTTTCTCATTAGATATATTTTTCAATATCTTTCAGCGATATTGGTTTTTCTAAAAAATTAATTGAGGTATCCAGTTTATGTTTGAAATCTTTCGCTAACTGGAAAGCGCTCAGCAGCGTGATATTCATGGAAGGATATTTTTTATGAATATCATCGGCCAGATCCCAGCCCATACCATCGGGCAAATTATTATCCAGCATCAATAAATCAGGTTTAATAGTATTAAGTATATTCAAACCCTCCGAAAGTGTATGCGCAATGTGAACCTCATAATTTCTTTTTGTGAGAAATTGCTTTAAAAGCAGGCACAGGTCAACCTCGTCATCTACAATTAAGACTCTTTTCATTTTATAAACTGATTGTTACCCGGGAGGGTGTAATTATAAAAATAAAGTGTGTATTTATTTCAATACATCAATATGCATTAATTTAATACCAGGAAATCTAAAAGAATTTGAACAATAAGCGTGCTCAAAATAAGAATTATCCTGATTCACTAGAAAACAAGTTTTCAAAAAGCCAAAAATAGATCGCTGGTAATCCGGATCATTTCAAAAATGTAGATTTTATTCCGCACGCGGGAATGCTTTACTGGCACATTTATTTCTTAATTATAATAGTTAACACTATTGTAAAATATTAATGGGTTCAATCACGAATGGAAGTTATTTGTTGATTATCTTCAGCCGGTTAGTAAAAATCAATTTCTACATATGTCATTATTGGAAGATCAGCTGTTTATAAAGGAATCTACTTTACCTGGTTCCGGGAAGGGTTTATTTACAAAAGACTTTATTCGAAAAGGGACACGTATAATCGAATACAAAGGAAAGATAACCACCTGGAAAGATGTTGACCACCAGAATGGAACGAATAGTTATATATATTTTGTAACAAAACATCATGTAATTGACGGACTACCCTATGAAAAAGAACTGGCCCGTTATGCCAATGATGCCCGTGGTTTTACCCGTGTAAAGGGCATTACAAATAATTGTCAATATGTTGAAGAAGGCCTGGAAATATTTATTGAAGCTAAAAAAGATCTCCCTGCGGGATCTGAAATATTAGTAGGATATGGCAAAGAATACTGGGATATTATGAAGCTGAATGCGAAAATATATGCGAAACTTACCCGGCCTAACGCTGTAAAGACTTCTGACGTATTAGAAACTTCGGAAATTTTAATGGGTTAGGGGACAATTAGCGCTAAATCAAGCTGTACCCCTACCCTTAGGGCTTTCAGCCCATACAAGCCCTGCACTTCCTCCAGTTCAAGATGCTCCAGGTCGTTGGTTAAAATATTTTTATCCTGCAAATATTCTATAAACTTGATATATTCCTTCGCTTCGTTTTGATTAGTGTATACCAATGCTATTTTACCGGGCTGGGTAAGTCTTTCACCGGTAAATTGAATATGCACTTTATCGATTCTTTTTTTCATTATCTCATAACGGATATTATAAGCTCCTTCCACATCGAACCTGCGTTCATCCCTGCGAAAGCTGATATCTATCGGGTTATTGTGAATAAGAATAAGCTGTGTAGTCTGCAGTTTTACCTTCATTTCGGAAAGCATTTCATGTGTCATCCGGGTGATTGCAGCCATGGACGTTAACTGCCACAGGCGAAGATTCTTTAAATAAAGAAGGTCGAATGGCTTATTAGGCGCGATGGATTGACCGATGTAAATATTATATTCAATGCCATCTGTTTTATATTTCTCAAAATAATTCGGATAAGATTTTTGTAATGTCTTCTTTTCTTTTTCCATGTACGTGATCAGGCGATTGTTGATCAGGTCGATCGACTGCTGGTATTCATCCCTGTTATAGTGAATTACCCCCTTAAATATCTCGCTTTGCTGAAAATAATTAAGCACAATGCTGCTCACTTCACTGTGATTTATTTTGAAATGCTGGAGCAGGGGGTTCACGTCATTTTCAAAAAAGTCGGTGATCTTTAATTCATCTTCGGCGTTTAACACTTCCATTATCGCAGCATGCCATTTAATGCATTTGAAGATCATTTCATCCAGCAGGGTAATCTCTATTTGCTGCCTTAGCTCTTTTAAAGTAATTTCTAAAATTTCAAACTGGCGAAGATAATCCTTTTGTATGGCCACATTCCGTTCTACTGAAGAGTTGCGGATATCAACCGCCCCGTAGATCGGGAATACCTGCTCGAATACAACATTGCCAACATCCGCCCTCGCGTCCGTGTTTGTTTTTTGAATATAAGCCCAGGCGACCTCGTTAAATTTCCACTCAACCGACGGCTGCAGGGAGGTGAATTTTTCTTTTATGGTTCGCTCAATTTTATTTTGAAATACATCTATATTGTGTTGCAGCACCTGGCTCAGCAGGTGCCGGGCGGGTTCCAGCCTGGAAATAAACGCATTATTGATCACACCCGCCCTCCGGGTCGCAAGTTCCAATACGCCCAATATTTTTCCGTTATTAAACAATGGAAGCATCATATAACTTTGAATACCCGAATTGTATAACGTCTCAATCATGGGCATTTGATT
>JBDTVX010000100.1:0-15123 GCA_040007015.1 Ferruginibacter sp. | reverse complement strand
CCAAAGTCAATTGACAAACGCTTCTCAAGAAATTTATACTGGCCGGAGAAATTACCAAGGTATTTATCCAAAGAAGTTTTTTTGAGGAACCCGTAATTTTTAGAACCCAAAAATGACGCACGAAACTTACCTGTTTCGCTTCCACCACTCAAAGCAAGGTTATATTCCTGTGATAGGGTGCTTTGTGTTATTGCTTTTAAAGCATCCACAGATGAACCATGATCAAGGGAAGTTGATAAGGTATCCAGGTGATAGACAGGAAGAATATTTCTAAATTCGCTTGACGTCAAAACCTTATATTTTTTCATATAGCCAGCGGAAGTACCAAATTTGGCCCCAAACTCAATTTTTGTTCCGTTTGAAGCACCTTTTTTGGTAGTGATCACAATAATTCCGTTAGCCCCTCTCGAACCATAAATTGCAGTGGAGGAAGCATCCTTTAAAACATCTATCTGAGCTATATCATTCGGATTGATATATAGTAACGGATTGGACTCTGGTGTTGTACCGAAATCCAAACCTGAGCCACCTCCATAATTTAAACTTGGCCTTGCCGTTCTCCCATCCAAAGGCACCCCATCAACTACATAGAGTGGGTTATTACTCGCCCTGATGGAATTGTTTCCCCTGATTTTAATGGTAGTTGCCGCACCTGGCTGGCCACTATTACTGGTGATTTCCAAGCCTGGGACTTTTCCCTGGAGCAATTGATCCGGTGAGGATATTACCCCCTGGTTAAAATCTTTTGACTTAACAGAAGTGACAGCACCCGTTAAATCCCTTTTCCTGGCAGATCCGTAACCAACTACAACCACCTCATTTAAGCTATTAACGCTGGCTTCCAGTTCAGCATTCACCGATGCTTGGCCGGCAACGTTAATTTCCTGTGTAACAACACCTGCACCGGTAAAGACGAGGATGGCATTGGTTTGAACATTTTTTAAAGAAAAAACGCCGCTGGCATCTGTGGATGTTCCATTCTGTGTGTTTTTGATTATAACGCTGATACCCTGGAGGGGAGCACCTTTTTTATCCGTTACCGTTCCGGTAACTGTTTGATTTTGGGCTAACGCGAAGACAGTAAACCCAAAAACTGCCAGCAGGAGCATAGCAGACTTTCTCATCATAGCAGGAAGCATAGTCGTTAAGTTTTGTTTGAATAAAATGATAGGAGTCAAATAATTCGGGTTGAAGTTAAATTAAATTTTTCAATTTCAATGAAAAAAATAACAGTACTTTAGAATGTTTGATCTAATAAAATTAGGATGGAATACAGTGCAAAACTCTTTAATAAAGAAATATTTAACGCAAACGTTTGCGGAATTGTTTGCGGAACGGTTTGCTGTTAACATATACCAAACATGTAATATTTTAAAACTTAAAAAGAACTAAAAAAATTGTAATAACAACTCACCCACCATTTCTACTTACTGATACATTTTAAGCCCTCCCGATTAAAATAAGCGGGTGATTTCACGAAGTGATTGTTCTTATGCCGGTTTTACATGGCTGTTTTCTTAGCGCCTGTAAAAATCGTCTTCCATACCAGGTTGAAGAATGACCTGGTAATATCCCGGTCATAATTTATTTCTTTGCTGTTTGACGTACTTGTATTTTTATTTTTTACAAGTACGTTGACTAATAAACTTGCGAGGCCTTTCTTTTTTAATTCAGTACTGTCTCCTTTTTTTAACATCTCCATTTTTAGGTCATGATAAAGGAATAATATATTTCCGGTAGCCTTTGTATCCGTGCCATCTATCTTAAAGTTTACTTCATCCACCCGGCCCTTTTTTACCGAAGCCATTGCCAATGGCTCAATTATAGAATTTAAAGTAATGGCATTCATATCTACCAGCCGGCCCTTTATCATGAAAGCGCCATTGTCAGTATTTAAAGGAAATTGCCATTCAGTGGATAAATTGCCAATACCCAGGAATTTGGCAGTAGCATTTAATTTTAATAAAGGATTTGCTTTAATGCGTTCGGGGATGTTGGTAACATTTGTAAGCGTTGCATTGATACCACTAAAAAAAACATCCCCTGTAAGTTTTGATTTTATGGCCTTCTCCCGGTATGAAACCAGGGCATTGTTAACTTTGATAGTATGGATATAAACCGGGAAAGGCAATTTTAATATTTGCTGCTGGGGATAGTTCCCCAACTTGCTATTTCCTTCAGCCGGTAAAGAACGGTCATTAAATATTTTTATGATGGGTTGAATGGATGCGTTTTCCACTTCAAACTCTTTATTTCCTATCAATTTTTTGATATTAACCCCGGAAAGAATTATATTATTTATTGTAAGGTTGTAAAGATCATTCTGATATTGGCTCTGCTGTACAAACTGCTCCTCGGTAAGCAGTGGTTTTAATGAAATACTTTTGACCTTTACTGATGCAGCTGCATTGTTAATAATAAAATCACCCACGCTTATTTTATAAAGTTTGGTTTTTGTATAAAATGAAAAACCATTGGCTGATAACTCCCATTCTGCATCATTTATAATGTTAGTAACAGAAGTTCCTTCATTTACTTTTAGCATTTTTGTCACCTTAAAATGTGTGTTATTTAATACAAACGGATCCTTGCCCGGGTCGTCTTTATCAGCAATGATCACTTTTGTGCTTCCCAGATTAATACCTCCAATCTGTGCCTGGTCAATCAGGTCAGTTGACAACTCCAGAGACTGGTCCCCTTGTTTTGATTTACCGGGTTTTTTCCTGATATAAATCGTTATGATCCCTCCGTCACAGCTAATTTGCCCTGCTTTCAGCCGCTGCTGTATTATAAATGCATCGGTGTTCAATTCATTTACCTGTACATTTTTCAACTCTGTAACCGGGTTCATATTATTAACTTTGTATTGCTTTATTGCAGTGATATGCAGGTATCTTTTAGCGGCATTATAATCCACCTTTTCCAGGTTGAGCCTGGTACCGCTTTTTGATTCGGGCAGCTGGATATTTTCCACCGTGGCTCTTACATCCTTTATAAAATAGCTGATAATGCTTTGATAATCTTTTGTGCTGTCAACCAGGAATTTATTTAATGTTATATTAATATTCTCCAGCGTGGTTTGCGCTTTACCGGCTTTATTAGTAAACAAAACGGTGCCATTGGTAACCTGTATCGTATCGGCTTTTATACTTTTAAATTTCCCTAAAATTTTTTCATACAACTCCAGTGTATCATTTATAGTAAAAGGTTTAGGATTGTCCGCTCCCGTATTGATGATTTGTATGATCGGTTTGAGCAATAGTATTTTCTTAGCCGCCACGTTTTGTTTCTGCAACAGTCCAGACATATCTACCCCAATGGCCGTTACCTGGCTTATCCTGATATTGTACAATGCATTCGGCAAACTATCTGTACCATTCAACAAAGCCTTTTGTGCGGAATCTGATTGTAATACCACATTGTAAAACGTTGCATTGCCATTTATTTCATCTATGCGTGAACTGTCATAGTGAATATAATAGAGGCTGTCTGTTTTTTTTGTAACTGCATGCTCAATTGAATCCCTTACAATCTTCTTTTTGTTGAATTGCCACCAGGTATAACCACCAATGGCGCCTGCAATAATAACAACGAGTAATATTTTAATTAATTTTTTCATGCGATGGAGCCTTGTACGTTTTTAAATGGTTTAAAAAGGATATCCTAATGCAAAATTCACTACCAGTACCCGGTTGCTCAATTCGAGCTTATTAATCACCCATCTTTCCCCATCAGGTAAAAAAGGTTTACGCAAGGGGAACCCAAGATCCAATCTCACTATAACCAACCCTGCATCAAACCTTACCCCAACACCGGATGCAACCGCCAGTTCTTTATAGAAGTCCTTTTTTAATTGCCCGGCTTTGCCAAATAACAGCGTATCCTTTGTCCAGATATTACCCACGTCTAAAAAGACGGCGCCACTTAATTTAGCAACAATGGGGATCCTTAGTTCCGAATTGAACTGGAGCTTATAATCACCTCCGATCAGCTGGAAATATCGCTGATCATGTAATGTGGGTAAATATGAACCCGGGCCGATCTGCCGCATTTGAAATCCACGCAGGGAGCTGGAGCCCCCGATCACATATTGTTTTGAAAAAGGCAAAATATTGGAATTGTTATACGGAAACCCGGCGCCTATCAGCAGCCGGTTGACCCAATCAAAGTTATTGTTCAACCGCTTTTGGTAACGCAGATCAATATCCGCTTTTGCGTATTGTGCAAAGGGTGTATTGAATATCTCTTTTTGCCTTGGCTGTTTTGCCCCGCTCAGCAGGCCTGCGATATTGCCTGCCAAATCCAGGCTGGTTTTAAAGTACCATTGTTTTTTTGCATACGGATTGGCAGTATTATAAGTATAGGAATAAACAGAACCAAGAATTATTTCAGAATAGGTATTCGCCAATAAAGACGGTTTTAGGGTGGTTTCCTTTGTAAAATCATCGGTAAGATTATAAGCTTTAATATATGTTAATGCCAAAGGAGAAAAAGTATGCTGCTTATTGCTGCTTTCCTTAAAGTTAAATTCATATTGCAAACGATATATGTTCTTTGTGTAGAAAAGCTGCTTCCTGTAAAGCTCGTATCCTATTAGTAAACGGGTGCGTGGCGGGTACAGGTTTTGTTCCTTTATTTTTATAAATGGCATGTATATCCTGGGCAAATTAATCGATGCCTCGGCCCCGATCCGGTAAACATTCGTATTCTTAAGTGAGTCGGAAAAGGAAATCTCCAAACCACCATACAGTTTTAGCATCAATAATTGCGCGCCTTTAAATGTGTTCCTGTTGCGCCAGTTTACACTTAACTGGGCACCCAGGAACTTGCTTTCTTTTGAAAACCCATCGATCTCCGGCTGAAGGGATTTCCTTTTGGCTTGTGTTAGGTAATAAAAAACATTCAGGCGATATGGATCCGCACTATCTTTTACCTGTTCGAACCGGTTCTTTACAAATTTGAACACACCAAGATTGATCAACCGGTTCAATGTAGTATTCTGGTCCCTGCTGCTATATATCATGCCGGGCCGGTAGGTGACCAGGTTTTTGAATAAATGCGTTTTAAATTTATCCAAAGTATCCCTGATCAATAGTCCATCTATATTTATAGCTCCTGTTTTACTGGTATCCGGCGGCGGCAGTAACAACGTGTAATTAGGAAATAGCGTAACCCTGCCGATAGTAAAAGCGTGCATGGCATTTTCCGGTATTGATTTTTTTATATTTAAAACCAGGTTCACTTCATTATTTCCAATGGTACTATCTGCATAAAACATGATGTAGTTTGGATTAAAATAATAATATCCCCTGGTTTTTATATATAGGTCGAGCCGATCCCTTTCAGCTTGTATGTCGCTTAACCGGTATCCGTTGCCGGCTTTCAAAATCCCCCTGTTTTGCTCGTTCCGCAACAATGTCAAAAGCGCTGAACTGTCGCCTGTCCAGGTAATATTTTTTATTTTGTATTGGGGAAATATACGCGCTTTGTACACTGCCCTGGCCATGTAGCCGTTATTAACGGTATCGCCTTTAACCTGCGAATGAAAATACCCGAGGTTCTCCAAAAATGCCTGCATGTTCTGGGCGGTAACAGGGGCATTCACTTTACTGCTCAATATGGGTGGCTCACCAAGTTTATTCCGAAAAAATGCCCTTATTCCATTTTCTCTTTTCGGCTGCCCAATTACAAACCACCACCAAACCTTGTAAGGCTGGCCCAATGCAAATTTGTTTGAAGCGGGTTTTGCTGCCAGCTTTAATTGTTTCCTTAATGACCGTGAAGATGCTGCTACCTTTTCTTCTTTTTCTATTTGTATGGTGGCTCCGCGGTAGATCCTTTCACCTGCAGGCAAAAATCTCCTTACACCACAACTGCTGATAGTTACTGCAATTATTAAACAATATATAATGGACCTGCACATCTTCTATTTGCCCGTTTTTTTATTATTCCCGATAAACAATTCTTCAAACTTTTCATAATCCATGGTAATAATGAATGCCAATCCCGTTTCCACCACATACCCATCCATTACAACTTCAAAAGGGTTTTTATTATATGACCGTATCATGTATTTTCCATCCGCAGATAATTTATAGTTAACAGTTACATCAGGCAAAAAACGACTTGCTTTTTGCTGCGATGCTTTTGTAGAGCCATCCTGTCCCTCGATGCCAAAATTTTTACCTACGGTTACGGTTAACCGGTCATTTAAAAAATTTTTTGACACCTCCACATTTAAATCAGTTTTTTGCGTTCCATCACTGTTGTTGAAATCTTTAAAAGAGTTTAGGTTGAGATCTACATTGATCCCTTTAAAAAGATCGGAAGCGATCTGATCCAATGCGGCTGATAAAAATTTACTCACACTCTCCCTTGCTATGTCTGAAAAGTCGCCCCCGTTTCCTTTAAAGAAATCCGTACTCTGTTCACCCACAAAGCGGCCCAATGCCAGTAAAGCGAATACCTGCTTATTGGTAGCCGCGATATCGGACCGCACCTGTACCAGTTTATTTTCAATGGTCGTTCTTAACTGGGTGCTGATCTCTGCGGCTTCTGGCAACCGGATATCAAAACTGATTGCAGGATTTCTTAAAGATCCCTTTAAAAATAAAATTACCCTGAAAGGAATTTTCTGATTAAATGACCTGGCGATCCTGGGATCTACCGAGCCAACTTCATTGCCCAGCAGATCTTTAGGAGATGTATTGGCAAAATATTCAGCCGTGATATTTATCTGTGCATCCGTAGGGCCGCCATTAAAATAAATGGTACTGCCCGGTATTATATTAAAGCGCTTTTTTAAGAATTCGTAATTCAATTCATAATAACCGCTGTCCAGGCGATAAGTGCCTTCCATCACCATATTTCCGCCAGGTTTAACACCCGGATTGAACTTTGCAACACCCTTTACTTTTAGTTCATCCCCGGTAGCCGGATCAATTATAATGGTTAGGGTAGCCTGCTTATCTGCCAGGATATTTAACTGAGGATTTAAAAATTTCGTAAAATCGATGCCGGATTCAGCTGCCGTTTTGGATACAGTCTTTTCAGGCATTAAAAACTCATTGGTATTAATAAACTGTACCACCGACCTTGCGGCATCTTTGTTGGTATTTTTTTCAGGTAATACAAGCGTGATATCGCTCTTTCTATTTAAATGAATATCGCCGCTGATTGCAGGATTCGCAGTGCTACCGGTAACGGATACATGCGCATCGATTCCGGCATAACCATAGAACTGGTTATTGATGGCCTTGGGTGCATTTATTAAAGTAAAATCTTTTGAGTTAAGGTGGAGGTTCAGATCATATTCCTGGAGTGTTTTTGAACACAGATAACCGTTCATTATAAAAGGATTATCCAAAGAGTCTTTAATTGTAAACCGGTCAAAATTGATAGCAGGATAATCAAGGGAGATTGTTTGCTTATCAATGGCATAGCTGCTTCCTGACTTGACAAGCGTAAACCTGGCAGTATCAAAATTTAATCCCCCTTTCCATTCAGGCTGCTTAAGTTTTCCTTTCAATGCAACTTCGCCGTTGATGCTCCCGGATGCCCCGCTCAAATTACCTTTCAGGAAGCCCTGGAGCGTGGCCACCTGCAATTTTTTAATATTTAATACAGCATCCATCTGCTGGGGACCATCGTTTAAAAAAAAGGCCCCTCCTATGCTCCATTCACTTCCATTTTCTGCCAGGTCAGCGGTTGCATGGATTGTATCATCTGCCATCCGCGTATTCAGGCGCAGGTTTCCAAGCGCCTGTTGCATCAGTTCAAATTTCCTGATGGAAGCTGTGCCGGTAAATACCGGAAGCTGTTTATCAAATTCACTCACCACTATTTTTCCATCAAGTAAACCAGACGCCATTAAAGAATCCTTGTTAAAGAAGCCCGTAATATCCCTGATGTCAAAATTTTGGATGCTGATATCAATGGGACCGCCAACCAGGTTCTGGTGGTTGGTGATAGCTATTACTGCAGAATCATTACTTAATAAGAAATCGGTAACCGATATCCCTTCAGTTGTATAAATAATGCGGTTGCCGGTGGAAACCTTCCACTTTCTATAATTCAAAACCAAGCTGTCATTTAAAGAAAACGTAATACCTTGTTCGCTGATTATAAACGTTCCGCTGATTAGGTACCGGGTAACATTTTGGTGATCCGTTTTTATGATACCAAATGGAACGGTATCATTTACATTTTCCCGGAAAAGGCCATAAAACAGGTTTGACCGGTCCGAAATTTTGATGTTGGCTTTTTTTTCCATGAAGGTCCGTACCTGGTTCCCGGCTATTTCTTTTCCATCAGGATTAATAAAAGAAAATAATAAAAATACCGGTACAAAAAATAAAATGTACAGCGCAATTTTACGAACCAGTTTTAAAATTACTTTGTTTATCATAAGATCAGTCAGTCCAATAAGCGGCCACCTAATTATTGATCGCCGGTATTGGTATTTCATTTTTATGATTCTTTAGGCTCAACATAATGAAATATCTGTGCCTCATTTAAAAGCCTGATTCTATTGCAATTAAAAAGTTTTTATTGAAAAAAACGGCCCCCCGTGTAGAAAATTTTCCCCAAACCTATTGCAATAAAGAGGTGACACCTTTTTTGAAAGGTGTCACCTCTTTATTGCAATAGAGAATCCAAAAACGCTTCCTTCACCAATTATACTATTCGCCCAGATAACGCCATGCTGCGCTTCAATAAACTCCCTGGATATGGCAAGCCCAAGTCCGGTACCACTGCGTTCATGCGTACCCGGTACTTTGTAGTAGCGGTCAAATATTTTAGGCAGGTATTTTTGGTCGATCCCGTTGCCGGTATCCTTAACGGTAAATTCAACCGAGTTTTTATTTTGAGAAACGCTTATTTCTATCGCAGAATTTTCAGGAGAATATTTAATTGCATTCGTCAGGAAATTGATGAGCACCCAGGAGGTTTTTTCTATATCAGCCTGTATCAGAGGAAGATTATCGGCTATATTTATTTTTAGCGCCAGATTTTTTTGCCCGGCCCCGAACCGGATCGTATTGACTGCCTGGTCAACAATGACGCCTGGTTGGGCAGGTTGTAATTTTAATTGTATGTTCCCTGTTTCAACCTGCGCCATATTCAATAGCTCACTGGTGATTTTTAATAGCCTTTCTGAATCATCGGTAATGCTTTTTACCAGCTCTGTTTGTTCCGGCGACAAGTTGCCGATCCGTTTATCTTCCAATAATAGTGCACTCATTTTTATGGATGAAATAGGTGTTTTTAATTCGTGGGACACCGTGGCGATAAAATTTGTTTTGGCTTCATTTAATTCATGGAACGGCGTTATATTCCTTAATACAATTACCTGCCCGATTACTGTACCATTGTTGGTAACATCCAAAATATCCCTGTTAAAATAGCTTTCCTTATTGTCGGCGTAAATTTTTAATTCGTTACTGCCTGCTTCCTGTAACAATTTGCGCATCAGGTCGTTCCTTACAGCCACATCTGCTGAATACCGGCCAATAATTTCTGCTTCTTTTAATCCCAATAATTTTTCGGCAACTGCATTTAAAAAAAGAATATGCCTTTTTGTATCCAGCCCTATAATACCATCCCGCATTTGATTGATGATGGTTTCAATCCGGCTTTTTTCAAATCGCAGTTGTGCCAGGTTACTGCTTTCATATTCATCCAGTTTTTCGGCCATCGAATTAAATGCATTGGCAAGTTCTCCAAACTCATCTTTTTGATCAAGGTGTATCCGCTTGCGATAATTCTTATTGGCAATTTCCCTGATCCCTTCATTTAGTGCCCGGATAGGTGCGGATATCACCGATGGAAAGTTGATAACAAAAGTGAATGTAATGATGCCAAGCACAACAAAAATAATGGTGAGCCAGAAATTAGCGTCGGAGGCTGTTTTTTCTACCGTTGCATTCTTTCGCAGAATAGCCGCCTGGTTCAAATCGGTAATGAGATGGATCGATTGCCGTATCTGCGGATAATTACTAGAATCAGCCGGGTTCAATAATAATTCCCTGAAATTCTTTCTTAGTTCCTGTGTAGCTTCCTTTTCGCCAAATTCGGTAATATTGGATTCCTGCTTTTTTAAATTATCCTCCAGTATTCCTGCAGCGTCTTTTTTTATAGAAAAATTTTCCAGCGCCTTTAGCATATTATTAGAGTACACCAGCGATTCATGATTATTTTTTAAGACCATTCCTGAATCATTGCTTAAGCGATTGATGTAATAAAAGGAAAGGCTCCCGAAAGTTATTATTACAACAAACAGGAAGGATAAGCCGAGGACCAATTTTGTTTTGAGTTTCATATAGCCATATTATGATAAAATTACAACATCAATATCCGCCGCCGATAATTTATTGAGCAATTGGTTAAATACAGTTGTATTTAAAATAACATTCAGCAAATTCAAATGTGGCTTGCCAATGCAAATGGTGGTGATTTTTTTTTGTTCCGCTATTGTAAAAATACCTTTCGCTATATTGCTGTTTTTTATCCTGATAATTTCCGCACCTAATTCAGTAGCGAGTTTAAAATTATTGATCAAATGGCGTTGGGAGGCAAGACCTATTTTATCTCCTTCTTCACTGGGTTTTTGAACATAAAGCAAAAGCCATTTTGAATTATAGTAGGAAGCCAGTCTTGCGGTTTTGCGGATCACTTTTTTTGCGATCTCATGATTGCTGCTGATACAGGCCAGGAAGCGTTCAGCTTTAAGATGTGCATTGCGGGGCAATTCATTGTCTATCTTTCTCTCTACCTGGCTGGCTACCTCTCTTAAAGCAAGTTCCCTTAACTGCAAGATCCGCTCACTTTGAAAAAAGTTTTTTAAGGAAACTTCAATTTTATCGTGGGTGTAAATTTTACCTTCTTTTAATCTTGTCACTAATTCATCCGCTGTTAAGTCAATATTCACCACTTCATCCGCCTGTTGCAATACACTGTCGGGTATTCTTTCCGCCACATCCACACCCGTAATTTCTTTTATATCCGCATGCAAACTTTCAATATGCTGAATATTTACGGCACTGATCACGTTGATACCCGCATCTAAAATATCCATCACATCCTGCCAGCGTTTTTCATTTTTACTGCCTTCAATATTACTGTGTGCCAGTTCGTCTACAATCACTATTTCCGGGTGCAGGTTAATGACTGCCTGTACATCGAACTCTTCCAGTTCTTTTCCTTTGTAAAATAAATTGCGTCTTGGAATAACCGGCAGCCCTTCCAGTAAATCATGCGTTTCTTTACGGTTATGGGTTTCTATATAGCCAATCTTTATATCCACACCATTGCGCAATAATGTTTGTGCCTCCTGGAGCATCCGGAAAGTTTTACCTACACCAGCACTCATGCCAATGTAGATCTTAAATTTGCCTTTTCTTGATTTACGTATCAGGTCAAGAAAATGTTCCGGGCTATCTTGTTTATCCAGGGGCATAATTATTAATCAATTTTACTTCAATAATAATGATCTGGTACAATACCGTCAATTTTATTTATCACTTTAATTTATCCAATTCAATATTCAGTTTTAAAACATTTACCTTTTCCGGCCCGAACAAACCAAGTAATGGTTTTTGAATTTGAGCCCCGACAAGGGCTTTTACCTTCTCTTCTGAAATATTTCTTGTTTTTGCAATTCTTGAAACTTGTATATAAGCTCCCCGGGGAGAAACATCCGGATCTAAACCACTACCAGAAGCTGTTACAAGCTCTGAGGGGATATCTTCTTTTTTTACAGATGGGTTGTGCACCAAAAAAGTATCAATTCTATCGCTTACCTGTTTCAAATAGTCAGGGTTACTGGGGCCCTTGTTGCTGCCACCACTGCCTGCTGCATTGTAACCGACTGCGGAAGGCCGGCTGTTAAAATAATGATCGGCAGTAAAATTCTGGCCTTCTAATTTATAGCCCACTACTTTTTTGTTTGCAATTACTGTTTCGCCCAGGCCATTATTTGGCGCCGCCTGCGCAATACCCCAAACGAGTAGGGTGTAAATGCCCGCAAACACAACGATAGAGACCAACGTAAGTTTTAATGCGGGAAGAATATGTTGTTTCATTGTTTAAATTTTTAATCGTTTTTAAAACCAGATGGATACCAATAGATCTAATAATTTAATCCCGATAAAGGGAACAATAACACCACCCAGGCCATAGATCAGTAAATTTCTTCTTAACAATGCGCTTGCACCTATTGGTTTATAAGCAACCCCCTTTAATGCCAATGGAATCAATAAGGGAATAATGAGTGCATTAAAAATCACAGCCGATAAAATGGCGCTTTCGGGACTATGCAACCGCATGATGTTCAGGCCCTGTAACGCTGGTATGGACACAATAAACAAAGCGGGCACGATGGCGAAGTATTTGGCCACGTCATTTGCAATGGAGAAAGTGGTAAGTGTGCCCCTGGTCATTAATAATTGTTTGCCGATCTCTACTATTTCAATCAGTTTGGTAGGGTCATTATCGAGGTCAACCATATTGCCGGCCTCTTTTGCTGCGGCGGTACCACTGTTCATTGCTACGCCTACATCTGCCTGTGCAAGGGCGGGCGCATCATTGGTTCCGTCACCCATCATTGCTACCAGCTTACCGCCCTGCTGTTCCTTTTTGATATAGTTCATTTTGTCTTCAGGTGTGGCTTCGGCGATGAAGTCATCCACACCCGCTTTTTCGGCGATGAACTTTGCTGTCAAGGGGTTATCCCCCGTTACCATTACTGTTTTCACTCCCATTTTGCGAAGCCGTTCAAATCGCTCCTGTATGCCGGGTTTAATAATATCCTGCAATTCAATTACACCCAACACCTGATTGTTTTCAATAACTACCAGGGGTGTGCCGCCATTGCTTGAAATTGATGTTACTTTTTCAGCGGTTTCTCCGGGAAATGGATTGCCTGCTTTTGCTACCATGTTTCGCATGGCATCATAAGCGCCTTTACGGATTTTTAAACCGCCGGGCAAATCAATTCCGCTACTTCTTGTTTCAGCGGTGAAATCGATAAATTTCGCGCCATTGGTGCTGAGTGTATTTACATTGATGTCGGCCAGTTCAATGATTGATTTTCCTTCGGGTGTTTGATCAGCCAAAGAAGACAATGCACAGGCTTCAGCGAAAGCGGCGATATCTATACCGTTGGCCGGATAAAAATGAGTCGCCTTCCGGTTGCCGATGGTGATGGTGCCTGTTTTATCCAGTAGCAGGGTATCAAGGTCACCGGCCGTTTCTACTGCTTTACCGCTTTTGGTAATTACATTTGCTCTTAACGCCCTGTCCATCCCCGCAATCCCAATCGCGCTTAATAAACCACCGATGGTAGTTGGAATTAAACATACAAATAATGAAATAAACGCGGCGATCGTGATGGGGGTATTGGCATAATCGCCAAATGGTTTCAGCGTGATGCATACAATAATGAATATTAAAGTAAAGCCCGCCAGTAAAATGGTCAATGCAATTTCGTTGGGTGTTTTTTGACGACTTGCACCTTCTACCAATGCGATCATTTTATCGAGAAAGGATTCGCCTGGCTCGGTGGTAACCCTTACTTTAATTTTATCGGACAATACCTTGGTGCCACCGGTTACCGAACTTTTATCGCCACCGCTTTCCCTTATCACTGGTGCACTTTCGCCGGTGATGGCACTTTCATCTATGGTGGCAATACCCCAGATGATCTCGCCATCCATAGGTATCATATCTCCTGCTTCGCAAAGAAATACATCCCCTTTTCTTAATTGTGAGGAAGGAACAATTTTTACCTCGTTCACATACATTTCACCTACCGGTTGTATCCATTTGGCGGGCGTTTCTTCTCTTGTTTTCCTGAGGGAATCGGCTTGCGCTTTACCTCTTGCTTCGGCAATCGCTTCGGCAAAATTGGCAAAAAGCAGTGTGAGCAACAGTATGATAAATATGAAAAGATTATAAACCAAACTACCCTGTGTTTTTTCGCCGGTATATATCCAGATACATACCGCCAGCATTACAAAAGTGCAGATCTCCACTGTAAACATCACAGGGTTGCGAAACATGATACGGGGATCGAGTTTTAGGAACGACTGTTTGAGCGCGGTATTTACCAGCGAAGATTCAAACAGCTTTTTAGATTTCTTCTTTGCCATTTTTTATTTTTTATAGCACCAATTACCTGCACGAATTGTACAGATTTCAGTGTTGGTACATTTTGATTTATTGTTTGACGAATGATATTCGTATTGAACACGTTGCATAAAGCACCAAACGTACAAGGTGCAACTCAACAAGGCTTAACAGATAATCAGCTGCCTGTCTAAAATTTCTTTTACCTCATTCCAAAATATTCTGCGATCGGTCCTAATGCTAATGCCGGGAAGAAGGATAAAGCAGCTACGATAAATATAACTGCGAAAATCATGATCGCAAACGTGGAAGTATCTGTTTTTAAAGTACCTGCACTTTCAGGCACATATTTCTTTTTAGCCAAAATACCAGCAATGGCCACGGGCCCGATGATGGGTAAAAATCTCGCTATGGCCATTACAAGTCCACAGGCAATATTCCAGAATGGTGTGTTATCTCCAAGACCCTCAAAGCCGCTGCCATTATTGGCGGAAGAGGAAGTAAACTCGTAGAGCATTTCGCTGAAACCATGATTGCCGGGGTTATTAAGCCACGACGCAAATGCTTCGGGGTTGTGTGCGTACAAGTGGGATGCAATGGCGGTACCTACCAGTATTAAGAACGGGTGCAATAAGGCGATAATAGCGGCAATCTTCATTTCCCTGGCTTCAATCTTTTTGCCCAAAAATTCGGGCGTACGACCTACCATTAATCCGCTGATGAAAACAGCGATGATCATGAAGATGTAAAAATTTAAGAACCCTACTCCAACACCTCCGTAAAAAGAATTGATCATCATGCCGAGCATCGCAAACATACCTGTAAGTGGCGTAAAACTGTCGTGCATGGCATTTACAGAGCCATTGGAAGTAACCGTGGTAGTGATGCCCCAATAGGCAGAGGCGGCGGGGCCAAATCGAACTTCCTTACCTTCCATACTACCCAGGTTTTGTAGCAGGCCCATTTTATGAATGGCATTGCTGCCTTTCATTTCCT
>JBDTVX010000099.1:0-15208 GCA_040007015.1 Ferruginibacter sp. | reverse complement strand
AGTAAGGGAAACTTTCAACAAAAAGCTGATCATCGTACCCGGTACTTTTTCAAAGATCGCGGCCGCGGTTATCCGGGTTCTTCCGAGGCGCTGGGTAGTTGCTTTTTATGGTAAAGCGGGGGATTAGAAAATGGTGCTATGGATTGATAAAAAGACTCGCTTCAGTAAAAGAAGGGAGTTTGTTCACGTTAAAACTGCTTAAAAATGATTTTTATGTAACGGACCCGATGCCATTTTTTCAACTGTTGATCCGCCATGCGGCGGGACGCCATCCGATAGCTATCGGATGCAGATGCCATGATACTTCGGCTACACTCCGTAACAAAGCCTGGTTTACAAAAAATCATTTTTAAACAGTTTCTAAGCCTTGAATGCACGAATTAAAACGAATAAAGACAATTTTTTAAAAAAAAATTCGTGTTAGTTCGGGCATTCGTGCCAATTAAAAATCTTTGTTGTAATTGCTGAAATTTCAAACTAATAATTTTTTTCCTGCTTTTTTATATAACCGAAAAGGCCATCCCTTTCCTGTCTTGGCCCGGCTGTAAAGTATAACCTGGTAGAATCAATTCCGACTGCAGTTGACGGCACAAAAGACAAGGCCCACAGCCCTTTTATTACAATTGGATATTTACCCTTTGCCAGCACTCCTAAAAACTTACCATCAGTTCTGTATGCATTGATTTTACCATCACCAAAGTTGCCAACAAGAATAGCATTTTTCCCATGCTGTTTGCCATATTGCTGATCGTCGCCATCGTCTTCATTATCATCGAAGAAATTGGAGGGTGCTTTGGCAATACCCCAAGGCGAATTGAGCTGACCTTTTGATGCGAAACGTTTTACAAAAGATCCATTGGTATTAAAAACATCTACAAAGCCATTGCCCAAACCTGCCTGGTCCCTGCCATCGGGCCCTACTTTAGCATACATCACATATAATTTATCACCCAGCGCCTGTATATTAAAAGGTGAATACCCCCCTGGTAGCCAGCTATCCTTAAAATCCATAAAAACCGGTTTAAAATCTTTATCAAATACGTCAATCCTGCGAGCCCTGAAATTGGCCGCATAAAGGTAATTAGCACCATCAGCCGAGGAAATAGCAAGACCGGTATAAGCAGATGTGGCAGAATTATTTTTGATCAGCATTGCATTATTGCCTGCACCACCGTTCCAGGCGGAAAGTACCCCGTCGACACCTACAAATATAAAGCGTGCGGGTTGATTGTTGGGAGCGGGTAATTTAAAATCTGAAGTACTCCCGCTAAATACAATACCGGTAGGATTGCCGCCTGTGGGCCCAGCCGGTGAAGGGATGTTTACAGGCGGTCTTGCTTCTACGCCTTCACTGGAATACACCTGGCTAACATGGCCTCCCTGAGAAGCTGGCCACGCAGTGCCGCCGGAGCTGAATGCAAGCCCCCATGCGTTAACAAGTGTGGGGTCCTGTCTTGTTGCCATATAAGCTCCTGAATTTGCCACAAGATTGATTTGTGAAAAATTTCTTTTTAATTTTCCTGGATGGTTCGGAAAATCTATGTCATGGTCATTTTTGTGACAACCTGCCAGGAGAAATAATATCGCTGCAAAAAATAAAAAAATCCCATTGAAAGGGGATAGACCGGGGTTGATCTTTTTCATAATAAAGCAATTGAGTGGTTAAATAAAATGTGGATGTTTACGGAAACTAAAACGTAGAAAATTAAAATAGAGTTGCTTCATATTATAAAAAAACATCACTGAATAAAATGGGGCGTATTAATTATTGGTGTGTAATCGGCGAACCCTTCAAAAAATATTGCCTGGCAGGGAGGATGCTGAATTATCAGCATATTATTTTATACGTGGGCGATAAAGTTTTACAGATCCATTGTATAATTTCCGGTAATGGAAAATTCAATCGGGCTGCTGATAATTTTTTAAATTTGACTATGCAAACCATTATAGATCAATTGGAACAAATTCTCAAGGAATATGCTCCACTGTTTACTGAAATCCCCGAAGCCGAATTTGCAGCGAAACCATTGCCCCATAAATGGAGTAAAAAGGAAATATTGGGGCATTTGATCGACTCCGCACAAAATAATATCCGTCGTTTTGTAGTGTCACAATATGAAGAAAAGCCATTTATCAAATATGCACAGGACAATTGGGTGTCTGCAGCAGGTTATCAAAATTATGATACCAGCTGCCTGGTTGAATTATGGATACTGTTGAACAGGCATGCGGCTGTTGTTTTAAAAAATATGTCACCAGTCATCGCCGAAAGAGTTTGTGATACCGGGGAATTGCATAGCCTTAAATGGCTGGCCCATGATTACAATCAACATTTGTTACATCATCTTCATCAAATATTAAACCTGGAGGAAATAGCTTATCCATAGAGCCCTTATTCTGCCTCCGGCCAATTGAGCGGCTGGCCGATTCCCATAGATTGTTAAAATTTGCCGGTTATCCAATTCAAGCAGACTATTTGCGTTAATACGTTTCTTTTCTACCATAAAAACTATCAGATATGGAGTTTAAAACACTTGCCATTTATGTTGTATTAGCCCTTTCTTTTGTAGCATGTAAAAAAAACAAGCAGGATGTAATGGTTAATCAGCCGGTATCAACTCCGGTTACAACCTTAACGGATGATGTACTGAAGGATTCAGTGCTCCTGCTAACAAAAGATATTTATTTATGGAACACTCAGGTGCCCTCCACATTTAACGCAAGGAGTTTTGATGATCCCGCTCAAATAATGCAGGGGATCCGCCAGTATAGTATGGAACCAGGATTTCCGACACCGGTGGACCGTTTTAGTTTCGCGATCAAAAAAACAGAATGGGATAACCTCAGTGAAGGCCTGAATTCTTTGGAAAATGCCGCATCGGCTAACGGTGATTTTGGGTTCACCGTTTTTTTTAAAGCAGAAGGGGATTTGCGTGTAAGGCTTGTTGAGCCTAATTCACCGGCCGGTACTGCGGGCATACACAGAGGCTGGCGTATCACAAAGATCAACGGGAACAGTAATATCAGTACAGTCAATTCGAATTTTATCGTTGATAATCTTTACAGTGCTTCCACGACCTCCGTTACCTTTCAAAAATCCGATGGAAGTGTGGTTACTATTGATTTAAAACAGTCGCATTATGCAATAAAGCCGGTATACCTTGATACCGTTTATAGCATCAATAATAAAAAAATTGGTTACCTGGTTTTCAATTCCTTCCTTGGAAATGTGAATCAGCTATACAGCGATTTTCAACGGGTTTTCAACCGTTTCGCAGGGGCACGCATAGGGGATGTGATCATAGATCTTCGGTATAATGGAGGCGGTTATGTGTCCGTTCAGGAAAAGCTGGCGGATTATCTCGTCAATACTTCTGCTAATGGAGGTATCATGATGAAAGAGGTGTATAACGCAAATAATAGCGGGAATAACGTAACCACGAAATTTAATAAAGCGGGTTCATTGAATTTGAGCCGCATTTATTTTATTGTGGGAAAAGGCACTGCTTCCGCGAGCGAGTTACTGATCAATAACCTGAAGCCTTATATGGATGTAAAGCTCATTGGTGGAACTACCTACGGCAAACCTGTAGGCTTTTTTCCAATACCTGCGGGAGGCTGGTATATTTTTCCTGTTTCGTTCAGGTCATTCAATAAAAATGGCGAGGGCAATTATTTTAATGGCATGCCCGCTAACAGCAATGTAGCCGATGGCCTGGATAAGGATTGGGGCGATTTAACGGAAACGAGCCTTGCAAGCGCAATAAGATATATTACTACCGGGGCATTCAGGTTACAAACGCAGCAGGAATACGTAGCGCCAGCGTCTGTTATCAGTGGCAATCAAATTTTGGGAGCGCCATTAATGAAACTCACCATTGGCGCTGCGCCACATCGCTAAGAAGATGTTTAGGCGATTTCCGGCATTTTCCCGCAGATATTTTTTGCCAAGATCCGATTGCAACCGGAGGCACGAATTTTTACGAAAAAAGCAAATTTCTTATAAAAAAAATTTATGAAAATTCGAGGATTCGTGGCAAAAGAAGATATCCCGGATACTTCATTTTTTTCGAAACAAAACCGGGGTGTTGCATCAATTTCCCCGCCTGCCAGGGAGGCGGGGAGAGTTATCATCATGAATTATTATACACTTTTATCACAGGCTCTCTCAGTACATCTGCGGCATCTGTACAATAAAAATAAATAATATCCGCGATGGCTTCAGGTTTTACCCAGGCATTAAAATCTGCAGTTGGCATGGATGAACGGTTGGGTGGTGTATCTATGGTACTGGGTACAATAACACTGGTTACCACATTTATACCTTTTGCTTCATCGTTCATCAACTCGCCCAGGCGAAATAGCAATGATTTTGCCAATCCATACGCTACCATTCCTTTACCATTTGCTGCGTTCATACCTGGCCGTGAGCCTACCAAAAATATCCGGCCTGTTTTTTTTTCTATCATGTGCGTAAATGCCGGCCGTACAATATTATAGGCGGTTTCAAAATTCAGTTTATATTGTTTCGCAATATCACTTGTTTTTGTTTCGGCAATCTTGCCCATTGCAAACCCTCCTACCGTGGCCACAACGGCATCAATGCTATCATATTTTGATACAATCGTCGCTACAAATTTTTGGGAATCTTCTTCATTCATCAGGTCCACGGAAACGGTTTCAAAATTTACATCATCGATATTTATTTGAACCCGATCACCCGGAACTATAGTACCGATCACCCGGTATCCTTCGGCAAGGAATTTTCTTACAACTGCCTGTCCCATATTTCCGGAGGCACCGGTTACAATTACTGTCTTCATGATTTTTTATTTTACCTGGCTAAGATAATTATTTTCTACTATTGTTTTCACGCACTTCAACCCCTTGTTTGGGGTTTGTAATTTCTTCAGGTTTTACGGCATACAATAATTTACAAAAGCGCCTGCTCTAAAAACCTGTCGGAAAGAAACGGATTTAAATAAAAAAGTTGATGCATGTTAGGCGATTTCGCTTCCACGGGTTTCACGCATGATTATTCAGGGTGGATGAGGTCGCTTCTTTTAATAAATTTTTATTCGCGCTGCCTCTCAATAATTTTATTGGTGTGCTTGTTTTTCAATATCAGTTTCTTTGTGCCGTAAAATGTAGTTTCTTCTTTTATCAAATAATGATCCGCATCATACTCCACCAGGTGGCTGTCTTTACCAACTCCTTCCCTTCCTCTCCAGATATCAAGTTTTACGGGTTCCCATAATTTGGTTTTGGCAGAAAGATAAGCCGCATCTAAAACAGCATTTACAACATACCCATCATAAAAGGTTTCTTTTGGCGCTTTCCCTGCTTCCATCGAATTGAACATATCCGTGAACATATGGTTGTAACCAAGATCATTCAACTCATCGCCCACAGGAAATAACCAGCCCGCATTCGTTTCCGATTTTTCGGCTACATAGTCTGAAGCCTTACCTGTAGTGAACATTTCCAAACCGGTGCGCAGAAAATTATTCACCCAGATAGTTCCTTCAGTACCCATTACTTCATCGCGCAGATCCATGCCTCCGCGAAATGTCCAGCTTACTTCAAACTGGCCGATGGCGCCGTTTTCATATTTCACCAATCCAATCGCATGATCTTCCGCATCGATGGGCTTAACCTGGGTATCGGCCCAGCACATTACTTCTACCGGCCTGATATCCTTGCCGATAAAACTGCGGGCGATCTCCACGCAATGACATCCCAGGTCTATGATACAACCTCCGCCTGCCTGCTCCAGGTCCCAAAACCAGTCGCTGTGCGGACCAGGATGTGTTTCCCTGCTTTTTGCCCAGAGTATTCTTCCAAGAGCGCCATTCTTAACGGATTCCATCGATTTTAAAAATTTAGGTGTGTAAACAAGATCTTCCAGGTACCCATTGAAAATACCCGCTTCCTCTACCGCGAGGAGCATGCGCTTCGCTTCTTCGGCGGTACGTGCCAGCGGCTTTGTAGTAATAACAGCTTTTTTATGTTTGCAACAAAGCAGTACCGCTGCTTCATGTAAATTATTCGGAAGCGCAATACATACGATATCCACCCCAGGTTGGGCTATGGAGTCTTCCATGCTGGTTGTCCAGTGTTCACAATTATAATCGGCTGCAAATTTTTTAGCGCTCTCTTCCCTGCGGGAGTAAATGCTAACGATTTTATCTTTACTTCTTTGCCCCTGTAAAGATTCCGCATAAAAACGCCCGATAAAACCCGAGCCAAGCATAGCAATTCGTTTCATAAATTTATTGTTTTTGATGATGATTGGTTATCTTTTGAGCCACTGACCGAACCTGGTTATTTTGATTTATGTATTGGCCGAACCACAGATTGAACCTGATTTTTTTTATTGGCCTGATTTTGATTTCGTTCATTCATTTTTCATAGAAAATCATTTAAATCCTAAGATAAATATATATATCATCAGGCAGTCATTATTAATCAATTAATTTACGTGGAAATGGATTTTTTCGTAAAATATTTTTAAATAGATTTTATGACAATGGAGGTAGCGCCGGATATGTTTGAAAAACGGGTCGGGATGGCTTCCATACAGCCAGTAAAGGAATCCAGCAGGGATTCATCGAATGTAACACGAATGCAAAATCGCTTTGGGGACCGCCGGATCATTAAAACCCCAGCACCTCCTTCATGGTGTAAATGCCTTTTTTATCTTTGATAAATTCAGCAGCCAGTACTGCTCCTGTAGCAAATCCCTGGCGGTTATGCGCTGTGTGAATGATCTCAATATCATCTATTGCAGAGATGTATTTTACTTTGTGTGTGCCAGGCGCCGGATCTGTTCTTTCACTGGCAATGGATAATTCTTCGGGTGATAAACTGTTGTGATTAACCCATTGTTTTTTTCTTTCAAGATTTTCTAATACCTGCTCCGCTAAAGTGATCGCTGTTCCGCTTGGTGCGTCTTTTTTTTCCGTGTGGTGTATTTCTTCCAGGCTTACATCATAACCCGCTTGCTGATTCATTAAACGGGCCAGCAATTTATTTATTTCAAAAAAAATATTGACACCTACACTATAATTACTGGCATATACCAATGAACCATTCACTGCTGTGCGTTTTTGCTTCACTTCGTCCCAGCGGGCCAGCCACCCGGTGCTGCCGCTGACCACCGGTATGCCGGCATCCAGGCAGGCAAGGATATTTTCAACTGCACTATGAGGATGGGTGAATTCTATGGCCACATCACACCGCTGCAGGTTTTCTTTTGTAAATTGAGCCATCGTATCGATGTCTATTTTTAGTACAACGGCATGTCCCCTTTTTAGGGCAATTTCTTCGATGGCCTTGCCCATTTTTCCATATCCGATCAATGCGATATTAAGGGATCTTTCCCGGGAAGGCGTACTGGTAATTGCATCCATGGTGGCTTTTTTGATTATTTAATTGCAAATATAAATTATTTGCCTGCTTTCATTTTTTTGGAGTGGATATCAAGCACTAGGCTGAGGCCGTTTGTATTAGCCATCGGGCTATATCCCGGTTTCAGTTGCAGGGTGAGGTTGTCATTTACATCAAATTGTTTCAGGTGTCCGTCAACGGTTGCATCTACGATATTCAGTCCCCAAAAAACTATAAAAAAGAGAACAGAATAATCAACATTTTGCCGGAAGGAATTTCGATAAGTACGAATCGCTTCTGCAGAAAGGTTGGTGAACCTGGGATCGACTAATGAATCGTTGGCACTGATTGTATCTATTTTATAAATGTAAGCGCGCCTTAATAATTTATAGGTTTTAACATTATAAAAAAACACGCCTGCGGTGATACCCAGTGCACCATAAACCAGGGGTAGTTTCCAATATTTCCTGTTGTAGATCTGTCCCCATCCTGGTATCATTGCGGAGCGCCGGGTAGCAATACGGGGATCGAATTTTTTAACGATGATTTTATTGCTGCTGTCCAACAATTTTTTTGAATTAGCGGCGATACTGTCTTTTCCCTGCTGTGCATGTATTTCACCACAAGTAAGATGTAAAGCGATCAATAAAAATATTGCCGGTAATTTATGCATCAACTTACTTTAATATTCAATTTATCGAGTAATCCATTCAACTCTTCCAGCGAATAATATTCAAAGGTGATGGCACCGTAGCCTTTTTTGTTATGTGCCAGTTTTACTTTTGTACTAAATTGAGATGCTAAATTATCTTCTATCTTTTTAAAGGCAGGGGGCAACTGGGGTTTTACCGAATTTTTAACAGCGTCGCTGCCGGTGTACATTTTACGAACAAGGTCTTCCGTTTGCCTTACTGATAATTCTTTATTTTTTATTTCAGAAAAAATGAAAAGCTGTTTGTCAATCACATCCACGCTGATCAGGGCCCTGGCATGCCCCATAGTAATGATACCGGTACGAACTGCAACCTGGATATCGGGTGGTAATTTTAATAAACGGATATAATTTGTAACCGTGCTCCTTTCTTTACCCATCCGCTCCGCTACCTGCTCCTGTGTGTAATCCAATTCATCCATCAGCCTTTTGTAACTAAGGGCAATTTCTATGGAATTTAAATTTTCTCTTTGTAAATTTTCCAGCAATGCAAGTTCCAGCAGGTCTGTATCGTTGGCCTGGCGTACATATACCGGCACATCTTTTAAGCCCGCAATTTTAGCCGCCCTGAAACGCCGCTCGCCTGCAATCAACCGGTACTTGCCCGAAGGCGTTCTACTAACCGTAAGTGGCTGAATGATGTCATGGATCTTTAAAGATGCAGCCAGTTCGCTTAAGGAGGTTTCATCAAAATCTTTACGGGGTTGTTTGGGATTGATCTCAATCTGGTCAAGCGAAACGCGATTGGTAGCAGTTGTTTTTTCTACCAGGTCGGTTTTTAAAGAGCCGGCAGTATTTTTAAGGTCTGCGTCCATATTTTGCAATAAACTGCGGATACCTTTTCCTAGTGCGTCTTTTTTATTTGGAGGGGTCATATGATGAGTGATGAGTGATGAGTGGCGTCAGCGTGTTTGTACGGCAAAAATAAGTGATAAAAATTTGTCCGGATTATTTATCAGGTAATGAATAATGGGGGATGAATAATAGTGATGAATGTCATTTCATGCTAGCCTGGCGGGTTTTCACAACATACAATTTTAAATGCACCTGCAAATTCTAATTTATATTATAAAAAATGAAATTGAAACCGGCTCAAAAAATTATTAAGATAGTGTTGAATATGTAGGAACAGGCCGTGGCCTGTCTGGTTGATCATTGCTTTACAATTCTCAGGAAGAACAGGACACGGCCTAGAACAGGCCACGGCCTGTTCCTACATCGGCCTGTTCCTATACGGCACAATCTCCGCGTCGATAAAAGATCCACAATGGTATGCCGATAAACCGCCCCGCCCGGCGTTGACGATGATGTCATGAAGAACCTCTGCCGGCTCCAGAAAAAAATTTCAGGTTAAACGGATTGATTGTCCCATCATTCATCACTCATCCTTCATCTCTCACTGTATTATCCTGTCTTCGTTTTTAATCTTGGTCATGTTATTTTTTTGCAAAATTTCCTTAGCCAGGTTCAGGTAATTAATAGATCCTTTGCTTTCAGCATCATACAAAATTACAGGCTTGCCAAAACTCGGCGCCTCACTCAACCGGGTGTTTCGGTGAATAATACTGCTAAAAACCATTTCTTCAAAATGTCTTCTTACTTCGGCAACTACCTGGTTGCACAAACGCAAACGTCCATCATACATTGTCATTAAAATGCCTTCTATCTGTAATTCGGTGTTTAGCCTGTTTTGAACGATCTTGATGGTATTTAATAATTTGCCAAGTCCTTCGAGAGCAAAAAATTCTGTTTGTACGGGTACAACCACGCTATCGGATGCTACCAGGGCATTTACAGTTATCAAACCTAAAGAAGGGGAGCAATCAATTATAATAAAGTCATAATCATCCCTGATGGGGTCCAGTATTTTCTTCAATACGCCTTCCCTGTTGGGATAATTGATCATTTCTATTTCGGCGCCTACCAGGTCGATATGTGAAGGGATCAGGTGGAGGTTAGGAACATTCGTTTTCAGTAGCACCTCCCTTGCAGTGGCTTCATTTACCATGCAATCATATAAACTCTGTGTTACATTGTGTAAATCAAATCCAACCCCGGTAGTGCTGTTTGCCTGCGGATCGGCATCTACCAATAAGGTTTTGTATTCCAGTACAGCTAAACTTGCTGCTAAATTAATTGCCGTCGTTGTTTTTCCCACACCACCTTTCTGGTTTGCGATACCTATTATTCTTGCCATACTTGTTCCACCGGGGTGAAATATTTAGTGTTTACGAAGTTTTTGTTTCAATTACCTGGTTCTTTTCAATCGGTTCAATCTATATTGATCATAGAATTGGCAAAGGTAATGTTTGGAATGCAACTATAAACCACAAATTGGGTAAAACAAATCCGGGGTTCTGACGGTGAGCCAAAGTTTTAAAATTAAATCTCCTAACTTTATCTTAATTAAATAGAACATTTATCATTTATATGAAAGCTTGTCAAATTAATCCATTCAGCATAAATTTGGGACCTGTTTCTTCTTGTTTGCCAGGAGACTTGCCAATTGAGTAAAATTAAAATATGTATTTAATAATATCCGGTACAAACAGGGTGGGCAGCAATACACTGAAGGTGGCCAAAGAATACCAGCGTTTATTAAAAGAGAAATCCATCGACTCTGTTTTATTTTCCCTGGAAGGTTTAAACCTGCTAACCAGGGATGCTGATTTTGAAAAGATCGAAAATGAACTCATCATTCCAATCAATAATTTTATTTTTATTTCTCCTGAATACAATGGTAGTTTTCCGGGTGCGTTAAAAATGTTATTTGATACCGGTAAAACCCACGCATTATGGTGGCATAAAAAAGCATTGCTCACCGGTGTGTCAACCGGCAGGGCGGGAAATTTAAGAGGGATGGATCATCTTGCCAGTGTTTTAAATTATGTAAAAGTAATGGTACATCACAACCAGCTACCTATTTCTTCAATTGATAAACTGATGGACGAGGAGGGGCATTTTACAGATGAGCATACCCTGAAAGCAATTAATCAGCAGCTGGATGAATTTATTAAGTGGACTTCATAAAATTGATAATTGATAATATCAACTATCAACCTATCCACTATCAAATTATCAATTATCAATTATAACCATGCGTTCTCCTTTTGGTGCATTTATATTTATAGCGATCATGCTATTGCTGGATACCTATGTTTTCCAGGCTATTAAAGCGGTTAGCCAATCCGCATCGCCCAAAACAAAAGCGGTAATTTACAGCGTGTACTGGGTAATTACTGCGTTGGCTGTGATCGGGTTTTTGATATTTGTTTTTACCGATCAATATTTTTTACCCCGAAGAGTAAGGACTTATTTATTTGCTATCATAATCGGCTTATTCCTGGCAAAACTTACTACTGTTATTTTTATTTTGATAGATGATGTACGAAGGGTGATCCAATGGGCAGCCGGTAAATTATTTTATGGCAATACGGAAGGGGAGGCCAATGGAGAAGGAATCACCCGCTCCGTTTTTTTAAGTTGGTTTGCTTTAGCGGTTGGAGGAAGTTTATTTGGCAGCCTGATCTACGGCTTTGGAAATAAATATAAATATAATATAAAGCGCGTGCAGCTATCATTTGATAATTTACCCAAAGGCTTTAAGGGGCTGAAGATTTTGCACATCAGTGATATACATAGCGGAAGTTTTACCGATAAAAAAGCGGTGAATCACGGGGTTGAGGAAATACTTAGGGAAAATGCGGACATCATACTGTTTACCGGCGACCTGGTAAATGATAAAGCCACTGAAATGGAAGACTACATGGATGTTTTCAACCAGTTGAAGGCCCCGATGGGGGTGTATTCCACACTTGGGAACCATGATTACGGGGATTATGTACAATGGCCCATAGAAGGGGTCAGTAAAGTTCAGAATTTAGAAAATCTTAAAAAGGTACATGCTGCATTGGGTTGGAAATTGCTGATGAACGAGCATGTGGTTTTGGAAAAAAACGGGGACCAGGTAGCTTTACTGGGCATTGAGAACTGGAGTGCCAAAGCTAACTTTCCCAAGCATGGAAGGATGGACCTCGCTTATCCGGGCACGGAAAAATACCCGTTTAAAATTTTGATGAGCCACGATCCAAGCCATTGGGACGCAGAAATAAAAATCAAATATGCCGATATTGATCTGATGCTAAGCGGGCATACGCACGGGATGCAGTTTGGGATTGAAATACCTGGTTTTAAATGGAGCCCGGTTCAATACGTATATAAACAATGGGCAGGCTTATACGAAGAGGTGAAACAAAAGCTGTATGTAAATCGTGGATTTGGTTTTATCGGGTACCCGGGCAGGGTAGGGATATTACCCGAGATCACGGTGATTGAATTGGTGTAATCTTACGGGACCTCCTAAAAAAAACTGCCGCTTTATGGGCGGCAGCATTTTATGGATTGATTAATTGGTGTGTGGACTATTTTTGTTTTATTACCTGCTTAATTAATTTTCCACTGGGGGTATTAAACTGGATGATATAATTGCCCGGGGGCACCTGTGATAATTCTTCTATGTCAACATAATTATATCCCTTTATCATCTTAACATTTTTAGAAACTACTTCTGAACCTGTAACATTAAATACCTTAACGATCGTAGTTTCATTTTTATCCCATTCAATATTGATGTTTAGCTTGTCGCGGAAAGGGTTAGGCGACACTGTAAAATCTGAAATCGTTTTCTTCAATTTTATAGAAACCACTTTTGAAATACTCCCTTTACCATCAATATCGATTTGTTTTAAACGATAATAAACTATTGGGGCAGCTATCATTTTTATATCATCAATTAAAGAATAAGCAATTGCTACTGATGAATTACCACCACCTGCTTTTGTGGCAACGGTACTGAACACAATACCATCCGTACTTCTTTCGATATCATACCGGTTGCAATTAAATTCCATTGAAGTGCTCCATGCTACTTTCACCTGGCTGCTTTGTTGAAGGCTTGCCGTAAACGATGTTAATGTAACCGGTAGCGGACCACCCTGTGGACTGATCACGGCAGTGCCATCATCCACATAATCCAACAGGGCATCAGATTTTGCTTTTAACCGGGCAATATTAATAATTGGAGGCACAATTCCGTTGTCCGGTGTATTCACCGTTACCATAAACTCTACTTCAAATGAATCCGACTTTGCCATTGTTCCGCCGTTAACAGCGTTTGCACCATTGCCTAATCTGAAAGTAACAGTTTTAATCGCTGCAACATATGCTGCAATATCATCACCTGCTGCATCTGTTTTTAAACCAGTACTCATACCGTTACCATAATTCACCTTTAAAGAATTATTAATAAAGGTCATAGTTGATGGTAAAGAATCTGTAAGCACTACTGAATTAGCATTTCCGGGACCCATGTTTTTAACCTTTAATTTATAGGTTAAGATTTCTCCGGCTTCTGCTACCTGGTTATTGTTTGCGTCAGCTACAGTTTTAGTAAGACTAATAGTTGGCTCTTTCATTTTTATTACAAAGGTAATTACACCACAAAAATATTGATCCTGTGTAGTACCAAATTGTAAATTCACACTGGAAGCATTGGGCAATATACCATACCCGGTTCCAACATTGAATTGATCGATATCAATACCCATTTGATCGGTGTAGTTGGGATTTTTGGCAGTAACGTGAGCACCATTGTAAGTTATTGTGCCATTCCATGAATTGTTAGCCGGATTAAGCACGTTACTAAATACATTGCTGTTGATTTTAAAGAAATCGCCATCATAATGGGAATCACCTTCAAATGATACGATACCTAACTGAGCATCTGTTGAGGATAATGCTCCTGAAGGCACATTTAACCCGGTAAGTGTTACTGAAGTTGTTGTTGCACTACCACCGTTATAAACCTGTTGGTAACCGTCAAAAACGCGTACACTGTTAAAATTTAAGGCAGGATTTTCATATACAACTACGATACTCCATGCTCCGTAATTTCCAAAATCGCCACCCGTTCCTGTAGAAAAAGCGCCATTTCCAACCGTATATGTACCGGCTCCTTGTTGTTGTATAAGGGGTGTAATATCTGTGAAAGCCTGGTATAAAGAAAATTCAGTACCTGTGCCGGGGTTTTGTAAAACTTTATCAACTTGTGTAGCTGCATATTCCTGGTAAGCCCCACTTGTGCCCTTTCTTATTTTAATTCGCTGATTAGCCGCTTTCGACATATCAAATTGTGAAGTTACGGCTCTTCCGCCCCAATATAACCGGGCCATTTTAACAGTGTTGACGCCGGCCGGCAAACTTAAATCAGCGGATGAAGAATTTCTTGTTCCTGCGCCGTCTCCGGTGCTGCCATCGATGTCTACAAATTGCATACTTGTTGTTCCACCATTGGTGTAATTACTATTGCCATTACTACTATTGCCATTCATAGCAGCAATATTAGGCGTTCCATTTGCATTCACTGCATTCATCAGGGTGTTTCCAAAAAGAGTGGAACCGCCCTTTATGTTTTCTGAATAAATGATACCGAAACTTCGGTTTTGAGCGTTGGCGCTAAATGATAAAAAAGTAAACAGCGCAAATAAAGGCATGACGATCTTGGTTTGCATATAGCAAACAGTTGAGGAAAATTTTTCCATGTTCAGAGGTTTGTTTTTTGATTACAAAAATTAAGTTAAGCAATGATGGCTTAATAAGTGTATTGGAGCGAAGTTGCTCATTAGAATAAATGGCCGATAATCCGAGAGGTTTGGAAATAGGGAAAAACGAAGCTGTCTGAGGTTTCTTGTGTGGATGCAAATGTAATAACTAAATATTAATAATTGCATTTTTATATAAATATTTTTTAAAGGATTTTAATGGGTTGTTAGTCAACAGATTACATCCAAAAAAAGAAAAAATTATTCTTAATCCGTTATTTTTGGTAAATAAAAGTGCAGGTTCCGGATAAAAAATTGCAGAAAAAACTTTGCCTGGGATCGATATTAAGGGCACCAAGTGATCCGGATTAGAATAAAAAACACACTGGGTAAGATCCTTGAACCGCATAAAGAATATGTGAGAATTGAAAAATCTGTGATTCTATACTATTCCTGTTGAAAAAAATGCCTGGTCTCGCGATGATGCACCCTGCTGCCGGATTGTCAG
>JBDTVX010000098.1:0-15335 GCA_040007015.1 Ferruginibacter sp. | reverse complement strand
AGCGAGATCCCTGTTTTAAAAAATCAGCCGCGACCGGTGATCGGCGATGTGGCCACCATTACAACCGGTACCACTCATGGTGAAAATGATAATATCGGCGCGATACCAGTGTTGTCGGTGACGGCGAATTTATACAAAAAAGACCTTGGCCATGCCACACAGGATGTGGATGCAGCGATCAAATCGCTGGGCCCGATGCCCCGCGGACTGACCATGGAAGCAAAGGGGCTGAGCGGTGTTTTAACAGAGACACTCGACAGTCTTCAATCGGGTTTGATCGTGGCCATTGTGGTGATATTTTTGATGCTGGCCGCCAACTTTCAATCCTTTAAAGTTTCGTTGGTGGTGTTGGCTACATTGCCCGCGGTAATATTGGGCTCCCTGTTATTACTAATACTCACCGGCTCTACGCTGAACCTTCAATCGTATATGGGCATGATCATGTCGGTAGGAGTATCCATTTCCAATTCTGTGTTGCTGATCACCAATGCCGAGCATTTGCGCAGGCATACAGGGGATGCAGTTAAATCGGCAAAAGAAGCAGTTGCCCTGCGTATGCGTCCTATCCTGATGACGAGTGTGGCCATGGTTGCGGGCATGATCCCGATGGCGGCAGGATTGGGCGAAGGAGGCGACCAGGCATCTCCTCTGGGCCGTGCAGTAATTGGCGGATTGGTGGCTTCCACCTTTGCAGCCTTGCTTATTCTGCCATTGGTTTTTGCATGGGTGCAGGGCAAAACCACCACGCAATCCGTATCACTCGATCCTGAAGACAAAGAAAGTAAACACTACATACCATCTTTATATGAAAAGAAATGATTTAATTTTTACGGCTATCGGCCTATGTGGAATAATGCTGACGGGGAGCGTGCAAAGTTGTAATTCTTCCGAAATAAAAAAGGACGGGGGCAAAGAAATAAAGGTTGTGGAAACAGCGCCCATGGCTTCCTTTCTGCTGGAGAAAGGCATGCTTTCCTCTACCCTTGTGATACCTGGTGAACTGGTTTCGTTTCAGCAGGTTGAGCTTTATGCTAAGGTGAGCAGTTTTGTAAAAAAAATCTATGTGGATGTGGGTTCGCAAGTAAAGCAGGGGCAATTGCTGGCTACGATGGAAGCGCCTGAAATAAGCTCGCAACTGGCAGGTACCGAATCCAAATTGCAATCTTATGAAGCATTGTACGAGGGCAGCAAGGCCACCTATAACCGGTTGCTGGAAACAAGTAAAACGCCTGGCACTATTTCACCCAACGAACTGGAACTGGCGCTTGCAAAACAGAACTCCGACCTGGCCCAGTTAAATGCGGCAAAAGCTGCCAACAGGGAAATAACCGATACAAGAAATTACCTGGAAATAAGGGCGCCCTTCAGTGGGGTGATCAGTGTAAGAAATGTTAGTGCAGGCGCGTATGTGGGGCCTTCCGGCAAAGGCTCCGATCTTCCTATGTTTTCTTTGCACCAGCAAAACAAATTACGATTGGCGGCATCTATACCCGCTGCTTATACCGCTTTCCTGAGCAATAAAAGTGAAATAAATTTTACCGTAAATTCCATGGTGGGAGAAAAATTTACTGCGAGGATCGCCCGGTTGTCCGGCGCACTCGACAACCGCCTTCGTTCCGAAATCATCGAGATGGATGTGGACAACAGCAGCAGGAAATTATTGCCCGGCATGGTGGCAGAAATATCTATTCCATTACCTTCCAGGGATAGTACGTTTGTAGTTCCTAAAACGGCTGTGGTAAATGCTACCCAAAAAGTGTTTGTGATAAAAAAAGAAAACGGCAGGGCCAAATGGGTGGAAGTAAAAAAAGGGCGTGAGGCTGATGGTAAAACCGAGATCTATGGGAACTTAAACCAGGGGGATAGTATTGTTACCGTTGGGAGTGAGGAGGTGAGGGATGGCGGGGTGATTAAGTGATGGTAAATAAACGTTGCGGGTAAATGTGTTGGCTTTTTTATGGTACCAGGTCAATAACTTCGTCAAAGAATATAAAATCCATTTTATGAGTTCCACTGCTGTTAAAGATCAATCATGAATGGAAGCTGGTGATCGGGCAGGGTACACGCGATATGCCTGTTGGTCGTTCCCAGTAACTTTGCTCGCTTCGCAAACTATCCACCGGTTTGGCGGATGCCATTCTGATGGTTTGCCAGCTTACCGCCACCAGGCTTATTGCAATGCCTGGGATCACTGTTCTCCCAAATATCTGGTTATTAAATGATTATTCCTTTGCTACGATAAATGTCAATGGCTGACGCCGGTAGGCATTGACTGTTTTTCCAAGGAGAATCGCAGGATTCCATTTCGGGGATTTTTTTATCACACGGATCACTTCCTCTTCCATTCCATACCCCTTATTAGTCTCCGCCTCAACGTCTGTAATTTTCCCATTTTGACCCACTATAAACTTAATGATTACCTGGTATTCTCCCAAAGGAGCGCCATTTTTTACAGGAACTTTTGTTTTAACATTTTCTGCCAGGTAAGTTTGCCATTCGGATCCTCCTTCCTGGTAAGAAGCATCTTTTAAATATATAAAGTCATCAATGCGGTTCCCGTTTAAATCGTAGGCTTCGGTGATGTCTCTTTTAGTTTTTAAGTTATAACTGAAATGAACCCAGAGTTTCCCCGTGGGATAATAATGGTAGGTGTTTTCTAAGGCGCCGTTGTCGTAAAAATAAGTGGAGTCTTCTGTTTGCCCATTTTCATAAAACCTCAGCAAAAGACCAATTGGTTTTGAAAAAAGCGTATCGGAATAAGCAGATTTGCAATTCAATTTTTTAGACCTCATCCAGTAGGATGTGCATCTATAAAATGTATCCTCCTTTACCATTTCTGTAAAATAGAAAGCTGAATCTTTAGATATTTTCTTCCATGAAGAATCAAAATATTTGGTAATTACCGGATTTTGAGCAGAAGAGGATAAAGAAATTAAACTAAATAACAATACCCAAAAAGAGCATTGCTTGTAATTTTTGATTTTTATCATTTATTGTTTTATGGTTTTGATCAACGTCTTTTAGTATTTATTTTCAACAGGCATTTTAAAAGCTTGTACTGGTTATCTTGCCTGTTATTAGTCCGGGATTTTAAACCGGCCGCTGGTTAGGAAGAGTTGCAGCTCTACTCAAATATATACGCAATAGTCATCAACTCCAAACTATTGCAAAAAAATTCATTTCGTTTACTGAACTGCTTTCTCATTAAATATGTCTTTGACGGCCTGGTATAAATATAACTTTCTGCTGATACATACATGGTTGTTTACAATAAACAGTAAAAGGCCGATTAAGATTTTTTGTGAAGTTATTTGTTGGTGGCTGATTTCTTAGCGCCATTTGAGCCAGTGCTTTTTTTGGGAACCTTCGCTCCTTCCTTTCGGGCCTCTGAAAGACCAATTGCAATTGCCTGCTTTCTGCTGGTCACCTTTTTACCGGATCCGCTTTTTAGCGTTCCCTCTTTTTTTTCATGCATAACTTTTTCAACCTTGTCCCCTGCTTTTTTTGAATACTTAGCCATTTTGTAGAAAATTTAAAGGGTGATTAATAAAGAAGATAATGAAACAAATAATGTGCAAATTTTTTATCCCGGTTTTATTTAAAAAAAAATGGAGAAAGTCATAAATTTTTGTAGAAATAATTCCACTAAAAAATAACCATTTGATCAACTACACATTATGCTGTATGTGCTATTCCCTGTATCCGGAAATAAGGCATTCTCTACGAACGGTATCCGGAAGGTATTGCCACTGAAAAAGCAATATTAATTGTACCTTCAAAATAATTAAAAAGATAGAACATAAAAACACTGCTATGGATTGGCACAAATTCGAATTAAAACCAGGTAAGGATTTTAAGCTTTCTAAAATTGACACTCGCGGAAGTATCGAACAACCTGCAAAAAAGGAATTGAATTTGTTAAAATATATCGAAGAAATAGCCAATCTTCAGTACAAATTATATGCAGAGAACCGGCAATCGTTATTAATTATCTTACAGGGAATGGATGCTTCCGGCAAAGACGGAACTGTTAAGCATATTATGAGTGGAATAAATCCCCAGGGGGTTTTGGTACATAGCTTTAAACATCCTTCTGCTTTAGAGTTAGATCATAATTATTTATGGCGCCATGCTCAAAAATTACCGATGCATGGCCAAATAACTATATTCAATCGTTCTCACTATGAAAACGTACTCATTTCAAAGGTACATCCCGAACTTATTTTAGCCGAACGCCTGCCGGGCATAGACAGTACCAAAAAAATTGATCCCAAATTTTGGGATGCGCGTTATAAGCAAATCAATTATTTTGAAAAAAGTATTGTACAGAACGGTACCCAAATCCTGAAATTTTTTCTTCATTTATCCAGGGAGGAACAGCGCAATCGCTTTTTAGAAAGAATTGAAAAAAAAGAAAAGCACTGGAAATTTTCAACTGATGATATTACGGAGCGTAAATTCTGGAATGATTATCAAACTGCTTATGAGCAGGCCTTAAAACATACCAGCACCAAATTTGCTCCCTGGTTTATTGTTCCTGCTGATGACAAACAATATGCTCACCTGCTTATCAGCAAAATAATTTTAGAGAAATTAAAAAAAATGAGGCCTTCTTTACCCCTGATAAATAAAAAGGAAGAAGAACTGATGAAGCTCGCAAAAAAGAAACTGGAAAAAGAAGATTCCCGCTGATTAATGCAGCACTGTTAAAGTCTTCATTACTTCCCGGGCAGATTCATCATCGGTTGATCTTTCAATAACAAAGTTTTCAGTGCATCAAAGTTCATGGGCGCTTCGTATTGCAGATTTTACGTCTCCGCTTATAGTCACCTGAAGATTATCAACCAGGAACGCCTCTGTCAAAATGCAGGGATTAAGTATTATGTTAATTGCCCCTTGCCCGACAATATAAGTTTGTGTACCGGTTAATTTTATTGTTGCGGCTTATTTGATATTTACCTGGTAACCAGTGAACCAGGAAAACCCTACTCACCACATAATCATTAGGTTAAGATTCGACAAGACTTACTGTTCCGCAGGAATAATTGGTGGTAGAAAAAAGTTTTGCTTTTTAGCGTTCCATTAGGAACGCATGGTGCAGGTATACGATCGACATACCATACGTTCCAATGGAACGTAATATTTGGATGATAAATAATTGGCTACTAACCACCACCCGTTTCGATGGTACGAATACAAACACACCGGTCAGTATTCCATGATCTCAATCTTTCTAAAATCCATTGGGTGACTATTTGATTGGAGCGATATATAGCCCTCCTTTACCAGGTTATTTCCTGCTACTATGAATTTTTTCGCTTCTGCATGCATAGCATCCAAACGGGGATTTTCAAAATGAAGGATGGGTTCTCCATTTACATAATGTGTGATCTTTCCATCCCTTACATCAATTTCCGCGGTCACCCATTGGTCTCCATCAAAAGTTTTTTTCAGGGTCGGAGGAGTGCAATAAGAACTGTTTCTTTTTCCATCGATCTCTACATATATTCCCGAGGCGCATATTTCACCGGTAGGGCGTTCGCCTTTACCATTCCCGCCAAGCAGGTTGTATTCCAGGCAAACCGGGAAGGGCTGGTTTAAACCCACCGTAGCCGGGTCCTGGCAATGATACTGTATACCGCCATCGCGAAAACCCCAGGAAGGAGCGCCGGGCGTAAGGTTGCCCACAAAACGGTATTCTACTTTCAGCCTGTAATTAGTAAATTTTTTATCAAAATACAAAGCCCCAAAACGATTATTGAAACTATCGTATTGATCATACCGCGTACTAAGTATTGCATTTTCCACACGGAATGTATTGCCGAAATTTTCCCCCAAAGCATGCCCCGCTATTTTTGGTTCCCAGTGTTCAAGATTTTTTCCATTAAACAGCCTCACCCATTTTTTAGAATCTTGCTGATGAATTGCGCTTTTGCCGGTGCTGTAAGATTGCAGCAGGAAAGGCAAAAAGACCAGGAGCAGGCGAAGTTGTTTCATATGCATTAATTATTTAGAATGAAAGATAGTTAAAAAGTGTTATGCCGGATTGGTAAAACTGTAAAGGTGACACCTTTTTAAAAGGTGTCACCTTTACGCCGCAATTTATTAAAGAACAAAATCATCGCATCATTTGCGGAAAAGAATAAAGAAAAATTATTTATGCTGGATTGGCCCAGCCAAATATCCCGCTTTCTGCATTGCTAACCATGATGAATTCAACAAAAAGTTTGATAATTTTTCAGCGCCCGATTTCATAAAAGATGGTATAAAACGAGATTAAGACATCATCACGTTTGCCGCTGGTGCAATTCTTCATTTGTAGTTGGTAAATGAAAATACAATCTTTGCGCACTTTATTATTTTCTGACGCTCCATATTTCCGGGGCATTGCTTTTCAAAATATTCAGGGGCATAATAGTCTAATATTTTATACTGCTTTTTTGTAATGATCCTAAATTCATAGTGAAGGGCATCGTACACATGGGCCTTACAATTGACTTTAATATCTGCCTCGTTTTTTATTGCAAAGAAATCATTATCGATAAATGCCTGCCAGATTTTTTTTATGGACGCTTTTGGCAGATCGATAGCGGAAATTTTTTGTTCTTTATCATCTTCATTTAGTAGGCTTTTAGACAATACGCTATAGTGCCAGGTATTATTGATGTCGTGGTTGATTACCTGGTATTTAACATTCCAGCTCCAGGTTGAATATGCCATATACAGGATTACAACGTCACTTTTTTTTGTCAGCGCTTTGATAATTGAGTCGCTTAAAAAAGTTTCGTCAGAAGAGGTATATTTTAATGCAGGGATTTTCAACTGGGCAAAAATTGGATTACAAAGTACAAGGATTTTAATGATTAAAAATATTGGTCGCATTTTAAAACACGTATTGGGGGCAACGTGGATTTATGAATTTAATAAAACTCTTTAGATTGGTCGCTAATTTAGTAATTCCTGTAAACAGAAATTTAAATAAATACTGAATGTGCAGGAAAATAAAATAATGAAAACCGGGATGTATATTAAATAATTTGTATGCATGCCGGTCCGGATCTTCCTGGTAATTACCTGTCATCATTCAAAATAGCCGCAATTTACCCCCTATATTGCCGTATTCGCACCCGTATAATTTTATTTATGTAAATAAATTTGTATGTTTTATTTTGCATCCTAAATCGTAACAAAAGTTTAAAAATTTGTCGTGATATCCGTATTATTTATTGGAAGTCATAACCCATTCAATTGTTTTAACCCATAAATATTTTTTGTCTCCCAAACATTACAGTTATGCAAATCAAACAAACAAGGTATATTTTTCAATTATTGGCGTTCATAATTATCGCATCATTTATTTTATATGGATGTAATTCTTCTGCAGATAATGCCGGTTATGCTCCCCCACCGCCGGAGGCCCTACCCGTTATAACGGTGAGCAGTATGTCTGCCACTACCTACCAGGAATATTCTGCTTCACTTGAAGGTAGTAAGGATATCCAGGTTCGTCCGCAGATAGATGGTTATATTGAAAAAATATTTGTGGATGAAGGCGCCCATGTAAGAAAAGGCCAGGCACTATTCCAGATCAATAGCAATACTTACCAGTCACAATTAAACAATGCAAAAGCAAGTTTAATTGCTACTAAGGCAAACCTGGTGAATGCACAGATCAATGTTTCCAAATTAACGCCGCTGGTACAAAACAATGTAATATCAGATGTGCAGCTGAAAACGGCGCAGTCCGCTTATGACGCTGCGGCTGCCAATGTATCACAGGCGGAAGCAGTAGTGAAAAATGCAGAAATTAATTTGGGTTACACGATGATCAAGGCGCCGGTGGACGGTTATATCGGAAGAATTCCTCATAAAACCGGAAGCCTGGTAGGAACAACTACCCCGGAACCATTGACCATTGTTTCAGAGATCAATAAAGTATATGTCTATTTTTCGTTGAGTGAAAATGATTTTTTCCAATTCAAAAATCAATTCCCCGGAAAAACAGTTGAAGAAAAAATAAAGCAGGTACCCCCTGTTGAGTTGGTTCTTTCGGATGGAAGCGTTTACCCCGAAAAAGGAAAAGTAGAAATTGTTTCGGGACAATTCAGTAACACAATTGGTGCCATTAGTTTTCGTGCAAGTTTTGAAAATAAAAATGGCCTGTTGCGTTCAGGCAATACGGGCAAGGTTCGTATTCCGCGAACCGTTAGGTCTGCGCTGATAATACCACAGGAAGCAACATTTGAATTACAGGATAAAGTTTTTGTGTTTGCCGTGGGGGATAGTAGCAAGGTTACCAGTAAACCACTTACCATAACCGGTACAAGCGGTAACTATTATTTAGTTCAGGCAGGAATAAAGGAGGGAGAAAAAATTGTGTATACCGGCCTTGACCGGCTAAGAGACGGAGCAGTAATACAAGCACACCCAATGTCAATGGATAGCTTATTAAAAGCAAGACCAATGTAGTTATACTATCACCATTGAACCTGGCACCCGGGTAGTTCAGTTCCAATCATTCATGAGTAACAACTCATCATACACAAAACATAAAATATTCGCATGATAAAAAGATTTATTGAAAGGCCGGTTTTATCTACAGTTGTATCAATCATCATCCTTTTATTGGGATTAATATCATTATATACTTTACCGATCACGTTGTTTCCGGACATCGCCCCGCCAACTGTTCAGGTAACGGCATCGTACCCGGGCGCAAATGCCGAAGTGGTAGCAAGAGCAGTAGCGACTCCATTGGAAGAAGCTATCAATGGTGTTGAAAACATGACTTACATGACCTCCACGTCGAGCAACGATGGTTCAATGGCGATCAATGTGTTTTTCACAGTAGGCACTAACCCGGATCTGGCTGCAGTAAATGTACAGAGCCGCGTTTCAAGAGCTATCAGCCAGGTGCCACAGGAGGTGATCCAGGCGGGTATATCAACACAGAAGCAACAAAACAGTATGATCTTCATACCGCTGATATACAGCACCGATACGGCCTACAATGAAACTTTCCTGCAGAACTATGTTAAGATCAATATTGTTCCTGAATTACAACGCATACCGGGGGTGGGACAGGCACAGGTATTTGGATCAAAAGATTATTCGATGCGCATTTGGCTTAAGCCTGATCGCTTAACAGCAAATAATCTTTCTCCGCAGGATGTGGTAAGTGCTATCAGGGAACAAAATCTTGAAGCAGCGCCAGGCAGATTCGGAGAAAGCAGTACGCAGTCTTTTGAATACATTATCAAATACAAGGGAAAATTATCAAAGAACCAGGATTACGAAAATATTATTTTAAAATCCACTCCGGATGGTTCGCTTATACGGTTAAAAGATGTGGCAAGGGTAGAGTTTGGTTCCTTTTCATATGGCATTAACCTCTCTGCTTTCGGTAAGCCGGGTACTGGTATTGGTATTTTTCAAACAGCAGGGTCCAATGCCAACGATATCCTCACCGCAGCGGAAGCGGTAATGAAAAAAGCATCAGCAGAATTTCCCAAAGGAATAACCTACTTCAATATGTACAGCGCCAAAGACTTTTTGGACGAATCTATTGCTCAGGTGGCGGAAACATTATTAATCGCATTCGTATTGGTATTTCTCGTGGTATTTATTTTTTTACAGGATTTTCGTTCCACTTTAATTCCTGCTATTGCAGTACCGGTTGCGCTGATAGGAACATTTTTTTTTATGCAGTTATTTGGGTTCACCATTAACCTGCTTACTTTATTTGCACTGGTACTGGCAATCGGTATCGTGGTAGATGATGCCATTGTAGTAGTGGAAGCGGTACATACAAAAATGGAAACAACGGGACTGCCTGCAAAGCAGGCCACTATCCAGGCCATGAGTGAAATAACAGGCGCTATTATTTCTATCACGCTGGTAATGGTTGCTGTATTTGTGCCGGTTGGTTTTATGCAGGGCCCGGCCGGTGTATTTTATAAACAATTTGCGTTTACACTGTCAACTGCTATTTTGATTTCCGCGCTAAATGCCTTAACACTAAGCCCTGCTTTATGTGCTTTATTCTTAAAAGTATCCCACACCGTTGGGCAAGGCGGCACCATTAAAAGAAAAGGATTTCTGAGCAGGATATTCAGTGGATTTAATGCAGGATTCCGCGCTACTACCGATAGATACCAGCAAAGCGTACAGTTTTTGATACGGCGAAAATGGATCGCCATTACGGGCCTGGTTATTATCGCCCTTGGCACTTTTTGGATGGTAAAAAGCGCCCCCAGTGGTTTTATTCCTACCGAGGACCAGGGTTTTATTGTGATGTCATTAAATCTTCCTCCCGGCGCTTCATTGAACAGAACACAAACGGTAATGGACAAGGTAGACAGTTTGTTGAGCCAGGTAGAAGCAATTGAAAAACGCGGCGCCATTTCCGGGTTAAATTTTATTTCAAATGCTGCTGCTTCCAATTATGGTATCGGTTTTATCCATATGAAACCACCAGGCAAAAGAGGAGCCGTAGATAACGTTGAAGGGATAATGGAAATAATAAACCAGAAGCTTAGTGTAATAAAAGAAGGACAGATCTTTCTTTTTCAATTTCCTACTGTGCAGGGATTTGGCAACACCAGCGGTTTTGAATTTATTCTCCAGGATCGTACTGGCGGCCCGCTTGATAAATTAGCCGGAACGGCGAATAGTGTTATCGGTGCATTGATGCAACGAAAAGAAATCGCCTTTGCATTCACCACTTTTAGCACCGGTAACCCCCAGTACATGCTAAATATTGATGAAGCAAAATCAAGACAGTTGGGCATTACGATGAGTGACCTGTTGCAGACGCTACAGATTTATTACGGCAGCAGTTTTACATCGGATTTTAACCGCTTCGGAAAATTTTACCGGGTTATTGTGCAGGCGGATATCCCTTATCGCGCTGACCCTGCTACCCTGAATGATATATTTATAAAAAATAATTTGGGGGAGATGGTAGCTATAAACACGGTCGTATCACTGAAGAAAGTATATGGCCCTGAAACGGTAACAAGAAATAACCTGTTTAACTCAGTAACCATTAATGGAACTCCAAAACCTGGGTACAGCACCGGCGATGCCATCAAAGCAATCCAGGATGTAACAAAAACTGTTTTGCCACGAGGTTTTTCTTACGAATGGTCGGGGCAAACAAGAGAAGAGATCGGTGCGGGCTCACAAATATCCGTAATTTTTATACTGAGCCTGGTCTTTGTATTCTTCCTGCTTGCAGCACAATACGAGAGTTATATTTTGCCATTTGCAGTTATTCTTTCCATTCCTACCGGCATTCTCGGCGTATTTATTTTCATTAAACTAAATGGTATTGATAATAACATTTATGTGCAGGTCGGACTGATCATGCTGGTCGGTTTACTGGCAAAAAACGCCATCCTGATCGTACAGTATGCAGTACAGCGACGTAGGGCCGGCATGAGTTTGGTAGAATCTGCCCTGGAAGCATCAAAGTTAAGATTGCGTCCCATCCTGATGACATCCCTTGCTTTTATTGTAGGGTTACTTCCACTTACATGGGCAAAAGGCGGTTCAGCAATGGGCAACCGTTCGATTGGTGCCAGTGCATCAGGTGGTATGCTTACGGGCGTATTGCTGGGTGTATTCATCATCCCGGTTCTCTTCGTCATTTTCCAATACTTACAGGAAAAAGTTTCCGGTAAACCAGAACGTGCAACCGCTTCTGTTGCAGATCACCTTGCAGAATAAAAATATTAAAATATCAAACAACGAAATTATGTTCCGAAAGATAAATAGCAAAAGGACAGCGGTCAATGGTCAATGCTCATCCTATAGCTATCGGGTGGTCAAAGCACATCGGCCAATGGTCAATGCTCAATGGTCAATAGCCAGTTTTCTTGTTCTACTTATTTTTTCCTGTAAAGTGGGCAAAGAATACCAGCGGCCAACCGTGGAATTACCCAAACAGTACAACGGGGTAAGCTTTGCCGATACCAGCAGCATCGCGGATATTGAATGGAAAAACTTCTTTACCGATACCACCTTACAAAATTTAATAAACCATGGAATAACTTATAATCATGATCTGATGCTGGCAATAAAACGAATTGATATTGCACAGGAACAGGTAAAACAGGCAAAAGTGTTGCAGCTGCCAGAACTTAATTTTCAAATTACAGGCCAGTATAACCGGCCCTCAAAAAATAGTTTAAATGGGATAAGTACCAATAGCTTTTTAGGACAAGGCCACATTGAAAATTATGTAGCGATCGCCAACCTGTCGTGGGAAGTGGATGTATGGGGAAAATTGCGCCGTCAAAAAGAAGCAACGCTCGCAGAATATATCCAAACCTATGAAGCGGCAAAGGCTGTGCAAACACAATTGGTGGCAAACATTGCACAAGGCTATTTCAATTTGCTCATGCTGGACAAACAATTAGAAATTGCGCGCCGGAATTTGATATTAAGCGATAGCTTTTCTGTTGCAACGAAATTATTGAGAGATGCCGGCGTAGGCACAACCTTAGCTGTTGAGCAGGCTGCATCACAAAGGCAATCCACTGCCATATTGATTCCGCAACTGGAACAAAGTGTTGCTGTGCAGGAAAATGCTTTGCAGGTTTTAACAGGCCACCTCCCGGGGATCGTTGCGCGAAGCGAGTCATTAAACGAATTTTCCGCTACCGGAAACCTTTCGGCCGGTCTGCCGGCTTCAATAGTTAGCCGGCGGCCCGATGTTCGCTCAAATGAAATGGCACTTGCAGCGGCTAATGCACGGGTTGGCATTGCACAGGCCAATTTGTACCCGGCATTAAACATTACCGCAGGTGGCGGATGGGAAACATTTAAGGCAAGCAACTGGTTCCAGGTACCCGGTTCATTATTTGGATTGGCGGCTGGCTCAATAGCACAACCTATTTTTCGAAGAAGGCAATTAAAAACACAATTTGAAGTTGCCAAACTGCAAAGGGAACAAGCCGTTATTCAATTCAGGCAATCGGTATTGCAGGCAGTAGGCGAAGTTTCGGATGCTTTGGTACAGGCGGATAAATTAAAACAGCAGGAACAAATTGCCACGGGCCAGGTTGATACGCTGCATCGTGCCATCTTCAATGCACGGCTATTATTTAAAAGTGATTTAGCCAATTACCTGGAAGTAATAACAGCACAGGCAAATGCTCTGCAGGCCGAATTGGATCTTGCATCCCTTCAACGGCAGCAATTAAGCGCGATCGTTGAATTGTATCGTGCATTGGGTGGGGGTTGGAAATAATAATAGGGATGTTCGTAAAATGTGGTTCCCAGCATCACCTCCCGCTACTGATTACATCTTTTGATTCGTAAAAAATGAATTCGTCCTTAAGTGCATCTCTTATATACTGCTCAATGGTTCTATAAAATACGCTTTGTTTCTTTTTATAAGAAACCCATAAAGAAATTCTTCTTTAATACAAAGCCTCACAGCACCGCCCTTATTATCTTTTACATTCCGCCTATAGAAAAAATCAAGCCGTGGTTTTGTACCCTTTTTTCCTTGTCCCGTTTGAGTAGTCAAAATGTAACCGGTGGATATAAGCTGTGCTTGTTGCAACTCCAGGTTAAACACTCCCTGTTCATTAAGTTGTAAACCAATAGCAACACTTTGACCACCATGTGCCGTAAGTGCTGCCGCTATAGAGGCATTATTATTTTTATAATTTCGAAATGATTAAAATGGCCCGATAACGTTTGCTGGTAATCAGTTTCAAACCTACTTCCGTAAAAATTGGCATAATTATTTTTTGAAAAGAAAACTTTACTGTCATCTTGTGCAGCAAGTTTATTTCCGAAAAAGGAAATAAAAGAAATAAAAAAATTACAATGAAGTCAAGGAGCATTATCAGGTAGTTTGGTAAAAATTAAACTGGCAATTACAAATGATTCGATTATCAATCTACAACGCGTATTCTATACAACACGATAATTAACCACTATTGATAATAAGGTGCTGATGTTAAGAACTCAAGCTAAACATTGTACGCCGAACCAGCAACACTGCTGATGCTTCCACATAGCCGATGTTACATGCCCTGCCCGGTTTTTGCCATACTTTTGTTGCCTGCATGTGCTGCTTTGGCATCAATTTCCTTTGTTGCCTGTCGCACAGGCTTTGGATTATTATGTGAAGGAAAAATTACTGGGAACTGGTCATATTTGATAGGCGGATTATGCAAAAATTAATTAGAGTTTGACAAATTATAGTCGTAATTTTTCTTTCTAAAATTATGAAATATGAAAACCAAACAACTTTTTCAATCAATCATTTTATTGCAAATAACTTTTGCTCCGTATTTTTTAATTGCCCAGGTGGGAATTAACGCAACAAACACACCACCTGCTGCCAATGCGATGCTTGATGTTAACAGCCCCAACAAAGGAGTTTTGATACCCAGGATACCAGACACCATTTCTATTCCATCACCGACAAAAGGAATGATGTTCTTTAACACCACCACTAATAAATTCAACTTTTTTAATGGCACCAACTGGGACGTTATGGACGGCAGGTGGACTGCAAACGGAAACTCTATAAACTATGCAACAGGAAATGTAGGTATCAATACACCAAACCCTGCCTATAAATTGCAGGTTACGGGAACATCCTTCTTCGATGGGTTTGTAGGCATAAACGATAACATTCCTGACTGGGAACTCGACGTAAATGGCAGGGGTAGTATTACCAATTTTGGTATCAACGGCGCCAGCCCAAATCCTACTTATCCTTTAGATGTTTTAGGCGCTGCCAGAGTGACTGGAAATTTAACCGTTACCGGGACTGTAACAGAGAATGGCAAACTGACCGTAAACGATGATGCCGCGATAACGGGCAGTTTGGTGGTAAACAATAACCATGGTATTGCTTATAATCCAAGCAGCGCCACGAATCTAAAAATTTATCGTTTTACTACTGGCAACTTTCATGCAGTTATGGGGCCACACGGATCCTTAACTGCAGTAATAGGTTTTGGCGGAGGCTTTACAAGTCCGCCAACTGTACTTGTTGGTGATATTAATTTTACAGGAGGCACGGTAGGTGAACTTGACAGGGTAATTTTGGTTTTACGTGGTTGCGATACCAATAGTTGTCTTGCAAAAATTATTAATACAGATAATGCTTCGGTGGATTATAATATTACCTGGAACTGTGTGGCGATTGGCAATTAGAACCATTGTCAATCGAAATCTTTGCCACGATATTGCGCCAGTAATAATTTTGGACTAAGCAGCAGAACTTCTATATGGCTTTGGTTAGGATGGATATTAAGAATTAATAAGTTTGAGTAACCTGGAAACACGGTGAGTGCAAATATTTC
>JBDTVX010000097.1:0-15393 GCA_040007015.1 Ferruginibacter sp. | reverse complement strand
CGTCTTCCTTTTTGCCAAATAAATTAAATGACATACCCATTGTTTAAGGATGCAAATTACTAACAAAGAAGTCATCAACTTTATCCCGCTCATTTTGTTTTGTACCTTTACATTAAGCAAACATACATGGTAAAAGAAACAAAAGTCCCTGGAGAAGAAGTAGTTCATACAGATTTTATTGAAGTATTTGGGGCAAGGGAACACAACCTGAAGGATATTGACATTAAAATTCCAAAGAATCAATTGGTGGTATTTACCGGGGTAAGCGGTAGCGGCAAATCATCCCTGGCATTTGATACTATTTATAATGAGGGCCAGCGGCGCTATATGGAAAGTTTTAGCGCCTACGCCCGGCAATTTTTGGGAGATATGGAGCGGCCCGATGTAGATAAGATCACAGGGCTTTCCCCGGTAATTTCCATTGAGCAAAAGACCACTAATAAAAACCCGCGGAGTACGGTAGGCACCATCACCGAGATATATGATTTCCTGAGGCTGCTTTACGCAAGGGCAAGCGAGGCATTTAGCTATAACACGGGCAAAAAGATGGTGAAGTTCAGCGAAGAGGAAATTGTATCCAATATTTTTTCAAAATTCAGGAATAAAAAGATCAGTGTACTGGCGCCGCTGGTACGTGGCCGAAAGGGTCATTACAGGGAATTGTTTGAAGATATTCGTAAAAAGGGATATTTGAAAGTGAGGATCGATGGCGAGGTAAAGGACCTGGTTGCAAAAATGCAGGTGGACCGCTATAAAATTCATGATATAGAAGTAGTGGTTGACCGGCTTGCAGTTACGGACGATATGAAACTGAGGCTTAGTCAAAGTGTTCAGAAAACCCTGCAGGTGGGTAAAGACCTGATGTTTCTATTGATCAACGATGACAATAAGGTTGTTCAATACAGTAAGCAATTAATGTGTGTGGATACGGGTATTAGTTATGAAGAACCATCCCCCAATGCCTTCTCTTTTAACAGCCCCTATGGAGCATGCCCTACCTGTAAGGGACTGGGAAATGTGTACACGATTAGTATGGAGTCTATATTACCCGATAAAAAATTATCTATCAGGGATGGCGGTATCGCACCGCTGGGCGAAGAGCGGGAAGCATACATGTATAAAAAGGTAGAAGAAGTAGCGAAAAGGAATAAGATCAGTTTGGATAAACCAATCAACAGCCTGTCGCCGGAAGCATTAAATACTTTATTATACGGCCATGCCAATGGCACCGGCAATGAAGACAGCGGTGACTTCGACCTGAACGAAACCGGCTTTGAAGCAGAGGGGTTGGAAACCTCTTCGGGTATTGGCGGAGCCGGAGACTTCGAAGGCATTATCACCATGCTAAAACGCTGGTTCACCGGCAGCGGTACTTCAGAGGCAATGAGAGACTGGGTTGAAAGGTTTATGGAACTGAAAACCTGTCCTACCTGTAATGGCAGCCGACTAAGAAAAGAAAGCCTGTGGTTTAAGGTAGATGACAAAAATATTGCTGAGCTCAGTTCGCTTGACCTGGATAAACTGGCCGGCTGGTTTAAAAGCGTTGAAAAAAGATTGAGCACAAAACAAAATGCGATTGCCAAAGATGTATTAAAGGAGATCAGGGAACGGTTACAATTTCTGCTGGATGTGGGATTAACCTATCTAACGCTCAGCCGTTCTTCCAAAAGCCTGAGTGGTGGCGAATCACAGCGCATCAGGCTGGCTACGCAGATCGGTTCGCAACTACAGGGGATCACTTATATACTGGATGAGCCCAGTATTGGCTTGCACCAGAGAGATAACCGGCGATTGATCGGCGCACTGCAGAATTTAAGAAATATCGGCAACAGCGTGTTGGTGGTAGAGCATGATAAAGACATCATGCTGGCAGCCGATTACCTGGTGGATATTGGCCCTAAAGCTGGTAAGCATGGGGGCGAGATAGTTGCGATGGGCACACCGCAGCAGGTATTGAATTCCAGATCGGACACTGCGCTATATTTAAGTGGTGAAAAATCCATCGAAGTGCCAAAAGAAAGAAGAAAAGGGAACGGTCATTTTTTAGAATTAAAAGGCGCCAAAGGAAATAATCTAAAGGACCTGGCTGTAAAATTTCCGCTGGGCAAACTGGTACTGATCACCGGTGTTAGTGGCAGCGGTAAATCTACGCTGATCAATGAAACACTTTATCCTTTGCTGAGCAAGCACTGTTATGATTCAAAAATGATGCCCCTGGAATATAAGTCCATCAAGGGTCTGGAGCATGTTGATAAAGTAATTGAGATAGACCAGTCCCCGATCGGAAGAACACCGAGAAGTAATCCTGCCACTTACTGCGGTTTTTTTACCGATATCCGGACATTGTTTGCAGCAGTGCCGGAAGCAAAGATCCGTGGTTATAATGCGGGCCGTTTTTCCTTTAATGTAAAAAGTGGCAGGTGCAATGTTTGCGAAGGAGGAGGTATGCGGGTAATTGAAATGAATTTTTTACCGGATGTATATGTGCATTGCGAGAAGTGTAATGGCAAAAGATATAACCGCGAAACTTTAGAGATCAGGTATAAAGGAAAGTCGATCAGCGATGTATTGGATATGACGGTAGATGAAGCAGTGGAATTTTTCCAGGCGGTGCCATTTATTTACCGTAAAATAAAAGTGTTGAAGGAGGTTGGACTGGGTTATATTACACTGGGTCAAAGTGCGGTAACGCTTAGCGGGGGCGAGGCCCAGCGCGTAAAATTATCTACCGAGCTTGGAAAAAAGGATACCGGCAAAACTTTTTATATCTTAGATGAACCAACCACGGGCCTTCATTTCCAGGATATCCGGCACTTGCTGGAAGTATTGAATAAATTGGTGGACCGGGGCAATACGGTTTTGGTAATTGAACATAATATGGACGTGATAAAAGTGGCGGATCATATCATTGATATCGGCCCCGAAGGTGGTGATGGCGGCGGACTAATTTTATTTGAGGGAGTGCCGGAAGACCTGGTAAAAGTAAAAGGAAGTTTTACGGGCCAATATTTAAAGGCGGAGTTAACATAAAAATTTTATGTATGAGTGATGATAATTTGGGCAACTTTTTCGATGCCGAAAACTTTAATGATGAATCCGGTGAAAGCGATCATGAAAGCTGGAAACCGCTTAAGATTCATGGCAACGCATTGTTTAAGAAAGCAATTGATATCTTAAATCTAACCGAAACTATTTGCGACGTATTGCCTGATGATGAGCACGCGGAAATAACCAGGCGCCTGATGCTGGAAAATGCCATGATCATTCCCGCCAAAATAAAGGGGGCGCTGGGGGTGGATGAAGTGTACAGTATTGTAATGGAAAGCGCGGTAATTATTAAAGTAAATATCTGCCAGCTGAAGGCCCAGTTGTGGGCCTGCAATGCCATTCATGATATTGAAGAAAAATACCTGGATGTATTGAAGGATGAAATTGAAGTATTTAAAAAAATATTTATTCAATGGGTAAGTTCGTTTGATAAGGAAAATGACCTGCCGGATGAATGGCACCTTTTTAATGATCCGGCAACATTCCCGGATGATGATGAACCTTTTGATGCGAAAGACTTCCTGGAAAATTTAGATCCGGAGGGTGAATAATTCCAATGCCTGATGCCTGATTTTTTGATGTCTGATATACCGGAAGTACAGGCATTTATTTTTTCAACACTAAATTTAACCTGATTAAGCACCCATGCCTTCACCCATCTCTCCCAAAGTAATATTTCCAGCAAGTAGATGATAATGACCTGCCGGTTTAAAATAAATCAGCGCAAAAAATCAGAGATCCGACATAAAAAAAAGCCCCATACTTTTAAAGTACGGGCCTTTTTTGCAGTAAAGGTCAATAGGGAAGTTTTTTGAAATTGTGGTTTCAGAGATAGCCAGCGTACGGGTAAGGTCTACGTTGTTCCCGGGGTTTAACTTCTTTTATATCACTTTGCTACTTTATTGTAAGCATCACCAAAACGACTACAAGATTATTTTATTATTAAACTGCCACTTTTCACTCTTTCATCTTTATGAAAACATTCATACAAGTAAAAGCCCTTCTTTAAACAACGGATGGTTGTTTTTCTATGCGCCGACACTGCAACTTCCCTGATCAATATTCCATCAGGCGTGAAAATAAATAATTGCAGGACGGCTTCTGTGCCGGATATTACCCTGATCCTCAATTCATTTTTCACGATGTCGTTTTTGAAATTTACCGCTACCCGTGCGCTGGCGCCAGAAGCAGTTGGTAATGCTGCTGCCATTGATTTGCTACACACCATCACCAGCATAAAACCGGTAACCAATAAGATCATTTTAAATAAGAGGGGGCTGGTCTCCAGTTCATTTTTCATTTGGGTATAGTTTGAATATTGATTAACAATTAATATCCTGATTCAACTTGTTTTGAAATGCGCAGTTGAAGGCCAGGTTGATAATCCGCATAAGTTGGTTTCAATGACATTAGAGGGTATCCGTCAACCGCTATATACACTGCCGGTATATTGCCTTTGTTCCTTAAAATAAAATGTGGTGCGTTGGTGGAAGAAGAAAAATAAGCTGTAGAGAATACAGGTAGTGAGCTTATACTAATAAAATAAAACAAATGATTTTCCATTGCATTAACTTATTTAGGATACCGGGATATTGGCCATATAATCTGTTGCAAAAGATCGCTACAAAGTATCAGTTGAAAACTTAACGGGAAGCGAGGTTAAATATTGTACGAAAAAGAAAAAATTATACACTTAACCGCATTTTTATATGGGGAATATTATCTTCCTGGTATGGGTCACCTAATTTGACAAAACCAATTGATTCATAAAATTTCTCCAGGTAAAGTTGTGCACTGATGGTAATTTTTTTACAAATGAACCTGTCCAAAGTAAACCCCACGGCGTTTTCCATCAGTTGCCGGCCATAACCGAAATGCCTGTAGTCGGGGGATATTACCACCCGCCCAATGCTGGCTTCTTTAAAAGAAATACCAGGTGGTAAGATACGGCAATAGGCTACAAGCGTATCGTCATCCCATCCCGTTATATGAAAGCTTACTTCATCTTTATTATCAGCATCCTGGTACACGCAATTTTGCTCTACCACAAACACTTCGTTGCGTAACCGCATGATCGCGTATAACCGGGTAGTTGATAATTCATCAAAAGAATTGAATTGCCAGTCCAGGCTCATTAGAGAAGATTTTTTTTATTATGGATGGCTTCCATTTTAAACAACATAACTGATGCTATTGATTTTGCGCGGTTTTTTGCCAGGGTTGCTGTTTTGCCTTCATATAATTCATCTACAGTTGCGGTAAATAAGGAAAGCCAGGTTTCAAAATATATTTTTTGTAAAGGGATTTTTTTATCGAGTTCATAATGTATTTCCATGGCATTTTTTTTATAAACCGGGTTGTCCAATAAAATGGTTTCCCAAAAATCAACGATCACCGGGATATGATGCTCCCAATCCATATCAACCACGCTCGTAAAAATAAAACCAATGACCGGGTTGGGTTTTACTTTTTCATAAAAATGAATGATCAGTTTTTCTATATCATTCCTGTTACTGATATCTTCTTTCATTTTGAGGCCACCGGTTTTAGCAATGATAAAATTTCATTAACGGTAACGGGCTTTTGCGCATCATCTATTTCTATTACAACACAATATCCATCAGGGCCACCAGCCATTCGCAAAGCGTTTACTAATTTTTGCTGATCACTTTCCAGGCGCTTTCCACTTATTTCGCTCCATATTTCTTTGGTGCACAGACAACCCATTGTAGGCGTTTGCGGATAGTATTTTTCACCGGCATAATACTCCGGATCTACGGTAGTGCCATGTGCGATAATCTCGGTTCTGCCCGCTTTCCCGGCATAGAAGGACTCCCATACCGGCCAACAATTTTTAATACTTGCGGGCAATAGCTTTTTGTACCATTCTTCCGTCCATACGGTATCAGTAATGGTAGAATCATTAAAAAAATGCTGGAGGCTGGTTTCGAAAGGCATGGTCAACTGTATATTGGCAGTGGGGCCGATAAAATAAGTTTTACTGGTATCGAACCCATACATCCTGAAAATTCCCTGTGGTGTGTTTCCATTGGTTAAATAGCCTGGCAGGTTATTAATGCTTCTTGCTAACTGCGGCACGGAAAAAAAACCAGTGTGTTCATCTTTTATAAAATTTCCGGTGGAATCCCTTATCAAAGCAAGGCCGGGATAGTTTCGGTTCTTACGCTGAAAGCTGTAAAGTATGGTATGGCCTTTTAAAAAATCCGGGCTGAGGATAACGGTAACGGGTATGCTATTTCTTTGATGTGCCTGGTTTTGGATCCTGTAAGATAATTGCCTGGTAATCGCTTCATCTTTTTCGTTTTTGATAAGCTGGTTTTTTTTATTTTCCAGCGCAGCGCCTGCGGGCGCGTGCAGGTTATTCAGCAAAAGGTATTCGGCGCTCATTGCAAATACTTTGGCATCCGCGCTGCTCTTCAATAATGATGTTACCTGCTTTATAAAGCGATCGGGATAATTGGAATACACCAGCTCTAATAATGCCCTTTGAAAATCCGTACTTCTTTTTTCAATCGAATCAAAAGCAAGGTTGATCCTGCCATCCGCCCAGGGCGATCTGAAGTGCAGTAATTCCATTCCTCCAAAAGCATCTGCCCAGCTTTCTTCTGTATCGTCATTTAAGGGAAGTGATAAGTTCCGGGTAACGGTATTTTGGATAATATTCCGGTGCAGTAGATTCCTGTTCTCTTTAATTGCTCCCTTAAAATAAACAGCACTATCCTTTTGTGTAAACGCCGTAACCGAAAAGCACGATAATATAAGGGAAAGAATGAATAGCTTTCTTTGCATGTTCACAAAAGTAAAATAAAACACTCCATTAAAAAATAATTTACCCGGCGCCAATGGCAGGTGGATAGGGGCATCCTGTTTTTACTTCTTCCCTCAATTAATCTAAAGGACATTAGCGGCCAGGAATGATACAATTTTATTAAAGGCATCAAATAATAATGTGTTTGTCCATACACCATGACCTGCGGAGGGATAAAATACATACTGATTGTTTACTCCTGCAGCTGTTAACTTATTGCTCACATTAATAGATTGGTTAGCGCTTACCAATTCATCCATTCCTCCATGTAAAAGAATAGTGGGGGGCGACAAGTTTGTAATAAAGCTAACCGGGCTGGAACTGGTGTATAATTGAGGGTCCTGTGCAGGTATTTTTCCAATGGCTTGCGCTATCAGTATCGAAATCAAAATATTACCCCCAACAGGATTGTTATACATGTCTGTTAAATCACTTGGCCCATAAAATGATATAATGGCCCGGGGTTTTACGGGCACGTTATATTTATAACCTTGTAACATGGCTAAATGTCCACCTGCGCTGGCCCCGATTAAAACATATTTGTCCGATATTTGGTAATCAACTGATTTATTGAAAATGAATTCAATGGATGCTTTTACATCCATTTCCTGGGTAGGAAATAAATTATAAGGGGAAGCTGACAAACGATAATTAATATTAAAAATAGCGTAATCAGGAAGTCTTCGTTGCATTGTATCTACAAATGATGCAAAGTCTGACTTATCACCCGAACTCCATCCACCGCCATGTATCATGATCATTACTTTAGTGGTGGATATGTTTCTTCCTGCGGGTAAATAGACATCCATAGCCTGCAGCGGATTTGTTCCATAGGATACATTCAATAAGGTTTTAGCGATGATTGTATTGCCGGTAGTGTCGGTTAGTACTTCCTTCTTACATGAAAAAAGAGTTACCAGGAAAAATATAGCGGTAAAACAATTACGAAGGTTGTTCAATGTCATTTCAGGTATTTATAAGGTGTAAGCTCTAAGGTTGAAGGTGTAAGGTGTAACCCTCGGCCTTTCTTCAATATTTATATTTGTCTTTCCACAAAGATCTTAAAAATTTGCGCAATTCCACTTCTCTTGTATTATTGCCTGGATTATAAAAGGTACTCCCGGAAAGCTCTTTGGGCAAATATTCCTGGGCGGCAAAGTTATTTTCATAATTATGTGAATAGGCATAGTCCTTACCATAATCCAAGTTTTTCATCAGCCTGGTAGGTGCGTTTCTAATGTGTAACGGTACCGGTAAGTCGCCCTGTTGTTTCACCGCTGTCATTGCCTGGCCTATTGCCATCACAGCCGCATTGCTTTTGGCCGAACTGGCTAAATAAGTTACGCATTGCGATAAAATGATATTCGATTCGGGATAACCAATTTTATTAACCGCATCAAATGTAGCATTGGCCAACAGCAGGGCATTGGGGTTGGCATTGCCAATATCTTCACTGGCAAGTATTAGTAAGCGCCGGGCGATAAATTTCACGTCTTCTCCACCGGCTATCATTCTGGCAAGCCAGTACACGGCGGCGTTAGGATCGCTGCCCCGGATAGATTTTATAAACGCTGAAATGATATCATAATGCTGGTCGCCCTTTTTATCGTAGATGGCTATGCGCTGTTGGGCTATTTCCATCACTTTATCATCCGTGATAATGATGTTGTCGCCCAGCGCTTCAGTTACCAGTTCTAAAAGGTTGAACAGCTTCCTGGCATCGCCGCCGGAGATATTGATGAGGGCGGCGGTTTCTTTTAATTCGATCTTTTTTGTTTTTAAAATTTCATCTGTGTCAATGGCGTGCTTCAGCAGCGTCACCAGTTCATCTTCATCCAATGGCTTCAATATATACACCTGGCAACGACTAAGCAAGGCGCTGTTCACTTCAAAGGAAGGGTTTTCGGTAGTGGCGCCGATCAGGGTAATAACCCCTTTTTCCACCGCTCCCAGAAATGCATCCTGCTGGCCCTTATTAAAGCGATGGATCTCATCGATGAATAAGATCACGTTTTGTTGTGTTTTGGCTGCTTCAATGATTTCCCTCACTTCTTTTACCCCGCTGCTGATGGCGCTCAATGTATAAAAGGGAACCTTCAGGGTTTGCGCGATGATATTGGCAATAGTTGTTTTGCCCACACCCGGCGGCCCCCACAGGATCATGCTGGGCACCTTACCGTTTTCAATAGCGGTGCGTAAAATACTTCCTTTCCCGGTAAGATGTTGCTGGCCGGCCAGTTCATTCAAAGCGTTGGGACGTAAACGTTCTGCCAGCGGTATTTGGCTTTTGGTCATATTTTCAAGTTAGGAAATAATTGTGGAAGGAATGCAGTTAAGGCATTTAAAATTATCATGAGTTCATAAAAATTCAGTTATAATTCTACTAAAATAAGCGATAAGTCTTTGATACGTTTAAAGCTTTTATCAGCAGTAACTAAAGAAAACCCGCTTTCCATGGCCGTAGCAGCAATAATCGCATCCGGAACAGGTATTTTAACGGCTCTCTTAATGAAAATAGCCCTTTGTTTTATCTTTTTAGTGAGCGCGTCAACACTACAAAACTCAATAGCAGTTTCCCCGATTTGTATTTCAGCACCAGGCAGGTCCTTTACTCCTAAAATTTCAATTTCCGTGATTATAGAGATAAACGGTTCCGGATTAAAATAAGGTCTGACATTAGCCAGGCCTTAAAATGCATAAATTATAATGTTGGTATCTAAGTAAATTGTCTCCACTCATTACGAACCTTCTTTTGATAAATCAATCCATCTTCAATAAGTGGTAATTTTCCAAAAAATGAATTGAACTTTGCCAAAGCCGTTTTTTTTAACTCGTTTCCCTTTGAGAATGCGCTTTGTTTTTTCTCTGTTGTATTTTTTGGAATTTCGATAATCATTGATCGTGTTTTATTTAATAAAGTAAAAAAAATTATTTCAAATCCAGCTTTATCTGCAGTTCCTCAAATTGCTTTGCATCAATAGACGACGGCGCATCGAGCATCACATCCCGCCCGCTGTTATTTTTTGGGAAGGCGATAAAATCACGGATACTTTCGCTGCCACCAAGAATAGCGCATAAGCGGTCAAACCCGAAAGCCAGTCCGCCATGCGGTGGTGCGCCATATTCAAAAGCACCCAGCAGGAAGCCGAACTTATGTTGCTGCTCTGCAGCATCCATTCCTAAAGCCGCGAACATTTTTTCCTGAAGCGCACGCTGAAAAATACGGATGGAGCCTCCGCCAATTTCATTGCCATTCAATACCATATCGTATGCATTGGCTTTAATGCCGGCATAAGGATGCGCAAGGTATTCAGCGGCATTTTCTATCACAGGATTGTTATTGATCATGATATCAATTTGATCCGGCTTGGGTGAAGTAAACGGGTGATGCCTTGCCACCCAGCGGTTGTCTTCTTCCGCATATTCAAATAAAGGAAAATCCAGCACCCATAATAATTTAAAATCGCCTGATTTGCGCAAGCCAAGTTTTTCGCCCATGTACATGCGCAGATCGCTGGCTGCTTTCCTGGTTTTTTCTTCCGTCCCTGCCAATATCAAAACCAGGTCACCCGCTTTTGCGTTGGCTGCATCGGCGATCGCTTTTAATTTTTCAGAACCGTAAAATTTATCTACACTGCTCTTGTAGGTACTATCGGTATTACCCGTCGCCGGGTCGCCGGGCAGGCATTTTATAAATACCAATCCTTTCATACCTATCTGCGGGCGTTTAACCCACTCCGTTAGTTCATCCGTTTGCTTGCGCGTATAGTCACTGCAACCCGGCACCGCAATGGCCAATACGGTTTCAGCATTCTCAAATACGCCAAAAGAAGCGCCATCAATTAAAGCGGATAAAGATGCCTGCTTAGGAAAACTATGTTGCGGGAATTTCAAGTTGGCAATCTTAATATCAAAACGAATATCGGGTTTATCATTGCCATAGGTCCACATAGCATCTTCCCAGGTCATGCGATCTACTGCATCAGTGTAGTCAATATTTTTTACATCTTTAAAAATGCGTTTTACGAGGCCCTCAAACATGTTCAGAATATCTTCCTGTTCCACGAAACTCATTTCACAATCTATCTGGGTAAACTCTGGCTGCCGGTCGGCACGCAGGTCTTCATCACGAAAGCATTTTACAATTTGATAGTAACGGTCAAAACCACTTACCATCAGTAATTGCTTAAAGGTTTGGGGTGATTGCGGCAATGCATAAAACTGGCCTGGATTCATCCTGCTGGGTACCACAAAATCCCTTGCTCCCTCTGGTGTGGATTTGATAAGGAAAGGCGTTTCAATATCCATGAAATTATTTTCGTGCAAATAATTGCGCGTAGAGCGGCTTACTGCATAGCGCAGTTCCAGGTTCTTTTTCACAATATTTCTGCGCAGGTCCAAAAACCGGTATTTCATTCTCAGTTCATCACCGCCATCAGTATCGTCCTGTATAGAAAAGGGAGGTACGGCGGATTTATTCAGAACAGTAAATTCACCAACAGCGATCTCGATTTCACCGGTAGGGAGATTTACATTTTTATTACTCCGTTCATTTACCGTGCCTTTTACCTGCAATACAAATTCTCTTCCCAGGGGGTTGGCATCCAGGTTCGTATTAAGGGCTTCCGAAAATAATAATTGCGTAATACCATAGCGGTCCCGTATATCCACGAAAGTAATGCTGCCAAATTTGCGAACCGTTTGCACCCAGCCGCTAAGGGTTACCTCTTTTTTTATATCGGCAATTCTTAATTCACCACAGGTATGAGAGCGATACATTGAAATTTTGTTTTTGGTTTGATGTTTTATTTTTTTTGTTGCCGGCAGTTGAGCCCTGATTGAGCTTTATTGGCGACGCTCCATTCATGTTCAGTAATTCTATTGAGCTTTTATTAACGCGGTTGCAAATATACAACGGGAAAGTTTAGTTCTTCGGGAAACCCGGCCTTTAAATATGCAAAAAAATCGTTTCTTACCGGTATCTAATTAATCGGTTTAAAAAAGTCAAATGAAAAAAAATTTTGCCAATTTTTACGAAAACGGCATTTTTCATGCTTACAACCGTACCAACAACAAAGAACTGCTTTTTAGAAACGATGAAACAAGGCGTATTTTTTAAAACAATTTGCAAAATATCTACAGCCTTATCTGGATGCTTTTTGCTGGTGTTTGCTTCCTAATCATTTTCATAATTTAATACGGGTTAAAACTAAACAAAAAATAAAAGAATATTTAAGTAGTTTGCAGGCAGACGATCTAAATCGAACAGAAAAAAATATTTAAGTGATCAATCAACTATCGAATTGTTGATTGAGTTTGAATGGAAACGTTTTTTTATAGCTTATTCTATGGCATTTAATAAGCAGCAGATGAGAAAGGGTAATCTTTTTAACCGGCCTTTTAAAAGAATAGAAATAGGCAAAGAAAGCCACTTCACTCAGGCAATAGTTTACATACATGCCAATGCGCAAAGGCATAAGCTTTGAAAAAATTTTACGCTACATCAGTGGTCGTCCTGGCATACGATGCTGTCAACTCAGAATACGCATCTTTGCCGAGAGGAAATATTGCAATAGTTTGGCGGCCTCCAGCCATTTATTGATGCACATATTGGAATGAGTGAATATTATTACGATAATGATGCGGGTATTGAAGACGAATAATTTCTTACAGATGACACCTTTTTAAAAGATGTTATCTGCAAATGCTCGTGGTTCCGAATACCTCACATCGTCTCCAAGGCATCCCTATGACCTGGCCTCCACCATACATAATAATAAGCAAGGATAAGGATACCTATTGCAAAAGGGATGATCGCTAAATGTTTGTAGGTGTACTCACCAAATAATGGGATATCATCGAAATGCAAAAATTCGCTGATCATCCAGTAGGAGTTGGCCATGATCCATACTACAATGGCCACATTATGACACACTTCACTCATGTATTGCCTGGTGCGTACGGCAATAACAATCGAAATAATAAGCGTTGGGAAAATCATGGCCACACCCAGCGGCCGCCAGATCATGCACCAGCTGATGTCTTTCAATAACCAGAATACAATATGCAAATTCTCCATCTTGCGAAACCGTAGCGGGATCGCATAAACTTCGTCACTCATGCGGGTTAATTTTTATGTAAAACAAATATATAGTATTGCACCAATTTATAATACGAATTGGAATCAATGTATATTGTTTCTTATTTCGTGAAATCCGGTAGCTACCGGATCGCGTTTTATAATTCCCAATAAATTTATTTTACAAAACGAAATACCGGATAACGCATGTGCTCCGGCTCATAGTAAGGAGAGTTTTTATAAATAAAATCCAGTTGCGCAGAAGCGTCGGCAGCAAATTTGGTATCCGATTTTTTTTTATCATTTAATTTTTGTTGCAGCCCGGGATTGTTCTTTAATTCCTGTGCAGCAATTCCGTCCCAGCGGTAATCGCTATAACCTTCTTTTTGCCGGAGGATGGCATCAAAAAAATTCCACGCAAAAAAGCTGTCATCGCCTGTTGGTTCCAGCATTTCCGTGATGTAGCGGTTGGCCTTTTGATCCATAGCAATATATACATCCCCCCGAAGGAATTTTATTGGCTGAGTAGTTACCGAAACTTTTACACTGCTGTTTTTATGATGCTTTTCATAAGGCCGGGGAGCCGATTTATAGTCGTCGATATGATAGGCCTCCACTTCAATTAAAGTATCGTGTAGGAAGGGCTGAAGCCTAACACCATTTAGTTTTAGCAGGTCAGTTACAGCATGCCATCCCTGCGGAATAATATACGCGGTTGGTTTTTTTATTAACCCAACCGGCGTAAATACATCAAAGAATTTTACATTTTTTGTAAAGGGTTTATTGTGATCATAATACATGGTTTGTAAACCCGTAGCATCACTTGTTTTAAAAGCTGGTTCATAACCCATAAAACGGATGATGGCGTTTTTGGTTGAATCAACCTGCCAGCTTAAAGGAAATAAATCCTCTTCTATCACCGCTGCCCTGGCCTTATTTCTTTGAGTAATTAATTCAGTGGCATTGGCACCTGCCTGTTCTATCATGGCCTGCATCAGTGTATAATCAGATTGTACACGCTCTTTATAAGGTTTTAGCATATGCGTTTCCGGTACGAAAGCAATTGTTTGAAACAATGCCGCATAGCCCGAGGAATACCTTGGCGGATCATAGAACATCTCCATGCCGTTGTCCGGCGAGGCCGTTTCAAAATTTACATAAGGCGCCATGATCCATCCTTTCGCTGCCATGCTTTTGTATAACGCCGGTTCAAAGCTTTGCTTCAGCCAGGTACCCAGGCCAGGTCCAAGCTTATCGTACTGGGTCGTGATCAGTGTCATGGTATGCTGGTAATCGGCGCCGTCACTCACATGGTTATCTACGAGTATATCCGGATCAAGCAAATGAAAAATTTCAGTGAACGATCTTGCTTCCTTACTGTCGCATTTTGTAAAATCCCTGTTCAGGTCAAGGTTTTGCGAATTGCCCCTAAAGCCGTATTCCAGCGGGCCATTTTGATTTACCCGTGAAAAAGAACCCCGGTTTAAACAACCGCCAATATTGTAAACCGGGATAAATGCAAGCGCAACGTTGCCGGGCAGTTTTATTTTTTTTGTAACGATATCCCTTACCAGCATCATACTTGCATCAATGCCATCCGGTTCGCCGGGATGTATGCCGTTATTGATCAGTATGATTACTTTCTTTTCCCGGTGCCACTTTGCAACATCAAATTTGGCATCGTTACTTACCAATACCAGGTGCAATGGATAACCTGCATCGGTGGCGCCCATTTGCTTAACAAGTACCAATGGCGATTTTTGATCCAATTGCTTAAACCAGGCAATGGCTTCAAAATAAGTGGTCGTTTCTTTTCCATTCGTTTTTTCAAACCTGCATTGCTGTGCGTTGGAAATTGTAAATGAAAACAATAAAAAAAGGTAGAATAAAATAATATCAGGAAGCTTCATGCGGTAGTAAATTTTTCACAAGCTACAATATTTTCGCCCGCGTCATTTTCTATTCCAAAGAAAAAACATGGTAGAATATTAACCATAAACTTAAAAAAACCGCTCCCGATTTGAGTTGCTGAAATGGCAGGAGTGACAGCGCACTATGGGGGCTGATATCCGCCTGAATTGAATGAAATCAATTTGTCAATAAAAAACCCCCCAGTTGATAAACTGGCGGGTTGTAATAATATAAACAAAAAGACAAAATTATTTTGCCAGCGCATTAATCTTCCTGGCGAGTTTGCTTTTTAAATTAGCAGCCTTGTTCTTGTGAATAGTGCCACGCTTAGCTAATTTATCAATCATAGACGCAACAACCGGTTGTTTTTCGATAGCACCTGGTTTATCTTCTAACGCCCTGATATCGCGTATCGCATTACGGGTTGTTTTACCGTAATAACGGTTACGTTCGTTACGTTTGCTGCTCTGCCGCACATCTTTCTTAGTTGCTGAATGGTTTGCCATTTAAATCTTATTTTTGGGCT